>CAXTXB010000550.1:1349-4189 GCA_964247965.1 uncultured Dictyobacter sp. | reverse complement strand
CCATTATTGACTTACATCTTCTTGATTACAGCCGGGCACCATCGTTATCGGTTTGGAATTGTGGCAGCAGGTTCGCCAGGTTGGCGGCGATGGGTGTGCCGACGCCGGTCGGAGCGTCCCAATTCTGGTCGCTTGGGAAGCCGGGGACGGTGACCACCTTGCCATTGGCATCCTGGAAGGTGAAGGTATTATTCCCACTCTGGATGTCATGAAAGGCCTGTGCGTACACGTTGCTGCGGCTGATGCGATAAAATGCGCTATTCAGGAAACCCAGGCGCTTGCCAGCCTGCTGATCGAAGAGCGCGGTGAGGCCAGCAGCCACCGGCGAGCCAACGCTGGTGCCGCCGACTGGAATGAGCACAGTCTTGCCGGGCATAACCTCGCTGCTCACCACGGGCACGCCTGTGAGCGGGTCGGCATCGAGGGAGAGATCGTTGACGACGCGATGATCGCTCTGCACGCTTTTCTGCTGGAAGGCGGGCTGGGGAAAGAAGCTGCTCACACCACCACCGGTTGCGCCATGACCCTGCTCCGAATCGTTCCAGGTTTTCTCGCTGAGATAGTCACCCGTGGGAGACAACTGTAGCGTTGTGCCACCCACGCTCGATACCAGAGGATCACTGGAAGGCACATTGACGCCGCGCGCAATCGTCTGAGTATTCCCATTGCCATCGCACTGCACGGTTGCCGCGCCCATATCGCCGGCGGAGGCAAAGACCGTCTGATGCTGCGCGCGGGCCTGCTGGAAGACCTGGTGCTCCTGCTGAATGAAATTTCTGCCGGCGCAAGACTCGCTAATGCCGAAGCTCTGCGAAATCACGCTGCCAACATTATGCTGAACCGCGAAGCGCGTGGCCTGCAGGATAGCGTTTAGCTCATCCTGAATCGTATTGCCGCGTATATTTGCCAGGACCAGATTAATAGGAGCGTCTGGCGCAATCGCGTGCGCCCACTCGACATCCAGGGCAATCTCGCCGGCGAAGGCAACATGGTCGGGATTGTTTGGATCAAAGGGCGTCAGGCCAGCGGGAGCGATAATATTCAATTGAGGATCATTCAGGCCGAAGATCTGATCGAACATATGCAATTCTGAGCGCAGTTTCGGGTCCTGAAAAGCATCAATGATCGTGATTGCATGATTCTTGCCCGTGATACCCTGATCGAGCAGAGGCTGGATCGCGTATGCCCGGCGCAGGCGCTGTGGACTGTAGCACAAAGGTTTCTGGACGTTAGTCAGGCAGGCCATAGGATTCTTTTTCATCATCGTGCCCGCGTTCTGAGCATCCATATTGATAGCCAGGTCATACATAAAATGGATCGGCACGATGCTCGCACGCATGCTTTGCTGATTCATGCTCATCGGTTGTCCATCGGAAACGTCCGCGGCATGCGCACCGCCTGGTTGAGGACGTAGTACAGTTGCGCCCACAATCGTGGCTAGAAGTATTACACAAATACCCCCCAGGCCAGCAACAAGGGAAAGAAAGATCCGTTTGTGCTGTCGTTTTTGTGTATTTGACACAGTTTTCTCCTTCGAGTACGAATAGTGCCACAGGCCCTTTTGCTTACATCCAGCAAGGTACTATATCGAAAGAGAGAGGACGCTGAGTAGTTTTGAAAACAACAGAAAAGTACTAATACAGAGGGTACAATCTTAACCTGTTTCGCAATCCCTCATACGACCGGCTGACTGCGCGTAGCGACAATCCCTTGCAGTTGTCGTGATAGCTAGCCTCTGGAGCCGTGTGAGCACTCCGATCCGCTAGATCGCGGCGTGACCGCGAGGGATTGCTGCTATGCGAGGATTGGGTTGTTAGCTGGGCCAGTTGCCGCCGTCGACGTTGATGCATTGTTGGGTGATATAGTCTGCATCGCTGGAGGCGAGGAAGGTGGCGACGCCGGCGACGTCTTCTGGCTGTTCGATGCGCCCAAGGGGGATAGCGGCTACGGCAGCGCGTTTAGGTTCGCCGACGGGTACGTTCATGAGTTTTGCGAACTGTTTATCCACCTCTTCCCAGAAGGGGGTGTCGACCACGCCGGGCGCGATGGCGTTGACATTGATCTTGTGCTCAGCCAGGGCGAGGGCGATGGACTGGGTCATGCTAATCACGCAGGCCTTGCTGGCGCAATAGGCCAGCAAGTTGGCCTCGCCGCGCCGGCCGGCTTGTGAGGCCAGATTAATGATCTTGCCACCGCGACCCTGCTGAATCATCGCGCGGGCAGCGGCCTGGCTGCACCAGAGAAGGCCCTTGCAATTGATATCAAAGATAAAATTCCAGTCCTGCTCGGTCGTCTCCAGGAACGGAATAATTTTTCCCACACCAGCGTTGTTGACGAGGATATCTAACTGCCCAAAGGTGTTTAATGCGCCATCAACCAGACCCTGTACCTGCGACTGGTCGCGTACATCGACCGGTAACGCCAGCGCCTCGCCCTTCGCCGCAACGATCTCATCGACAACCTTCTGGGCATCGGCCTGCTTCAGATCGCCGATTACGACCTTTGCACCCTCTTGCGCATAGCGTAACGCGATGGCGCGGCCCATGCCCTGAGCTCCGCCTGTAACAATTGCAACCTTGCCTGTTAATCTCATTGCAGATTCCTCCCTTGTGAAGATAAAAGCACCACTGCTGTTTGTGCTGCGATCTGCACCTGTCTGTGTGCAGCTCTTTATATAACTACACATACTCTATAGTACGCTGCTATCAAACGTCAATCGCCTATCTCATAGCGACAGGCCCTCTCAGCGTAACAGCTTTGCGCTCTACGAATTCGCGCTGTTCTAAAAAGTTATAATAGTGATTTTTGGGGGTTTTTTTTTTTAAATAAGATTTATGGGT
>CAXTXB010000550.1:0-1339 GCA_964247965.1 uncultured Dictyobacter sp. | reverse complement strand
CCCCCCCCACACAAACCTCACACAAAAAAAAAACCCCCCCAAAAAACAATAATAAAAATTTTTAAAAACCGCGAAGCTACGCAATCTCATGCACTACGAAGGTAGATGCGACTGGAGTCTGACACATTCTAAAAGCGATGCTGATCAATAGCGTAGCGAGCAATTGTTTCTTGATTGAGCTTAACACCGAGGCCGGGGCGTTCGGGTAAGCGCACGTTGCCCTGTGAATCTGGGAGAAGCGGCTCCTCAAAGAGATCGGAACGGAGCGCATTTGGATTTTGATCCCACTCCAGCCAGCTCCCATTGGGGATCGAAGCGATGAAATGCATATTCGCGATCGTACTCACCGCCGACGAGAACACATGAGGAATAACCGGCAGGTTAAAGGCCTGGGCGAGGGCCGCTATCTTGCGACACTCGGTAATGCCCCCTGACCAGATAACGTCCGGCTGAACAATATCGACGGCCCGATGGGTGATCAGTTCGCGAAAGCCGGGCAGGCCAGTCTCGGTCTCGTAGCCAGAGACCGGTGTCGTAAGCTGCTGAGCCAGCAAGGCCGAACCTGAGAGATCATCGGTAGCGACCGGCTCTTCAAGCCAGTAGATATTGGCATCCTCCACCTCGCGCATAAACGCCAGCGCCAGCGAAGGAGTCCAGGCATTATTCGCATCAATCGCCAACTTCGTATCGGGTCCGATAGCCTTGCGAACAGCATGCACGCGGGCCACATCCTCCGCGAAGGTCACCGTCGCATAATCGGCGGCTGGCATATTCAGCAAAGGATTCAGCAACGCTTCGGGCTGACGGCCGACCTTGATCTTAACGGCACGAAAGCCGTGCTCAACGTAGCTTGCCGTCTCGGCCGCGAGTGCAGATATATCTTTGTTGGCCGCATAGAAGCCGGCGGAGGCATAGACGGGAAGCGTGTCGTGATAGCCACCGAGCAGCTTATAGAGCGGAGTGTGCGTGGCCTGGCCGATGATATCCCACAGAGCGATATCGATGCCGCTGATCGCCATCATCAACATACCACGGCGTCCGCGTTGCTGGGCGCGAGTCGCCATCAACTGCCACAGGCGCTCAACATGAAAGGGATCGAGGCCAAGGATCGTGCGGCGCAGCTCGCCCGTGATCAAAGACTCAAGGCTCTCAAGGAAACCTCCGTAGGCCGCGGCCTCGCCCAGGCCAATGATACCCTCATCAGTATGCACCTGTACGAGCAAGGTGGGACGATCGGGCATGTAGTGGATGGCATCAGCCATTGGCATCGTCATTGGGAAACGCAGCTTGATGGTTGTCACATCTGTGATGATCATGGTTGTCTCGCTTTCTAGAAATA
>CAXTXB010000549.1:0-4206 GCA_964247965.1 uncultured Dictyobacter sp. | reverse complement strand
TGCTGGAAGATCCTGAGCAGGGTCTGTTGGTCAACGAGATCAATGCGACGATGGAATTTCGGAATAGTATAGCTCCGACGGGTGTGAATATTCCGCAGGAGATGCTTGAGTATATTGTACGTTCTGTGTGGGGAAGTTCTGTTCGCGAAGGGGTGGCACTGTGAGTCGTATACGCGTTGCAATCGTTGGTGGTTCGGGCTACACCGGTGGCGAGTTGATTCGTCTCTTGCTCTTCCATCCGCAGGTGGAACTGACGCAGATAGCGTCGGGGAGTCAGGCTGGTCATTTTGTGCATAGTGCTCATCCAAACCTGCGCAAGGTTACAACACTGCGCTTCTGTCATCCAGACGACCTTACCTCTTGCGACCTGCTCTTTCTTTGTCTGCCGCACGGAGTCTCGTCTGGCGAGATAGATCGCTATCGCTCGCTTGCGCCGCGCATCATCGACCTGTCCGGCGATTTTCGTCTGCATTCGCAGGAGCTGTATCAGCACTGGTATGGTCATGCCCACAAAGCGCCTGCGTTGCTCTCCGAGACCGTATATGGCCTGCCCGAACTTCATCGCTCAGAGTTGCGCGAAGCAGATCTCGTCAGTGGCACCGGCTGTATGGCCACAACGGCAATTCTGGGCCTGGCTCCTCTGTATCGAGCTGGTATCGTCAATACGACCATACCCCTGGTCCTGGAGGCTAAAGTTGGCTCGTCCGCCGCAGGTGCGCATGCCGGGCCATCTAGCCATCATCCTGATCGCAGTGGAGCTGTCCGTTCATTCGAGCCAACTAGGCATCGCCATACTGCGGAGCTGATTCAAGAACTGGGACCGGTCGGGGGCGAGTTGCAGCAGACGGTCGCCTTCTCCGCTACAGCCATCGAGCTGGTACGCGGGGTCCTGGTAACCGCCCATGTGTTTCTGAATGAAAACCTGGATGAGCGTGCCCTCTGGCGCGTCTATCGCGAGGCGTATCAACATGAACCATTTATGCGCCTCGTCAAAGAGCGCAACGGCGTCTATCGCTATCCCGAGCCGAAGATTCTGGCCGGCAGCAATTATTGCGATATTGGCTTCGAGCTGGATGCTGAGCAGCAGCGCGTAGTGGTTATCGCCGCCCTGGACAATCTGATGAAGGGTGCCGCCGGCAACGGGGTGCAGGCCCTTAACTGTATGTTCGGCTGGGACGAAACATCAGGTTTAAGTTTTCCCGGCCTGCACCCGGTCTAACCCGTGTAGCTAGAGAGATTGAGCGAGAATTAGGAAGAAACGGAGCTGACTATGACGCTTGTTATAAAGATTGGCGGCGGCGCAGGTATTGCCACTGAAAATATTGTGCGTGAGATTGCCCAATACGTTGCCGAGGGACAGCGAGTTGTTCTGCTCCACGGTGGCTCGGATCTGACCAATACACTTTCCGAGCAGCTTGGCCATCCGGCGCGTATGGTCACCTCTCCAAATGGGATGACCAGCCGCTACACCGATAGTGAGACATTGCAGATATTTGCCATGGCGGTGGCGGGCCAGATCAATACGGATCTCGTTGCCCAGCTTCAGCGGCAAGGCGTCAACGCCCTTGGTATGGCTGGCGTGGATGGCCGCCTGCTAGTTGCACGCCGCAAAGCCGTTGTGCGCTCAGTAACTCCCGAGGGCCGCGTACAGATCCTGCGCGATGACTACACCGGCCAGATCGAGCAGGTCAACAGCGATCTTCTGGAGCTCTTGCTGAATGCTGGCTACACGCCAGTTATCGCGCCCCTGGCCCTGAGCCCTGAGGGCGAGCGCTTGAACGTAGACGGAGACCGCGCCGCCGCCGCCGTGGCCTGCGCACTCCATGCTGAGGCATTGGTAATTATGACCAACGTGGCTGGTCTGCTTGCCAACCATCAGGATGCCTCGACCCTTATTCGCACGATTCCAGCAGAAGAGCTTGATGAATATATGCACTATGCGAAGGGACGTATGCGCAAGAAACTGCTCGGTGCCCAGGAGGCTTTGCAAGGTGGTGTCTCCCGGATCTGCATCGGTAGTGCCTCCCTGCGCCAGGTCCTTTGTGGATCGGGAACCATCATCTTCCACGTTCCTGGTGAACGTAATGCGCCCATCGCCAGTGAAAATGATGGTTCCAGCAGAACATCCGCAGTTCCTGAACAGCAAGGACAGCGCGAAATGGTATCGCTTGGTCAACCGGGTTAACAAGATCTGAAAGGAGGCCCTCATGGCTCTCATGCTCGATATGAGTACAATTATGGAGAGAGAAAGTATCTACACAAGTGGTGTGTACGGTAAGCGTCCTGTAGCTATCGTACGCGGCCTGGGTGCTTTACTCTGGGATGCTGATGGGCGAGAGTATGTCGATTGCGTTGGGGGTCAGGGTGTCGCGAACATTGGTCATGGCCGTCCCGAAATCGCCGCTGCCCTGGCAGCCCAGGCGCAGCGCTTGATCACCTGCCCCGAAATTTTTTATAACGATGTGCGCACGCGCCTGCTTGAGCGCCTGGCACAGATCACGCCCGCGGGCCTTGTACACACGTTCCTCTGTAACAGTGGTACCGAGGCTGTAGAAGGCGCACTCAAGTTCGCCCGCCTCGCCACCGGACGCACTGGCATCATCGCCACCCTGCGCGGCTTCCATGGACGCAGCATGGGAGCCCTCTCAGCGACCTGGGAGCCCCATTATCGCGAGCCTTTTGAACCGCTCCTCCCGGGTGTGACCCATATACGCTACAACAATCTGGCGGCGGCCGAAGCAGCGATCAACGCAGAGACTGCGGCGGTGCTCATCGAGCTGGTACAGGGTGAGGGCGGCGTCCATGTTGCCGATGTCGAATATATTCAGGCTCTTGCCGCCCTATGTCACGAGCGTGGTGCACTTCTTATCGTTGATGAAGTGCAGACCGGCTTTGGCCGCACAGGCACGCTCTTCGCCTGCGAACAATACAACGTGCAGCCCGATATCCTCTGCCTCGCCAAATCGCTGGCCGGTGGCATTCCGATGGGTGCGGTCTGTCTGGGCAACCAGGTGATGGAGAGTGGTCGGATCGTGAAAGGTTCGCATGGAAGCACATTCGGGGGCAACCCGTTGGCCTGTGCCGCCGCCCTGGCCACGCTGGACATCCTGGAACAAGGGAACTTGCCCGCCCGTGCCGCCGAACTTGGCGCTCACGCCGTCGAACGCCTGCGCGGGCTAAACTCACCGCTTATCCGCGAGGTGCGTGGCCGTGGCCTGCTGATCGGGATTGAACTTAAAAAACGCGTCCAGCCCTACCTGGAGGCGCTGTGTGAGCGGGGAATTCTGGCCCTGCCTGCTGGCCCGAATGTCTTGCGCTTACTGCCACCCCTGGTCATCACGCAGGAGCAATTGGACCATGCCATTGACGTTATCGCCGAACTTCTGGGTGCACCCGCTCGATTCACACAACATACGCTAGAGGACCCGGAGAGCCATCTGGGGCTTGCAGATCCTCATGCCGAGGTCGCACTCCTGCGTAGCATGCTTACCATACCTAGCCTCTCTCGTCAGGAAGGAGCCCTGGCCCGCTACCTGGTCGAGCAGGCACAATTGGCCGGACTGCACGCCTATGTGGATGAAGCAGGCAATTTCGTTGCCAGCACACATGCTGAAGTTGAAAATAAACAACAGCCCGTCGTAATGCTTGGTCATATGGATACTGTCCCCGGCAATATTCCTGTAAGACTAGAAAACGGCATCCTATATGGCCGTGGTGCCGTCGACGCGAAGGGTCCCCTGGCCGCCTTTCTCTGCGCCGCCGCCAGGATCGCTCGTACGGGATCATCTACCCGTCCAATCGTGGTCGTGGGTGCGGTAGAAGAAGAGGCCGCAACCTCGCGTGGAGCGCGCGCCGTCGTCGATCGTTATCAACCCTGCGCCTGCATCATCGGAGAGCCAAGCAGTAGCCAGTCAGTAACGATTGGCTACAAAGGTCGTCTGCTAGTCGACGGCTGCGTAACGATTCCTCTGAGCCATACCGCCGGCCCGGCACAGAGCAGCAACGAGATCGCAGTCGCGTTCTGGGAGCGCGTTCGCCTGCATGCCGCCGAGTGGAATCAGCAGCACGCGGGAACTTCGACCTTCGCGGCCCTGATGCCCTCTCTACGCACAATTAATAGTAGCCAGAATGGTCTGGAGGAGCAGACACACTTCGTCATCGGCTATCGCCTGCCCCCTGACTTCGATATCGCCCAACTGCGTACAC
>CAXTXB010000548.1:0-4221 GCA_964247965.1 uncultured Dictyobacter sp. | reverse complement strand
GGGAAAACACGATGGTCATCCTTTTTTAAAAGTTCAGGGCGACCCGTATTTATAGAGAATCGTTGAGTCGGTAACCAAGATAGGGTTCAGTGATAATATAGCGAGGATGAGCGGGATCAGGCTCTAATTTTACGCGTAGGCGACGGATAACGCCTTTGACATAGTCTCCTTCAGTGGCATCGTTATATTGAGGACCCCATACACGTTGCAGGAGCAGATGAGTAGTAAGTACGCGCCCAACATTTTTGGCCAGCTCCGCCAGTAAGGCATATTCTATGGGAGTGAGGGTAACGTTACGTCCACGAATAGTTACCCTATGTTTTTCGGTATCAATTTCTAAATCACCGCAAACGACCAGTTGGGCAGTCTTTTTATTTCCACGGCGCAGTACTGCACGCATACGTGCCACCAGTTCGGCCAGGCGAAAGGGCTTGACGAGGTAGTCATCGGCTCCCAGTTCAAGTACAGAGACAATATCAGCCTCGCTTCCCTTGATGCTCAGTATAATAATTGGCGTTGAAGAGAATTGACGAATATGCTGGCAAACTTCCAGGCCACTACAGTGGGGCATTACCAGGTCGAGCAAAACGAGATCTGGAGATTCACGGTCAAACGCATCCAGGGCCTCCGCGCCATCAGTAGCCGTGGTCATTGTATATCCGTAGGTAGTTAAGGCATGCTGAACCGCAGCCATAATACCTGGATCATCATCTACCAATAAAATGCGCTGGTGAGCATGAACCATAGCATCACTTCTCCTTGGTGCTTATAGAGCACAATTCATGCTCTTCCAACCCTTCCAAACCAAGAGAATTTGATGATGGAAGAGGTAATGCGATGCAGAAAATACTGCCACCTCCCGGTCTTTCCTCTACCCAGATCCGCCCACCATGAGCCTGCACAATTCCACGGCAGATAGCAAGGCCGAGTCCACTTCCCTGTGTATGTGATTTTCGATCCCGGTCCAGACGATAGAAGTGTTGAAAGATTTTCTCACGCTCTCCAGGAGGTATGCCGGGGCCACGATCGGCTATCCTGATCAGAACTTCACTTTCAACCCAGTCGGATTCCAATTTGATGGATGAACCAGGTAATGCGTACTTGCTGGCATTTTCTAGCAAGTTCCATAACACCTGAACAAAACGGTCTGGATCAACATAGTGTAGAGGTAGTTTCGCCGAAAGGTTACGCTCAACCCGGCAAACATTGTGTAGTTCTTCAAATTTTGCCAATGTATCAGATATTAACACAGGCAACTCGGTCCAGTCACGATCAAGCGAGAGCGCTCCAGCTTCGATACATGAGAGGTCTAGTAGCTGATCAACCAGCCGTCCAAGTCTTCCAGCCTGATCAGCAATATTATGCAAAAGGTGTTCCTGCCCTCCGCTTGATTGAATCACTCCTCGATCGAGCAGATTATCGACCGAAGCACGGATAGCAGTCAGCGGCGAGCGCAGATCATGCGAAACGGTTGCGATGAATCCACTCTTGAGACGTTCTGTTTCGCGTAAGGCCTCTATTTCGCTTGCAGAGCGCAGCAATTGGGCATTCTTTAACGTCAAACCAAGTTGTTGGCCAATGGTTGTGAAGAGAGCAAGGTCACTTTCGGGTAGAGCTTGCAGGGTGTAGCTTCCAACAAGTAGCACTCCAAGAATTGTAGTATTAGCAGTCAGAGGAACGATCAACGCCTCAGAAAAGCCTGACGCGTACATAGGATTATATGAGGAGTCTTGCCTATCCCTCGTATCATCAAGCTGAAGTGATTCGCCTGTTGCAACAACCCGGCACGCTAACTCGTGGAATTGTTTCATAGGGTGCTCGCTCAAATGAAGAGAGACCGTTTGTGAAAGCCCACAATGTGCAACGACAGTCAAGCCACCGGTATCCTGGTCGATAAGCAGAATTATACCCGCATCCAGGTTCATAATCTCTGTGATCCGCTTCAAAACAAGATGAAGATGCTGGTTGGGGTCGGGCAGTGTATTAAGTAGCTGCGCTATGGTATTGAGTACTTCAGTACGGCTATTATGTTGTTGCAACGTGTTAAAAAGCCTCGCGTACTCAATTGCTGTCGCAGATGGAGCGACAAGGGCTAAGCCCAGACGAACATCATCAAGTATCCAATGGTAGGGCTTCTGCTTAGGCGCGGCGATAAAACCAATAACGCCGCGTGCCGTTACAAGAGGCAGCAAGGCAATTGAGCGAATACCCAGATGAGCAAGAAAGGTAGCTGGGAGAAGTGGAGAAGAAAGGATATCATCTATAAACACGGGTTCGCCACGTTCGCGTACAAGTGAGATAGCCTTAGTTTGCCCGAACAGATCTCTTAAATCACGAAAACCTTGCAACCAGAATGAATTCTCTCTGGACCAGGCACGCAATGTTGTGATCTCACCAGCTTCATCAAACAAGAAGACCGCAGTACTCTCTAACTGTAAAAGATGAGCAGCCTGCTCCGCCACCTTTTCAAGGGCGATATCCAGATCCAGGCTGGCGCTGACCGCTCCAGCCGCTGCCGCCAGGCGTTCGGTATCATTTACACTATACTGCGGCAGATCAAAAGGTGTTTGCCTGTTATCTCCCTTAGAATCCCCCTGAATCTCATACACATTATGCCGGTTTTCACTCATATTCATATCGATCTCTGACATATGTTTGGGAAGGGAAACAGCATTTTTGTCAAGGCTTCTTCGATGCTCTTCTCGACTTCCTGTGGTAAGTAAGGTGCGCATCCGTTGCTGAATCTCTAAGGCTGCAGTAGCCAGAGAATTCGTAAGAAATGGTCGAATGAGGCGATAGTTCCCTGTTACATCGAGAACACCCACTATTTCGTTTGTAAACGGATGACGGATAGGCGCGGCAGTGCAGGTGAGATCTTGCCATCCGTCGCAGTAATGTTCTGCCGCCATAAGTTGGACTACGTGACCATCGGCGAGGGCCGTACCGATAGCATTAGTACCAGCCGCAGCCTCGCTCCAGTTACCACCTGGCACGAAGTCAATGCGCGCAAGCCGGCGGCGAATCGTTGTATCACCGGTTACATCTAGCAAGCAACCATTAGCATCACTTAAAACAACCACGTATCCTGAGCCAGCCAGAAACTCGCTGAGGTGCGCGGTCATTTGAGTTGCCGCGCGTATCAGCACCTCGTTTGTGTTGCGTAAATGCTCCAGTTGGGCCTCACGAGCAACTGCAAGTGGTGCATAACGCCGCGATGGGTTGACGCGCAGCGTATAGCAACGCTGCCAGGAGTCCAAAATAATCAGACGAGGGCTATATCTAGTGAGGCTTCCTGAAGTTAAAAAGCCATCACGAATCATCCTCAACTGTCGCGCAGTATGTTCAATCTCTGTAGGTGAGGCGATAGACAAATGCGGGTTTGGCTGTTGATTAATCATCTCTCTACCTCAATGTAGATAGGGCACGAAGACCGCGACTCCGTCATCAAATGCTCTCTGTACTACGAAGTTTTGTATGTAGTGAACATGGAAAGGACATAGAGAGAATGTGCAAAAAAATAGCTTTGAGCCTGTTTCTACTACTCAACCCTATAAATAGAAACTCCATGTCATCTTTTAATAGTTGCACCTATCAAAAGTTGACATCAAGGTTACACATTCTCACACTACTATATATCAACGTGTAACGTTTTGTCTATGCCAGGACGGAAGAGGTTACATATTTTCACCAATTTTTCACCAGGATGTCCTCTATTTTCACTTACTTATTACCCGGCTCTGGTATTGTTGCAGTAGCACGACGGAGTTACAAACTGTATTTGGGTTGGAATATGATTTCAGTTACCAGCTTCTAAGGACCTGTCGAATCAGTTGTAGGAGATCGATATCATTATATCGGACACGCCTGTTCAGCATGTCTGGAGGATGACTGTCCGTCAGGACAGTCGGAAAAGGAGAAACATCTATATGGCTCGTAATAGCCTCACTAAGGCGTATCAAAAGATTCAGGAACTTTCGTGGGACCCAACGTTTGCTACGCCTGTGCAGAAGTATCCTACGGACTATAAGTTTAACAAGGCTCCGAAGAAAGAGCCGTTGAAACAAGTTATGCAGTCATACTTCCCGATGCAAGAAGAAAAGGATGACCGCTCAATGGGAGCAATGGACGGAGCGCTGCGCGGAAATATGTTCCGACAGACGCAGCCACGCTGGATGGAGTGGATGAAGCTCTTCCTTGGCATCAGCCCATTCCCTGAAATCT
>CAXTXB010000547.1:0-4229 GCA_964247965.1 uncultured Dictyobacter sp. | reverse complement strand
AGTTATAATAATGATATAAAGGAGCTGACATGTTACGGAGAAGAATTGAGCCCGGACCGGGACAGGAGTCTGTGTGGGATTATCCTCGCCCACCACGGCTAGAGGATAGTAGCAACCATATTCAAGTCGTTTTCAACGGCATCACTATCGCTGATACTCACCGTGCCAAAAGAGTGCTAGAGACCAGTCATCCACCGGTGTACTATATTCCACCTGAAGATATCAAGATGAACTACTTTATCCCAACGTCACGCAGCACCTATTGCGAATTTAAGGGTGATGCTTCGTATTACACCATCAAAGTAGGAGAAAAGACCATTCCCAATGGAGCCTGGTATTATCGTAACCCTACTCCGGGCTATGAAACAATGGCAAACTACATCGCCCTCTACCCCGGCAAAATGGACGCCTGTTACGTCAATAATGAGAAAGTCCAATCTCAAGAAGGTGATTTTTATGGAGGCTGGATTACGAGTAATATTGTTGGACCCTTCAAAGGTAGTCCAGGCACATGGGGCTGGTAAAGAAAGGGACGTAATTTGCAACATCCTTCAACGCGCTTCCAACTTGCGCGTAATACCGACAGTATCAAGAAACTCGCACTAGGAACTGCGGCACTCGTTGCCGCTGGCACCATTACAGCAAAAGTTGCAGGAAATATGCTTTTTCATAAACTACAGGCTCCTCCAACGCGTCAGATTGCTGAACACGATGTGGCGATGGAAAAGATTGCTCACATACAAGCATTCGAGAAGACGTTAAAGCTTTACAATGGCTGTCAGACAACCGTGCTCACGCATGGACACAAGGTTGAACAGGTAATTATTCTAGCACATGGCTTAACGAGTTGTCCGCTGCAATTTGTTGAGCTCGGCACCTTACTCTTCGAGCAGGGATACAACGTTCTGATTCCACGCTTGCCTTATAATGGGTATGCGGACTCAGAGACGACCGATCTCCAATATCTCACTGTGAAGGAGTTGCGCGATAGTAGTGCGCTCATGGTTGATATCGCACACGGCTTGGGTGAGCACGTTACCTACGCAGGCATCTCAGCTGGCGGAACGATGGCCGCCTGGGTCGCACAATACCGCAGCGATGTCGATAGGGCCATTCTCATCGCGCCCGCCTTTACGATTGATCGACGGCTGGGTGCCAACGTCAGCAGACTTGTAATGTACCTGCTCTACTTACTGCCCAACATCATGACACAGAGCTTCCGGCGCACTCACGGCTCCCGTTTTGGATATCCCGGCTTTGCCACTCGCGGCCTCGCCACCATGATGCATCTAGGCTTTTTCGTCTATGATGCGGCCCTCAAGACAAAACCTGCGGTGCAGTCAGTACTAACCATAACCAACGCAGCCGACCCGGCAATGAACAATGTTATCGTAAGTAATTTAATAAACAGGTGGCGAAAGCATGGATTAAGGTACTGCGAAATGTACGAGTTCGAAGCAAGCCATCGCCTACCTCACGACATCATCGGTGTACAACAGCCACAACAACACATAGCGTTCGTCTACCCTATTCTGCTCGCCCTCATCACACGAAAACAACACATAGGGGGAAATGCACAGTAACGAATATTTCTTTAGTGAAGTGTTAAGCCGTCAATGTCCTCAAGCTCATGCTCCGTTCCTAATTCCTGGTTCAGGACTTTTAATATTGCAATAGCTTTAAATCGATGAATTGAACCACCACTCTCGTCGGCTTTCTTTACAGTTTTATAATCAACTTCTGCACGTTTTGCTAGATCGGAAACTGACAGGCCCGCTTCCTCTCTCATTTCTTGTAACGTTGCCATAAGCAGTATGCGCTCCTAACTATTAACTAAATTTCTGTTAGTAGTGTGTCATGAAACTCCAGAAAACGCAAGTGATCTTTCTGATAGTGTAGGGTAAAGACCATCTTGATATGAGTCATCATATCAAGAGCCGATATAGCTTGATGATTTTACAGAGCAAGTATACATGCGCTGTTCATCTATCGTGTATTCTGTAGATGTGATGACATGTACTATGATTTAGTAAGAGAAAGAGAGAAAGAAGTATGAGTGCGACAAATGTACCTGTGGATACGGTGAAGAATTTTGTGGGAGCACTTGAGTCGAATAGTTTGGATGAGGCGCGGGACTATCTTAGTGATGATTTTATTTTTACTGGTTGGACGCCGAGGCCGCTGGACAAGAAGGGATTTTTGAGTTTGATTACCGGGTTAAAAGAGGGGATACCGGGTCTCATCTTTAATTTGCATAATGTGGCGGAGGAGGACAAGGGTGTTACGGGTGTCATGCAAATTACGGGCTATCAGACCGATAGCTTTCTTATACCGTCCATGGGCACGCCTGTTATTCCTGAGACGGGCAATAGCATCTCGATGCCGGCTGAAGATGTTTCTTTTATGGTGAATCAGGATAAGATCGCCTCTATGAATGTACAGACGGCCGCAGATGGACGGATCAACGGTTTGTTTCGCCAGTTAGGGATAGATTTGACGACATTTGGACAATGAACGTATAAAGAGCCTGTAGACTTTGGATACAATCATTAGTACGCTTGTACAGGATAAAATTGAGGATCGGGCAAAAACAGGGTAATAACTAGTGTATATACCTCTCGCATGGCCTCTGCCACAAGGCCCAATGCTACCACTGTGAGATGCAAGAGGTATATTTTTTTATAAGGTGTGTATCGTTTCTCCAGGCACAATAACTTTTGTTACGCCACTTTCGCGGCGATAGCGGCGTCCGCGCCAATCAACTCCCTTGCCAGAAAGAATGTAAAGCATCGACTGCCCCAGAATACCTTCGAAGACTGCCCCCGCCAGTGGATGGGTGAACACATAGTACCAGGGAACGTTTAACGAACGATTAAGCCAGAGGCGATAGGCGAGCAATGGCGTCAATTCCAGCACAGTAGCTGAGACAGCTTCTGACATAGAGATGGCTGGCCCTTGCTTTGTCCTTATCAGCCTGGGTAGGAGCGGCAGCAAGAACGGGACGATAGAGATCATGGGTAAGCCAAAGAGTTCCAGCAGGGCGAAGGCCAGGCCTCCCCTATTGCCCAGATAAGCATTCTTACGCCAGCCGTGCCAGATGGCAGAGAAGCTCCGATACATGCGCACATGCACGAGTCCCAGCGAGTCAACGAAGCGCAGGCGGAAGCCGTTACTCTTCACAATATGCGCCAGGTCACGATCATCGAGCAGAGTGCTACGCAGTTCAGGACGAGCGTAGCCCCCTAGTTGATCGTAGACCGAGCGACGAATGAGGATATATTGTCCATTAGCGACGGCCAGCGGGTTGTTAGGATTGTTAACCAGGGCAGGAGGATACAGCATGGTTATGCCAAGATAGGCCATGGGCATCAAGACACGGTCCCAGAATGTGGGCAAGTCTTGTGCTGAACCGAGCGTGAAAAGGTCGGCCTGCTCATCCAACGCCTGCGTTAGAGCCGAGCGTAGAGCATTGGGAGCGTGCCAGGTATCGGCATCTGTAAAGAGCAGCCAGTCTCCCTGCGCCTCCTGCACACCGCTGTGAATAGCGTGCGGCTTGCCTGCCCAATCAGCGGGCAGATCACGCAGACGCAGCACCCAGAGCCGCTTCCCATGCGGGTGAGCGCGCACAAGATCGTCCAGGATAGACTCTGTCCCATCGGTAGAGCCATCGTCAACCACGATCACCTCGTAGTTGGCGTAATCCTGCTCTAGCAAAGATTGCACACACCGACGAATATTCTGCTCTTCGTTGCGTGCGGGAACGATAATCGACACCAGCGGTTGTGCTTTATCAGCAGTAGACGGATTATCAGCGGTAGACGGTAGAGCATCCTGACGAGGAAGGATGTGAAGCTGATCTTTTCGGCGCGGTAAAGTGCGCAGCCAGATTACCAGGTAAAAACCTACCACTCCAATGATATGCGACCACAGCACGAAGCGCGATAAGGATTGCCACCAATAGCGTTTTTTCATCAAAGTATCCCGTTGTATAATATTTTTCAGACGGGCAATTGCTTGCACGATCAGTATATCTCTAGCACGTATTTAAAGAGTAGAGCGTTATATTCTCTAGCTCTTCATCCATTATAACCACTGCTGGACGTTACCACAACTTCTACAACGTGTTTGATCCGCATCGTCTCCATCTTCCTGTGCTCTGCGAATTCACGCGGCTCTTGCCCTTATCAAGAAGTTTTTTGCAATTCGCACATTTTTGTACAATCTTTTGC
>CAXTXB010000546.1:3637-4235 GCA_964247965.1 uncultured Dictyobacter sp. | reverse complement strand
TGTCTTATCTTCGGTTTTACGTTACGACTTATGAGCTTTGTCATCTGACTTATGCTCTGCTTTATGGGCTTTGTCTTCGGTTTTATGCTCTGCGTGTTGTGCCGCTTTGTGCGTCTCATCAGCGGTATGAGTTTTGCTGTGAGTGGCTGTTTTATGTTCAGTGCTATCTCTGCCGATAAGCTTGAAGAAACGGCTCTCTTCACCGCTTGAAGTATGTTCTTGATAAAGGAAAGCTAGATTCTTCTCATCAAACTTCTTGAAGAACTCATCCCAGGAGATCTCTTCCAGCCTGTCACCACCGCTGTAGCCAGGAAAATCGATGCGGAGTAAGCCGGCCTCGCCATCCCTTTCTGTACCTTTAACAGATGTTGGCTTCCCATCACGCTCCTCCACCCATCGTTGGATAATCTTATGGTCGGTTGTTGTCTTAGACTCACTTGTCATAATATGTAACCTCCATTCTTCTCTACATCATTTATAGTCCAGAAAGCATGTTTTGCTCTATCCAGTATATATATCTGTACTACGTTTTAACGCTTGAACCCAGCTTCAGATTTGAGGCGATTGCCGCGATCAGGCGCAAAAACAACCAGGCAGT
>CAXTXB010000546.1:0-3627 GCA_964247965.1 uncultured Dictyobacter sp. | reverse complement strand
GCCGTGCCCATCTCCACCAAAAACACAACGGCGTTTGTTTTGTGTCGCTACGCGCATCCAGTCAAGCAGAACGACAACCGCGAGGGATTGTCGCTACGCAGAGATTACGTCCTGAGGATGCTGGCCCTGAACTTTGCCGTTTTGCTTGTACTCGGCGAAGAGCGAGATCATGGCCGAATTAAAGGCAGGAAGGTCTTCAGGGCTGCGACTGCTCACCCAGTTATAATCGCGGATCATCTCTTGATCTGACCAGTTGCCACCGGCGTTGCGAATATCATCCTGAATTGTGTGGTAGCTAGTGAGCGAACGGCCCTTGACAAGACCGGCCGAGACCAGCAGCCAGGGAGCATGGCAGATTACAGCGATTGGACGACCACTTTTGTCGATCTGCTGTACAAATGCCTGAGCTTTGGGGTTCATACGCATAAAGTCAGCGTTCAATGCTCCACCAGGCAACAGAACAGCATCGAAATCATCGGGCTTCGCCTGATCAAGGGTTAGATCGACGTCGAATTTATCAGCCTTCTCGTCATGGTTGACGCCTGTGATCTGCCCGGAGCTGGGCGAGATAATCTTTGTTGTTGCTCCAGCCTGGTCAAGGGCTTTGCGCGGCTCAGTCATCTCGGCCTGCTCGAAATCGTCGGAGACTAGTATGGCTATACGAAATCCATTTAAAAGTTTACCCTGAGCTTGCATAACTTCTGCCTTTCTTCTTTCTATACAAGAACTCGGTTACCGAATAACACTATTTCACACGAACTGAGTTGAGGAATCGTGACTCAACTACTACAAGAGGAAAGACGTTATCAACCAGGACGAGAAGATTGCTAAGGGACGCTTCTATACTTACAAAAATAGAAGCACCTCAAAAGTACCACAACACTATACAATCACTCACTTCTGATAGTACCCTTTAGATAAGAATGGAGTTACATTAAATAAAGGCAGAAGGTTTTGCCTTTCCTAATTTGGTATGACAAGCAGTCAACGACCCCTCCTAACTAACACGAAAGAGCGATGTAAATGAAAATAGAGCATACGCTATGGCAAGATAACAAATGGGAGCCCGCAGCCCCTGGCAGGTTACATACAGCTCAACTGCTGCTGCTGTTTGGGAGCCCATCACTCCTCAAAGAGCGGTCCCTACTTCGGAAGATCCAGCAGACCTATCCTTACGCTCATCTCGTGGGTTGTTCAACTGCTGGAGAAATTTCTAATACAGAGGTGTTCGACGATTCTTTAGTCGCCACAGCAATCCAGTTTGAACAGACTTCGCTCCACGGGGTGCGTATCAAACCTAAAAAGGGCATGAATGACTTCCAGGCAGGCGAACTTCTGGCTCAGGAGCTTGATAAGACTGACCTCGTTCATGTCTTCTTGCTCTCGCGTGGAGTGAATATCAACGGTAGCGATCTCGTTGCCGGGCTCACTCGCCATCTGCCTCCTCATGTTGCTGTTACTGGTGGGCTTTCAGGCGATGGTTCCAGGTTTCAGGAGACGTTAATTGTCTGGGAAGGTGAGCTAGAGACAGAGAGTATCGTCGTGCTCGGGTTTTATAGCCAACGGCTCCGTGTTGGCTATGGATCATTGGGAGGCTGGGACACATTCGGGCCTAAACGATTAATCACCCGTTCAGCGGGTAATGTACTTTACGAGCTGGATGGTAAATCAGCTCTGTCACTGTATAAAGCTTACCTTGGTGAGTATGCCCAGGGTTTGCCTGCGACAGGGTTGCTCTTCCCATTATGTATACTTACTCCAGATAGTCCCGATCCCGTTGTACGGACGATTTTGTCTGTCAACGAGGCGGAACAGAGCATCACATTTGCTGGCGACATGCCTGAGGGTAGGCATACGCGCCTTATGCGAGCCAACTTTGATAGACTGATAGAAGGAGCCGTGGGGGCGGCGAAGACGAGCTCTGAGGGGCTGCGCACCTCTCCAGAGTTAGCTATTCTCATCAGTTGTGTAGGACGTAAGTTAGTACTCAAGCAGCGCATCGATGAGGAAGTGAAAGGAGTGCGTGCCATTCTAGGAGATCAAACTGTGCTTACTGGCTTTTACTCATACGGCGAGATTTCCCCTTTTACACATGGGGCAACATGCAAACTACACAATCAAACAATGACAATCACGACCTTTTCAGAAAGATAAGAGCTTGTCACCGAAAAATATTGTTATACGATTTCGCTTGTAACAATTGTTTTTCGCTATAAATCGCTTTCTTCAGATTAGCTTCGTCCAGGATAGTGCCATTGAGATCGGTCTCACTCAGGTCTGTACCATTGAGATTAGCTCTATAGAGAATTGCCCCATTCAGGTACGATTCGCTCAGATTCGTCTCGCTGAGGTCCGCGCCGCTAAGATCGGCAAACATGAGTTCTACTCTATAGAGATCCGCTTGATTCAAGTTAGCCTCCCTCAGGTTGGCTCCATTCAGGTTAGCCCTGATAAGCTCACTTCTAATAAGAAATGCCCGACTAAGGTTTGCTTTGCTCAGATTAGCATGATTTAGAGTGGCCCGGTACAGAATTGCGCCATTCAGATTGGTTTCACTTAGATTGGACTCGCTCAGATCTACCCTGGAAAGGCTCGCCCCACGCAAGTCCGCTCTCCTAAGATTTATATGGGTAAGGTTTGCCTTAATGAGACTGATACCGCTGAGATCTGGTAGTATATCTGTATGTTCTTCTCTCCATTGATTCCAAACCCTTACACCCTGTTTGAGAATAGAGTGCTGTTGCTGGTTTGCCATGCTGTTTCCTTATGACCGACTTACACCGAGCGTTATTCTTGTCGCGGCAGGCGGACCACCTAACGTCCAGAGCAGGAGTCCTACCACTACAATAAGGCCACCGACGATGGCAAGTGCGATCTGTAGCAATAAGCCAACAACCAGTAGAAATAGGCCAGCTGCTGTTATGACGGGCCAGGCGCTTGGACCTGGATGGCTGGAATAGGCAGCTAGCAAGACTGCCTCTATCTGTGCCTCTCTGACTTTCTGTTCTGCAAAACGCGCGGAAATGAGGTCATCGATAGTCTCGTGGAGTGTACGGGCGTCAAAAGGCTTAAGTAGAAATGGAGTGTGAGCCTGGATAGATTGAGCCGTACTACTACTTTCCAGATCAGGAAGTTCCCACGCTAACACGATAGTAGCAACGGAGGCAAATCGGGGCTGAGCTCGGATGGCATCTAACAATTCCCAATCGCAAGCTACTGCATTATCAACATCTAGCACCAGCAGATCAATACCATCAACATTCATCTCGTTTAAAGATGGAAGAGAATCCGCCTCCACCACGCGCAGGCTGCGATGCATCAGACCAAGGGTGATGAGCCGTCGTAGTGAAGGATCAGGTTCAAATACAAGAACCGTTGAAGGTGTTTGTTGCTGCCCTTGTGACATATATATACCTCTAAGCTGGAAAGTCTGGCTGATTAAAATGTCCCTGCCAACATAAGGATACGAGGCATACATTGCAACCACTTTGCTACCTAAGGTGAACACCTTACAGTAACCTGAATATTTTACCTCTCACTTTAGTAGAATGCCACGCCTTCGGCGTGCACTTCTTCTTTTTAACAATCATGCATTTTTATATCATGCATTTCTATATTGGTATGCAC
>CAXTXB010000545.1:0-4263 GCA_964247965.1 uncultured Dictyobacter sp. | reverse complement strand
GACCCCATTTCCTATGATGAGACATTGCAGGAACGTGTCTGGAACATCAGCGCGAAATTGGTTGGTTTAGAGCATTCCGTGTTACAACGCGTCTGATTTTGAGATGCTGGGAGAAGGCCAGAAGCATCCCCTTGTCATCCCCAACTCTTGCAAACGTCTAATCGGAGGCATTCCACACTCAACTATCTGAGCCGCTTTGAGTACGAGCAAGTGAAGTGTTCCCCTAAGATTTAGGGGAACACAAATTTGGGTGAGGATTACTGATTGTCCGCCTAGCGTGACCGCCTGTGCAGTTTCGACCTAGCCAATAGGGAGGCCCGCCAACTTGGCGTAGGTCACGGGATTGGCGTACTCGTAGACATGCGTGATCTTGCCATCACGGATAACAAATTTGAAAACGTAAACATTATTGTACGGTCGGTTCCCTTCAGCAGCGATGTAGTCGCCATGCGTCTCGACGAACACCGTGTTTCCGTCCGAACTGACCGTGTATTGCTGGTCCAGCATACGTAGTTGCGAGAATCGTTGGAGGACCCCGCGCTGGTATTCGGACGTTGCTTGCTTGCCAGTGTATACGAACCACGCATCGGGCACTCCCGATGCGTTGAGCGGCAAGGTGTAGACGACATCGTCGGCGAATAGTCCCACGGTAGCCTCAAGGTCGCGCCTCTCCTTGGCTGCGTAGAAGGACTTCACTAGATCGATGCTCTGTTGCTGTATGTCTGTCATGATCTTCTCCATATTCTTGTTGTGAATCCATCTGCTGGAAATGTTTTCTCTTACAAGAGAAGTATGCATGATTTCTCTTGCTTGATGCTATGATTGTGACATGTTGCTGAACGTAGTACCAGTGTTTCTTTATCCTATGACTCTGAGTCATAGGATACGAAGATGGATCAGCACTATGAGGCATGAAGTGTGTACGTTGCAATTCCTCATTCACTCTACTTGTCGTGATTCAGTTCTCGTTCGATGAAACGTTCGAGCACCGTCACCTCTCCTTGTCCGGCAATGATGGACACGAGGGCCTCGCCAAGTGCTGCTACTTGTTCGGCGGTGAGCTGATTGAAAAAGATATCCCGGATACTCGCAAGATGTCTTGGTGCTACCGCTCTCAGCACTTCCTGTCCCTGGAACGTTAACACCGCTACCGCACCACGCTTATCTGTGATGCAGTCCTCCCGTCGAACCAGTCCGGCTCTTTCTAGTTGTGTCACCTGATACGTGAGTCGGCTACGCGACCCAAATGTCATATCGGCAAGTTCGCACATGCGAAGCTGATGCTTAGGAGCAGTGGAGAGTAGGGCAAGAATCTGGTAGTCATTATGGCTCAGGTCACTTACGGCCCGCAAATCTCGATCAAGGGCAGCGTCCACAAGATGCCTTGCCATCCAAAAAGCCATCCATGTGCGTAACTCTGCTGGAGTGAGCCACTGCGTCTCCAACTTGGTTTCTCTCGTTGCCTGAGGTAGCTGCTCTTCAGATTGCATACTCTCGTCTCCTTGTCTGTATTTGAGAACTTCTTTATTTCATACCTTGAAGTATATCATCAAACAGTTAAAATTTGAATTATCTTATGGTATACTTATGTTAGTTAAAATTTGAATTACATGGTAGGCATACGCAATAAGACGATCCAGTCTTGAGAAGTAAGGAGCTTGGAGACTGTATTCAGGAAGAGGCGTGTATGCCTGCACTTGGAGGAAAAATCTCTATGAGTGAAACCACTATCCCGGCCCAGACACGTATCGGGCATGTTAACCTCAAGGTTGCTGATCTAGACTGTGCCGTCCGTTTCTATCAGGAGGTTATGGGCTTCGACAAAGAGTTTACGGCAGAAGAGTGGGAAGAAACCAGGAGGGCAAACAGGGCATGCTGGACATCATCTGCCGCAAGTCAAGAGCCCTGACGAGCTTCTCGTCTATGGAGTGCAGCGTTGTACTCATTGTGAAGAGGACCTGAGTGCCAGTCCAGCGACAGTGGCTGAGCGGCGGCAGGTCATCGACTTGCCGATCAAACGGCTCTGGGTCAGAGAATATCAGGTAGAAGAAAAGCAATGTCCTGCCTGTTTCCACCTCACCTGTGCCTCGTTTCCCAAAGATGTGCTGGCACCAGCGCAGTATGGGACAGGCATCAGACACTCGCAACCTACCTCGTCGCTGGTCAGGCCGTTCCCTACGCTCGCGCTAGTCAATTGCTCCAGGACCTCTTTGGTGTTCACCTCTCTCCCGCGAGCATTGCTCGCTTTGTTGGGTGCTGCTCCCAGCATTTAGCTGAGTGGGAAACGAAGCTCAAAGCGGCATTGGTGAAGGCTCGCGTCCTCCATCAGGATGAAACAGGGATGCGTTGCGACACAAAGGGCTGGTGGGTGCATATGTGTGCGACTGAACGCCTGACCCACTACGGGGTGAACAAGAGTCGAGGGCGCGAGGGCATGGATGCGAATGGGATCACACCGCAGTTTGAGGGCATCTCGGTCCATAATGTGTTCCCCAGCTACCAGGGGTACCGATTCACCGAGGCGTTGTGTAATGTCCATCACTTGCGCGATTTGACCTTCATTGAAGAAGAACTCAAGCAGGAGTGGGCAAAAGACATGAAAGTCCTGCTGGTGGAGATGAAAGAGACCGTCGAACAGGCTCGTGTTCGAGGTCAGCCTGAGTTGGCGACAACGATACTCGCCCCGTTACTCACTCGCTACGACTGGATTGTCCAAGCTGGCTATCAGATCAATCCTCTGGTGACAAAACCAAAGAAGTCGGACCAGTACAAGCGTCTGCCAGGGAGACCCAGGCAAAGTCCAGCGCGCAATCTGTTGGACCGACTGGCTCAACGTAAGTGGGATGTCCTGCGCTTCCTGCTTGATTTCACGGTGCCCTTTGATAATGATCAAAGTACAGCAAAAGATTTCGGGCTGCTTCCGCTTAGCCCCCTTCTGAACAGTTACTAAAATTCTATCATAAAGCATTTTGTTATATTTTTAAGAGAGACACATTTGATCCTTGGGTATACATGTCTCTCCGAAGAGCTGAGAAAAACGACAATGTTCTGTCTCACAGGCACTTACCGACCAATGGTTCGATCTCTGGTGGGAAAGGCTCATCTTGACCTGCCTCTACTATATCAGCTTGCGCCTCCTCCACAAGCTCAAAGGTAAGATCATCCGTGAGCGGCGCAGCAATAGCCTGGAGATCGAGTTCATAATTGCCAAAGCGTTTAATGTGCCTGGTTTAGTACGGTGAGAGCGCGGCCAGTTCCTCAATGGTGGGAATCAATCCCTTCTGAGCGAGTGCATTCAAGGCAGTGCTGCTCTCAACGGTATTATCCAACGTAATGCAATTGGCAAGCAGTCCCGTGTACTTGATACGTTTTTCCTGCTCTACGTAAGCTCGCTCGTAGATGGTTCCTTCCTGTGGAGGCAAAGGTAATCCAATCTTCAAAGGCATATGACACCTCGCCGTAACTGGCTATCAGCGACAGGTTACAGAACGCTTAACCTGTCGCCCCTCTGCTCATGCCAAGATCTTGAGCTTCCGTAATACAGCATCAGCGGTGACGCCTGAGGAGACCTGCTGCTGACCCGTAATGAGATTGCCATCTTCGACGAAGTGGGGAGTCAAGGCAGGTTTAGTGATGACCTTCGCTCCTGCCAAACGCAGGCGGTCCTCAAGCAGCCAAGGAGCGTTACCAGCAAACGTGGCCTGCGTCTCCTCTTCGTTAGTGAACCCGGTCAATTGACGATCTTTGAAGAGCCACGTTCCATCAGTCCGATGAGCTGAGAGGAAACCAGCAGGTCCGTGACACACCGCAGCAACGATCTTGTTGGGATTGTCTAGCATTGCCACCAAGAAGTCACCGATAGTGGGATGGACAGCCATGTCCTGCATAGGTCCGTGACCTCCAACTAAAAAGACGACATCGTAAGAAGCGGGGTCGGCCTTCTCCAATGTGAGTGTTGAGTTGAGCACGCCTTCCAACTGCTTGAGATACGCTCGTTGAGCATCGACGTTGCCTTGATCGTTGTTGTTGTTGCCAAGCGAGAGACTTAGGGGATCGACTGTCGGCGTGATACCGCCAGGCGTGGCGATATGAATTTCGAGTCCAGCAGTGGTAAACTTCTGGTGAGGTGTAATAAACTCCTCGGCCCAGAAACCAGTGGGGTGAGCTGTTCCGTTCTTCATCGTCCAGACATTGGCTCCCGTGAGAACCATCAATACGGATGTCATGCAAAACTCCTTCTCATTAGCTAGCGGGGTTACATAA
>CAXTXB010000544.1:0-4267 GCA_964247965.1 uncultured Dictyobacter sp. | reverse complement strand
CTTTCTATGTGATGAATAATGTTGAAGTTGAGCGCTTCCTATGTTTAGAAGCGCTCAGTTATGGCGCGGATGATGAGGGCAAAGTATTCTACAAATAAAACTAAGGCTACGGCTCGTCGACGGGTAATTCGCGCTCTTCAGGAGCGATATACACCTCCTCGGCCACTTTGTTTAGCCATTCCGGTGGCTCGCTTGTTGGTGACTCGGGCTGTGTTGCTTGAAGAATTGCTTTGCGCTGTTGTGTCAGCCAATTGAGTAGATCAAGTGTTTCGTGTGCGGACAATGTTACGCGGGTTCCCTCACCTGCGATTGCCAGCGTTCCCAGCTCATGTAGTTCTACAATGTGCGTTCCCAGGTCTCGTGTGCTCATTATGACTCCCTTCTTGAATACCTAACTGTCAGCTGTACTTCGCGAACTGTCAGATACATTCTGGCTATAACCTATGCACCTGAATACCTTCCATCTCTGCACAGCAAGACCCTGACTTCGTTTCTACCCCACAAAAAAATACTCGTGCAAAAATAGCTCGCACAAAGGAGGAGATAGAAGCTTCATTGGCACATGATATCACTATCAAGGGAGGTTGTGCAGAGTGCGATGAAACCTCTACCACCAAATGTGCTATGATAGCAGGACGTTATGAGCATAATTTTTTATAATGAAGCTATGATAACACCACGTTCTGAGTTTATACGCGGCGTCAGGAATGAACTGTCCATCCTGCTTGGTGTCGTGCCCTTTGGCATGATCTACGGCGTCGCAGCGATTGGCGCGGGTATTCCGCCTGTTATTGCCCTGACTATGTCGAGTATTGTCTTTGCAGGCTCATCACAGTTTGTGATCACCCAGCTAGTCGCAGCTAGCGTACCCGGGCTCATCATCGTCCTGACTTCCTTCATCTTGAATATTCGCCATATGCTCTACAGCGCCTCGCTGGCACCATATATGAGAAGGCTACATCCAGTGTGGAAGGTGCTACTCGCCTACCTTCTAACGGATGAGGCGTACGCTGTGACAATCTCTCACTATCAGCAACCAGGCGAAGAGCGGTACAGGCACTGGCATTTTCTGGGCGCAGGCCTGGCCTTATGGGCGACATGGCAGATAAGTACAGCTGTCGGTGTCCTGCTGGGAGCGCAGATTCCCGCGAGTTGGTCGCTGGACTTTGCCTCGACGCTCACCTTTATTGCCCTGGTTGTGCCAGCTCTCAAAGATCGTGCTGGCGTAACTGCTGCTTTGACGGCAGCCCTTGTCGCGCTACTGGCCTTTACCCTGCCCTTAAAGCTAGGGATTGCCGTCGCAGCAGTAGCCGGCATCGCCGGCGGGCTCGCTATCGAGCGAGTAGTGAAAAAGCCTGCAAGCACGGCATAAATAAACTTTTTAGGAATCTTATAGATTGTAAGCAAGGAAACTGGCTATGGCACAAGGAATACTATGGATCGTCATAATTGTGAGTGGGCTGCTCACCTTTGCGATTCGTCTCTCTTTTATCATGCTGCTGGACAAAATCAAAATATCTGCATTAATGGTGCAAGCCTTGCGCTTTGTACCCCTTGCTGTCTTAGCTGCAATCATCTCCCCTGCCCTTTTCCTGCCCAGAGGCACGTTGGATATCTCGCTAAGTAACGCCCGGCTGATTGCGGGCATCGTCGCTATTCTAGTTGCATGGAGGACAAAAAATGTTCTTCTCACCATCGTTGTTGGCATGGCTTGCTTGCTCTTACTGCAGTTTATGCTGCATATATAGTGAGAATAGTATGCCTCAAGCTAAACTTCGTCCTCGGAATCGTCTGTTTGCTCAGGCACGCTAGCGTTCCTAAGTGCATTTTCAAGAGCTATGCAAACATTAAGGCCAACACGCGCGTGGGCAAGGCTACCACCCGACATCGCATAGACCTGACCATCGATATACTCATGCTTGATATCGTGACTGTTTTGTGCAAGTTCACGCCACTCCTCGACGGTCAGGTGATCTGGTTCTCCCTGGATTGCCATATTAGATTCTCCTAAAACAAGGTCTCACAAATCTGTTTTGTACGAGACCATATTTATAACAGAGACAATGCTAGTGGCAGAATGTTTCAAGCCGAGTCTAACAAAGAAGAAAATTATTCCGGGTCGTTTTCGTTATAGACTGGCACGTCTTCCTCTTCGTTGAGGGCATCCCAGCGCATAATGCGGCGTGCTTCTGGCAATGCTTTAGCTTCCTGCTGCAAAGCGGCTGGAGAAGTATCCTTTTCTTCAGAAGGAGGACATTTCTCTAGCTGAAGCGAAATAGTACGCAGTGACGATTGCAGACTTTTGAGAGTGTTAAGCGTCTCAATAGATGTGTCAACGCCATCGTGTTCTGCCTGTTGGATGCTTTCTTTTATCAGCTTCACTTCTTCGGTAAGGCGAGCATGTAGTTTGCGAAGCCGCGTGCATTGATCAAGATTGGTGTCCATAATTCTCATCTCTCTATCTCTCACGCATCCCCTCTCAGGTGGCGTGAGGCTCGTTTCGCTTCTTAAAGAATTCCCTCTTTCCTATTGTACCATCTCACGGTTAACAAGTTCCTGGTCCAGCCTTGTTCTCTCGATTCCCTGATACCATCTCTATCGATAGGAATAATTTCTCTTATGAGAAGGGCTGGCTACTCTTGTCGTAGTATATTCACGAGAAATGATAAAATAGAGCAGAACTATATTGTGGAGACGTAATTATGTGTCTCAACGTCTTGTTATTAAGAGTAATAGACCGATCAACCTTCTTTGACAGGCGAGCTCCGCGTAGCGACAACTCTTGCGGTCACGCTGTGATCGAGCGGATTGGAGTGCTTGGTGAGCACCCAGGCTAGGGAGAACGACAACCGCAGGGGATTGTCGCTATGGAGGGAGGACGACAGCTGCAAGGAAGTGTCGCTATGCGCAGGGAGCCTGTCAAAGAGGGTGTGCCAGAATAGTAACTAACCAGAGAGCTACTACAGACTACTATTCAGCTTTCTGACTTGAGCAATGTTAAATAGACAGGTAACGTGAGGGGGAAATTGAGTGAGTTCACCACAGGTTCTTCTAGTAGATGATGATGTAGCACTGCTGCAGGCGCTCCCTCATATGGTCGCGCTGCGTATTCATGGAGTAACGGTAGACACTGCCGATTCTGCGCAAAAAGCGCTGGACCAGATTCAGGCACAAGAGTATGACGCTATTGTGAGCGATATCAAGATGCCAGGTATGGATGGTCTGGAGTTGTTGGCGAAGCTACAAGAATTGCGGCCGGATATTCCAGTGATGTTAATCACTGGCCATGCCGACCAGGTTCTCATCACGCAGGCCTTACGCAATGGCGCGTATGATTTTATTCAGAAACCGATTGATCGCGTTTATTTCGTGGCGGCGCTCCACCGCGCGATTCAGGCGCGTCAACTGCGTCGCCAGGTACAAGAGCAGCATCAAGCCCTGGAAGAGTATGCCCACTCACTGGAGCAATTAGTAGAGAAGCGCACACGTGAGTTTCTGGCCGCGAATGAGGCCATGGAAGTGCTTGTGCGTGACCTGCTGGATACCTCGCTCATCACATCCAACCGACTGTTACTGCAGCGTACGCGCTGTAACCTTGTCGAGCTATGTCAGCAGATACTAAAAGCGTATACAACTGCAGCCGGTCTGGCACTTGACTTTCAGGTAAGCGAGGAGTCTGTGGAGGTTGATGTGGATCAGGGACGTATCAGCCAGGCGCTCATCCATCTTCTCTTCGATGCGCGTAAGAACTCGCCTCAGGGGATGCCGATCATCATCATGGTTGAGCAGACAGACAATGAAGCAATCGTGATCGTGCGTGAAGTAGGTGGAAGCACCGAGGAACTATTTCCGAACGAAGATTTCAATAAACGCCTGGACGATATTGAGGCCGCTGCGTCCGCTGACGGCGGCCTGGGCTTCTATCTCTCGCAGCAGATCGTCGAGCGCCACGGCGGGCGCATTGAGCTCGAAAACAATCCCGGCCTGGGACGCACCTTCTCCGTCATACTGCCCCTGGCCTCCGCTGAGTCGAGCGCTTCTACCGGGTATGATGAGGAGCATGAGAAAGATGAACAGGAGGAGGAAGATGCAACGCAGAGGAGGAGAGCAGTCAGTATTCCTACACCATTTGAACCACCGAAGTGGCTCATTTCGTAGTCTAATGACTCATGCCGAATTTTAAAACCTTTGGAAAAATTTTTTTTTTGCTGCGTTTTTTTGGGGGGGGGGCAAAAAAGAGGGGAAAAAAAAAAGTTTACCAACGGGT
>CAXTXB010000543.1:1284-4274 GCA_964247965.1 uncultured Dictyobacter sp. | reverse complement strand
CCCTTAAAACGCGTAAAGAGCGGCGAAGCCGCGACACGTCATGGAGCGAGAAGGTAAACATCATGGAGATCGAACACTGCCTAACACATGTAATAACTCTCTTTCTACCGTATGCTAAAATAGTAGATACTGAAGTGGTTACTATCTGAAGAGAACAAAGTAGTTTGAGGAAACATTATAGAGATAAGTAAAGAGGACTGGTCATGGATATTGAAAGTTACCTGCTTAATGTTCCTAAGGCAGAGTTGCACGTGCACCTGGAGGGGGCGATACAGCCGGCGACGCTCTTAACGTTAGCGGAGCGTAACAAGGTGGATCTGCCGGCGCATACTGTCACGGAACTGCAGAACTGGTTCAAGTATCGCGATTTCAACCACTTCATCGAGATCTATGTGGCAATCACGCGTTGTTTGCGTACAACTGAAGATTATGAGTTGATTACCTACGAGTTCGGGGCGAATATGGCACGGCAACATGTGCGCTATGCGGAGATTACTTTCTCGCCGAGCACCCACTATGGACTTAAGGTGCCGCCGGATGCATATTTAAATGGATTGAAGCGCGGGCGCGAGCGGGCACGGACAGATTTCGGGGTGGAGATGCGCTGGGTATTTGATATTGTGCGCGGCATTGAAGATCCTGACCGCAACCGTGCATCGGCTGACTATACGACATCCCTGGCACTGGAGTACAAGAACGAGGGGGTGGTGGCACTTGGGCTGGGAGGCGCGGAGATCGGCTATCCACCTGAGCGCTTCGCACCATGGTTTGAGAGGGCACGGGCTGGGGGCCTACACAGCGCACCACACGGAGGTGAAACTGTCGGGCCAGCAAGCATCTGGGGGGCAATTCGCGCATTAGGAGCCGAGAGGGTCGGCCACGGTGTGCGCTCCATTGAAGATCCGAAGCTCGTGGCCTATCTTGTCGAGCACCAGATCCCCATTGAGCTCTGCCCAACCAGCAACATCTGCCTGGGCGTCTGCCCCAGCCTGGCCGAGCATCCCCTACCCCAACTCTATGCCGCCGGTGTTCCACTTACCATCAACTCCGACGATCCGCCACTCTTCAACACTAGCATAAACCAGGAGGTTGCGCTGCTCGCCGATCCATTCCACTTAGAACTCGCGGATATCAACAATATCCTGCTCAACGGCGTCCGCCATAGCTTCCTACCCACACAAGAGAAGCAGGCACTTGAGCAACAATTTTTACAAGAAATGAAACGTAATGAGTCATCTATAACTTTTGAAAAATGAATTTAAACGTTTTCATTGATTGTGCTTTTTCTACAAACTCCAGGTAAAGCCTGGAGTTTGTAGAAAAAGCACAATCAATGAAAACGTTTAGAGGGCTGCGAAGCTGCGAGGAGTGATAGATCAAAAGCCGTCTTCAGCATCGGCAGGGAAACCATCATCAATGGCCTGATCTATAATCCGGGCAGATTGTAACTCCGCCTGCGACCACAGGCGAGCAAACTCCTCCTCCGAGAGCGATCTGCGTACCCACAGCGGGACCAGATCAGCATCCACACTTTTTTGGATCGCATCCGCAATATTGGAAGCCAGCCAGAAGCAAGCTAGCGCAACATCAAAGCGCGAAACAACCGCAAACAGACGCCCCAGGTTTCGCAGCACCGTCGCCTCCTCCCAACGATCACCAACCTCACGAAAGATCGCTAAAGCCTGCGTATAATACTCAAAGGCAGCTTGCTTTTGCGACAACTCTCGACGTAGTATACCCAGATTATTGTAAACAATACCTTCACCCCGACGTTCTCCTAGCTCTAAGAAGAGGTCCAGGGCCTGTTCATAGTACTTTTGAGCTTGCTCGTTTTGCTTCATTGCGAAATATACTTCACCGATATTGTTACGTGTTCGCGCCTCTTCACTAACATTATTTGCGTTCTGATGTATGACTAAAGCTTGTTCGTAGTATTCTAGTGCAAGTGTATAGTGTTCATTACTGATACTTTTCGTTCTCTCTTGTCTCCCAAAGCTGTGATAGGCTTTGCCCATGTTATGAAGCAGGACGCCTTTTTCAGGAATTTCGCCCTCATTCTGGTCACTGATACGCATAGCTTCTTGATAATAGGCTAGAGCTTGCTGAATCTGCCCATATGACCGGGACATTGCACCTAGATTTAGCAGCGCTTTCACTTCACCTTGCGGTAGTCCGTTCTGCCTAAACAATGCAAGAGCCTGATCATAGTATTGTTGGGCTTTATCCTTACGTCCTAGATCACTATAGATATCGCCGATCTCATTATAAATACGAGCTGATTGTTTGGGGTCCGACGGCCAATCTGGAGAAGGCAATAATTGTATATATAGCTCTAACAATATTGCGTTGCGCCCCCAGCGCTGGAGGTCCGTAAAAATATGCTCTTTTATGATCAAGTCGTAAGCTCTTTGCTGTTGGCCTGCCTGACAAAAGTGCCAGATTGCTTCGATAAGATACTGCACATCCTCCACACGTCGCCGAATGCGAGACTTTGGTAGAAGAGAGACCTGACGTAAGTAGTACTGTGCAGCTCGATCATGAACATTACGAAGGGTATTCGTATTTGTTTCCTCTGCAAGGAAACGCTTGCGCGCAAATTCGGCGATGATTGGATGCAACTCATAGCTACCGTCCTTCGCGCTCTGATGCTGGAGGAGGCCATAAGATTGCAAGACACCCAATGCAGCCATCAGTTGTTCAGGCTCATTCCCGGTAATTGCCTGGGCTGCTTGCCTGGGAACAGGAATGCGGTAGATAGAGAAGGCAAACAAGAGGTTACGCTGGTTGGCATCTAACTGTTGTCGATAGATATAATCGAACAGATTGCGGCCCACATTCTCGGCCCAGAGTTGACGAAAGTTAGAATCGTTGAGCAAGGTAGCGAGCGGGAGACGATTGCTCCGCTGCAGTTTGTCCAGCAGAACAAGCGCCTGCGGAAGACCTTTGCAGCGCTCTACAGCCAGGGCTAGATCCGCATCGCTATCCTGCAT
>CAXTXB010000543.1:0-1274 GCA_964247965.1 uncultured Dictyobacter sp. | reverse complement strand
CGATCCCCTCGTCTCTTTGCAAACCATCCATGTGAACCTCTTGCATACATACTGGCCGATATATATGCGCACCCTGCGGCCAGATACGCGAAGTAAGCAACAAACGGCAGCGACTTACCTGACTATTGATAGTATCGAGCCACTCACCTACTCCAATCTGCTCAGGACGTGCCGAACCAGTTTGTGCATCTAGCCATACCTCGAACTGATCTAGCACAATCAAACAGGGCCACTGATAAAGTAAATTGAACAGTTCGGAAGCCTGATCCTGAGCAGTGAGATTGGTATAATTTAGAATAGGCTTGCCTAAAGCCAGGCGTAACGACTCTACAAGATCCAGCAGGGTCGTGGTAGATTTTATCTCGAAGCGTAAGGCTTTACTCGTAAATGGTCCTGCACCCGCTAAGCGCTGCTCCTCAGCATATTGAAAAACTAGTGAAGCCAGGGTTGACTTCCCAATACCACCCATACCAATTAGCACAAGAGCAGATGTATCCGCTTGCAGCAGCCTGTGGTATATTTCCTGCACCAGGCTAGTACGCGGGTAGATAGCTCTAGAATCGAGCAGAATAGGCGATGCATTGAGGCTATGTGGACCTGACCGTTCATCTTGCCGAATAGGTTGCTGGCTTTCAATCACGCGGCGGATGCCGTTAGCAACATCGCTATACGCTGAGTCACGACTTGCCCAGGATGCAATAGGCTTGCCGTTCGTAGGTAGCATCTTGCGATTACCAATAGGGGTTCGTTCCAGACCTGGAGCATGGTGCAAAAGAATAGGGATAACAACGACTTCATCTGCCTGTGCCCGCTCTTCAGCGCGCTGCATCTGCGCATAACATTCATTACTAGCGAGATAAGATGCACTTATAAGAAGAAGGATAATCTGAGCAGTTTCTAGATGCGCTTTGATCTGGTTGGCTCGATCCTGTCCTGGCATAATCATCTCGGTGGACCAGGTAGAAATTATACCATCCCTTTGTAGCATAATCAGGCGCTTATCCAGTTCAACGAGCATATTCTGATCATCTTGCGCGTAAGAGTAAAAAACAGCAATACTTTTAGCTTCTGGCTGACTCGCTACCATCCTTCGATCCTTATACTACTATGGTATATGGTGTTCATTTTTTAAATCTGGTAAAAAACAGCCCACTGTATACCAGATTAAAAAGTTAAAGATCATATAGCTCTTTTGCCCGGCTCACTCCATGTAGCGACCATCCCTTGCGGCATTGACTCCAACTTATTACGGCTGCGCGCCTCGAAAAGGGAAG
>CAXTXB010000542.1:0-4289 GCA_964247965.1 uncultured Dictyobacter sp. | reverse complement strand
TTATAACCTGGCCCTGGAGCATCCGCTCCCAGCAGGTTTTTCAGTCGTTGCATTCGCTAGACGACCTTACACGGACGAAACGTTCCGCGAGCAAGCACTTGAATCAATCAATCAATATTCACGGCAGAAGCCAGTAAATCCCCAGGTATGGGAGAGCTTTGCAGCAGGGCTCCACTACTTACAATCCGATTTCCATAATCCCGAAGGCTATGAAAAGCTGAATAACCTATTGAACAAGCTCGATCAGGAGCGCGGCACAGGTGGAAATCGCCTCTTCTATCTCTCAACGCCACCGAGCCAATATCCCGAAATTATTCAGCATCTGGGTACAGCTGGTCTGAACAGAAACCGCAAAGGGTGGACACGTATCATTATCGAAAAGCCCTTTGGACACGATCTTGCGACGGCCCGCGAGCTCAATAGACAGGTGGGGAAGGTTTTTAGAGAAGAGCAGATCTACCGCATCGATCACTATCTCGGGAAAGAGACCGTCCAGAACATCCTGGTCTTCCGACTGGCAAACGGCATTTTCGAGCCCGTGTGGAATCGCCGTTATGTCGATCATGTCCAGATTACAGTGGCGGAGAATCTTGGCCTGGAAGGTCGAGCCGGCTACTACGAAGAGTCTGGTGCCATCCGAGACATGATCCAGAACCACATGCTCCAGCTCCTCACATTGGTTGCAATGGAACCACCAATCGCCTTTGATGCCAATTCAGTACGCGATGAAAAGGTAAAAGTGCTGCATGCGCTTCAGCCTCTGGCCGGTCGTGATGTGCTAACTCACACTATTCGAGCTCAGTACGGCCCGGGTTGGGGTGGCGGACAGCAAGTTCCTGGTTATTTGCAGGAAAGTGGCGTCGCGCCAACCTCGACCACCGAGACCTACGTCGGCCTAAAAACTTTTGTTGACAACTGGCGTTGGGCTGGCGTACCATTCTACTTACGTACAGGCAAGCATTTGCCTAAGCGTGTCACAGAGATCGCTATTCAGTTCAAGCTACCGCCATTGATACTTTTTAAAGATAGTGACGCACAAGGTCAGGTCGAACCAAATGTCCTGACACTGCGCATCCAGCCAGACGAAGGCATCTCGCTTAAATTTGGGGCCAAAGTACCCGGTACCGATATGCAGATCCGCTCTGTGAACATGGACTTTTTCTATGGCTCGTCTTTTGTACGCGAGCAGCCAGAAGCATATGAACGTCTCCTACTCGATGCAATGCACGGCGATTCAACACTTTTCACCAGGCGTGACGAGGTAGAGGCTGCCTGGACATTTGTTCAGGGAATCCTCGACGAATGGAAGACAGCTCCACGGGACACCATCTCCACCTACGAATCTGGTTCGTGGGGACCACAGGCAGCAGATGAATTCATCTGGCGGGATGGTCGCCGGTGGCGTCGCCCTTAACGAGAGTAGAGAGAGGGCAAGCAACGAACGAGATAGCACGATGTCGTCCTTGTGAACAAGGAAGTTCAAATGATGAAGGGTGTAGGAATGGCAATGGACAACTCTGCAAATCCAGAAACACGTTTACCCTGGGCGGGGAAAAAAGTACGCCAGGAGGAAGTTGAGAATGAGCTAACTTCTTTTTGGCGGCGAGCTGCAGATAACATGCGCATAAGCCAGAATATGAACGTGCGTACCAGTGTGCTTAACTTTGTCATTTGTGCGCTCGACGTTGAGTCAGCGTACAAGGCCAGTATGCTTCTACGCGATTTATCCAGTACTCTTATCGCGCGCGTTACCCTTTTAATCCTTGATACACGCGAAGACATGCCCTCGAATGTAACGACATGGGTTACACTGCGCTCCTTCCCCATCATTTCTGACATTATGCGGCATCATTTCGAACAGATCACGGTTATGGTGTCGGGGACGGCTGTTCAGTATGCGGCAAATGTTGTGCAAACTCTATTGAAACCAGATCTCCCAGTCTATTTATGGTGGTTGAAGAGCCCGCCAGATGACGAAAGCATTTTACAGCGCCTTATAAAGATCAGCAGCAGAGTCGTTGTTGATTCACGTGACTTCTCGCAGCCGGAAGAGCAAATTCGCGCACTATCCGCGCTTTTGCAAGATTCGCCTGATAGCGCGCTAAGCGATCTTAACTGGGAGCTCATCACAGTCTGGCGTGAATTGATTGCACAATTTTTCGATGTTGCCGAGTATCGCTCTTACCTGCTCAACGCTGATCATATCGAAATAGAGTACGCAGTTCCGCCTTCTACGGATCAGGAGGCTTCCACAAATCCTATTGGCGCCTTGTTGATGGCGGCCTGGCTAAAAACTAGACTCGGCTGGCAACTCTCAGAGGATGACAAGCATAATTATCGGAACACACAATCGGGTAGCTACTCCTGGGATATGAATACGCGAGATATTAGCAAGCTATCATCTCAACCGCTCCTTCTTCGTACACAAGAAGACGAAAAACCCAACACTATTTACATCTCTGTGCGACCAAGCGTGCTGGCAGAGTCTCGTCCTGGCACGCTCTGTCTGGTTCGCATTACCGGTGAGGTTGGCGGAGAGCGTGCTACATTCATCGTTGAGCGTGCTGAAGATGATGATCACATTTCGACCGCAATCAAGATTGCAGAAGATACCCGGCTGCAGCGTATGGTGAATATCACGGCAATGCATAAAGAGAGCAACCTGCTTCACCGCGAATTAGAGATTATGGGACGAGATCATCTCTATGAGGAAACACTGCACGAGGTATTTGCATTGCTGCTGTAACGATTACAGATTAGGGACCAGCGGAAAGAAATTTCATAGCTCTTTTCGCTGATAGAGATAGCTTTAGGAGCTTTTTTATGGACGTTGTAATCTTTTCAGATGGAGACAAGCTCAGTCAAGCGGCTGCTGAATATATTGTACGAATGGCCAACGAGTCGATCACAGCGCATGGAAAATTTACTCTTGCGCTCTCAGGGGGCTCAACGCCAAAGAAGCTCTATGGTTTACTGGCGAGTGAGCCATATCGCGACCAGATTGACTGGTCCCACGTCGAGCTTTTCTGGTCAGACGAGCGCTGCGTGCCAATAGATGATCCCGAGTGCAATTATAAGATGGCGCAAGAAGTTATGCTGAGCAAGCTGTCGCTCAGGGCTGACCAGATACACCGTATGCCAGCCGACGAGGCAGATCAGAACGCGGCGTCACAAGAGTATACACAGGAGATGCGGCGCGTCTTTGGAACGAATGCTACTCCAGCTTTTGACCTGATTCAGCTTGGCATGGGACCTGAGGCACACACAGCTTCACTATTTCCGCACCAGGCTTCTCTTCACGAACAGGAGAGGCTGGTCATGCCAGTATCGGTACCCAAGCCGCCGCCACCGCGCCTGACCTTCACTCCACCGCTTCTCAACGCAGCACGACACGTCTTATTCCTAGTCACCGGGGCGGAGAAGGCAGACGCGGTGCAAGCGGTGCTGGAAGGCGAGCAACAACCAGAGGAATATCCCGCGCAGATTGTGCGCCCCAGCAATGGTGACGTTACCTGGATGCTCGACAGCGCTGCGGCAGGAAAACTGAGCCAGAAGCACTAGGAGATAAAAAGACAAGATGGCGAGTGTAACACAACTGGTTCCATCCATTCTATCAGCCGATTTTAGCCGCCTGGGCGAACAGGTACGCGAGGTAGAAGAGGCCGGCATAGGGCGCATCCAGATTGACATCATGGATGGACATTTTGTACCAAATATCACTATGGGGCCAGCGATCGTCCAGGCAGTACGCGGCGGCACAAAGATGACGCTTGAAGCTCACTTGATGATCAGCAATCCGCAGGAGTACATCGAAACTTTTGCCAAAGCCGGAGCTGATGTCATCATCGTCCATCAAGAAGCTTCGCCACACCTGCACAAGATTATCAAACAGATCAAAGCAACGGGGAAGCAGGCAGGGATTGCCCTCACTCCCTCAACACCCATCGTTATGCTGCAAGATATACTCTCGTTGTGCGACCTGATTCTTGTGATGACAGTCAACCCCGGCTTCGGGGGACAGGAATTCATCCCTGAAATGCTCCCTAAGATTGCGCAACTGAAGCACGAACTGGCACAGCGAGGGCTATCACCTGACATTGAAGTGGATGGCGGCATCAACGAAGAGACGGCCCCACAGGTCGTCAAAGCGGGGGCAAACCTGCTCGTTGCAGGCTCATCGGTCTACAACAGCAAAGAGAGCGTCGAAGAAGCAGTAAAAAAGCTGCGCGGTGCTCTGGGGGTAAAAAAAAAAAATTAAAAAAAAAATTTTTATTTTTAAATTTTTTATT
>CAXTXB010000541.1:1191-4291 GCA_964247965.1 uncultured Dictyobacter sp. | reverse complement strand
TTATTAAAAATCGTAAAGAGCAGCGAAGCTGCGACAAGTCAGAGCACAGGAAGGCGAAGGGGATCAAACACTTTCTAGAGGTTGTATGGTTCAATGAAGATTAGCTATGTTCGCGTATCCAAATACGAGCAAGAGGAAGATATTTCTGAATACTACGGCAAGGATGATACAAGTGCTTTGAGACAGCATTAACGGCAAGGGATTGTCGCTACGCGGAGTCACCCTTACCCGTCGCATGAACTGTGGCAGAGCAATAAGAGACGATAAGAGACATGAATGGCTTTAGCACGGCTAGAATTGCTGCACGATGATCTTAATGCCCTCGCGGGAGCGCAGCGTCTCCAGGGCGCGGCTGTAGTCCTCAAGGGCAAATTCGTGTGTGACCATCTCGTTGACCTTCACCTTGTGACCCTCTAGATAGGCCAGGGCGCGGTCGAAACAATGGGTCTGTGCGAACGATCCGACGATGGTGAGCTGCTTCTGGAAGATCTCATAGGGACTCCAGTTGAGGCGGGCATCTGCGGGATAGACGCCGTAGACGACGATACGGCCGCCGGGACGCGCATACTGCAAGGCTTCGTTGCAAAGCTGCGCCGAGCCAGTTGCTTCGATCACGTAATCGAAACCACGGTGGTGCTCTCTCAAGAGACGTTCTCGATGAGACTGGGCATCGTTGCGATCAATTGGCACTACTTCGTCCGCCGCGAGATGCGAGACAAAATCGAGCTTTGGACCGGCAGGGGCGGCGACTGTAAGATTGGCAGCGCCATTCAGCTTCAGCAGTTGGGCCAGGATGATTCCGGTAGGCCCGGCACCGAAGAGCAGGACAGAGCTTCCGGGTCTGAGGGCAATCAGATCCATGCCATGGACCGCGCACGCCGTTGGCTCAACCAGGGCGGCCTCCTGCCAGGTCAGATTCTGAAGCGGAAAGACCTTTTCGGCCTTGATCGCAATATATTCGGCCTGCCCGCCGGCGATATTGACGCCATGCGAGAGAAAGTTCTCACAGAACAATGGCTCATCGCGCCGACAGTAGAAGCAGTGGCCGCACAGCTCGGTGTTGTCACCGACCACGCGCTCGCCCACCTTCACGCCCTCTACAGCCGCGCCCACATCGACCACCTCGCCAGCAAATTCATGGCCCGGTATCAGCGGGAACTTCGCCAGGAACTCTCCCTCGTGGATGTGCAGATCAGTTCCACAAATACCGCAGGAGCGCACACGAACCAGCACCTCATCGGAAGCTATCTCCGGCATTGGCACCTCTCGCAGGCCAAACTGTTGTGGGGCATCGTAGACAATCGCTTTCATCTGGACCTCTCCTATCAGTTCGTGGATCACTTTTCGTGCCCTTTATTATAACATTACTAGCAGTTTGTCGGAGAGAAGCAGGTACCCTTCGTGTAAATCCCAGACGGAGAATCCCGTTCTTGGTGAGTAGAGGATGTTTTGGCCAGAGGCCCTCTACTGACATACTGTTGTCACTGCCGCACTGTACTCTACTGGTAGAGAGAAACAAGGAGTAATGCTCAGATATGCACTGAGCATCGTTAGAGCGAAAGAGAAGGAGCCCAATCATGATTTTAGTAACAACAGCCGGGAAGGTCGGTTTCGAGACAGTGCGCTTCCTGCGGCAGAAAGAATTGCCTGTACGTGTGCTGGTTCGGGACCCTGAGAAGGGGAAGTCGTTGGCAGAGATCGGAGCAGAGATCGTCGTGGGTGATTTAGACTCGTTGCCAGGCATGGACAAGGCGATGAAGGGGATCAAAACCGTGGTGCTCGTCAGCCCAGCCGTTCCGGCTCAGGAGCTGAACGTCGTACAGAGCGCAAAGAGCGCAGGTGTCGAACATGTCATTAAGGCCACGAGCAACGCGTCCGCAGACTCTCCCATTGCCCGGCGGCGCTGGCAGACGGAGATAGAAGCCGGGCTTCTTGCCTCTGGACTCGGCTACACACTGTTACGTTCGAACGCCTACATGCAGAACGTCCTGGCACTCGCTCCAGCAATCAAGAAGACTGGCGGATTCGGCTCATCGGCTGGCAAGGGGCGCGTGGGCATGATCGATGCCCGGGACGTAGCCGCCGTGGCCGCCGAAATTGCCGCTTCATCTGCCTCGCATGCCGGAAAGACCTACAAACTCACCGGCCCGACACTGATCACCTATTCCGACGTGGCGGCAATACTCTCAAAGGTACTCGGTCGTCCGGTCACCTACCGCGAACTAAGCTTCGAGGAGGATAAGGACGCGATGATTCATGCCGGTCTCCCTAAGCAGGTAGCCGAGATGAACGCTCAGGCATTCAGCATGATCGCCGATGGCGACGCTGGCTAGCTCAGCGAGGATGTGCTATCACTCCTCGGCCGCCCAGCACGCTCCTTCGAAACGTTTGCCACCGACTACGCTTCCGCATTTTCCTAATGGATATCGTATCGTTTCCCTTGTTTCGTTGAGCCGCAGAATGGTGGAATTTACACCCTCGTCCCAGCGAAAGCGCTTCTTGTTGCTCAAGGTTTGCCAGAGGAGGCCCACTATCCTCCGAGGTGAGGATCGGTTCGGGCAGCCAGGTTCCCAGATACTGTTCGCGGGCGACACGAGCCGATTTCAGATAATCCAGCACCAGATGCGTAAGCATCGTGGTCAGATAGGCTTTCAGAGAGACAATCTTCTCCCTCTCGCTCGACTGATAGCGCAGATAGGTTTCCTGCACCAGATCCTCTGCGTCACTGGCGCTGCCAGTCATCCGGTAGGCAATGGAAAAGAGCAGCGCACGATAGTGCTCGGAGGTCATCACCCGTATAGCCGATCAGGCGGACCCCGTCCCCGACGCGATCTGGGACGAGGCCGTCCGGCACTACGACGAGCAGGGGCTGGCGACCCTGGTCCTCATGATCGCCACAGCCAACCTCTTCACCCGCCTTGGCACCGCCACCCTCTCACCGTGCTGTTATAGAACACATGCGCTGCCGAAGTGGCTGGCGTGACCGCTGCTCCGTTCTCTCCGACAAGCTGCCAGGCGATGATATTTTCTATCAACGATTCATCGCGAACTTTTGAAAAATGATGAACATCGTGTTTTATCTGCTCTTTTTGCGGCCAGA
>CAXTXB010000541.1:0-1181 GCA_964247965.1 uncultured Dictyobacter sp. | reverse complement strand
CCCCCCCCTGCACAAAAAAATATATTAAAAAATATTTTTTCTTTATTTTTAAAAATTTTCGCGATGAGTCATTCAGATGTTAACCCATATTCTTACGCTCCCAATCAAGCCATGCATCTACGACGCCTGGGAGATCTGCTATGCCAAGGATTGGTTTTCCGCGTGATGAACGGGCGAGGCCAAGGTTCCATGCGACCACCCGCAAATTACCAATAATGCTGAATGCCGCCACGGCTTTTTCGTCGTGCTGGCTGAAAGGGCGGACTGCGCGGTAGCCATCCAGCCATGCTTCAAAGTACTCTTTTGAGGATCTCAGTACGCCATGCGGCTCGATGGAACGCCAGCATGCTCCCGCACTGTCAAAATCGAACACGGTAATGCTATCGCCATGACGATGCACATTGTCCAGGGTGAGGTCCATATGACAGATTCCGCGGTCCAATGCTGGATTGGCGATGACTTGTTTCAAGCGTTCGCCTAGAGCAACTGCCTGCTCCCACCTTTTCGCTTCACTCAGATACGTCTTCATCCGGCGTAGCTGTTCGTCGATGAGGATGTTCGCATCGTAGCTCTCACGCAGGAATGAAGATGTAAATGTGTCGGCCGCTTGATGAATTTGAGCGGCCGCTTTCCCGAGTAGGGTGTAGGTGTGAAACTCGGGTATCGGCTTCTCGCCGGGTGCCCATTCAAAGAGTGCAGCGACACGATCCTGGCCGTCTACATAGAACGATTCCACGTATCCATGCTTGCCCGGTACGGGTTTTGCTACTGGCGCACCATTTCGAATGAGGTGTACGATGAAGCCTAACTCCCACTGTACATCGGCGGCTGTCCGAGATTGAGAATTGTAAAGCTTGAGGGCAAATCGGCCCGCCGTCGTTGTGACTGCAATAACATCATTTGTGGGTGTGTTTAGATGTTCACATATGACATCACTCAGGCCGAAATGGTTTTCAATTTGCTGTTCAAGATTCATTTTTCTCTTTCTTTGCGATTTATCGCAATTGAACGTACTGGATCGACCCACTTCATTTGACCAGCAAGCTCCGCGTAGCGACAATCCCTTGCGGTCACGCCGCGATCAATACTGTTAAAAGGTCAAAGAGATGTAGCCGCAGGACCCCTCGTCTCTGCGAAGCAGAGCGTGCTGATTGGATCAGCCACACCCACGCTTTAGCACT
>CAXTXB010000540.1:0-4293 GCA_964247965.1 uncultured Dictyobacter sp. | reverse complement strand
GCTCTTTGTATTGCCTCTGGCAATACAAAGAGCAGGTAAAACACGATGTTTGTCATCTTTCAAAAGTTCAGGATGACCTGGAGTTTAAGTGTAATTTAGTGTGTAGGAATAACCACCTGGCCCTGGCCGATAGGAGGCTTGTTGGGGCCGCCACCTACATAACGCACAGCAGTGCCGATAGCCGTCACCTCCATCCACTCATTATTGTGCATAAACTCAACTTTGAGATCCACGCCAATCACGCCATCCGCGTTGAGCAAGTCGGCCTCATACTGCATCCTGCTCAGCGCCAGTTCACGGGCCTGGTACATCAACTCCGAATATTCTTTCAACTCGCCCTGGAAATTCCCCTTAATGCCCACGAGCCAGTTACGTACCGCACCCATCGAATAAATACAGTTGCCCATCACCAGACCCATCGGCTGGAAACCCTTGTCCACCACCAGCCAGAACTCCTGCCCGGTCAAATCAGACGTAAAGGCGCGACCCCGATACCCTGGTCGAACCTCCATTGCATTGCGTGGATTGCTCATATTTTCTTCTACTCCCTTTCACTTGCATGAGGACATCGTCAACAAACTGCTTCCCTCTTCTTAACACTCTTCGAACTCTACTGAAGAAAAGCAGAAAGACATCCTCTCAGGCCAATTCTAACATATGCTGGGCTTTAAATCTTGTTGGAATGCTAGCGGCTAACTCCGGTTTGGAGAAAACGCGTTTCTGCTGCTATTTTTTATAGATGTGTATTTTACTACTATGAATAATTTCACCACCATGATATGAGCATGTGCCGCGTCTACCACCAGAAGAACTATAGGTGCCGTCATTGCATTCTACTGTGTAGCCGTTCCCACTATGGGAAACTGAGAAGTCTGGGGAGCCTGAAGAGCAATCCTGGATCGAGCAGGATTGCTTGGATGGAGCAACCGGCTCTACGACTGGAGATGAATACTGTTGTCTTTGATCACGCGAAGGGGAGAAAGCAGCAGCGGCCAGGATGACTGCGATAATCGCGAGAACAATTAGAAGCGCAATCCAGGCTGAGTTGTCCTTCCGCGTTGTCGAAGCTACGAGATATGTTGGTTGCGAGATTTGTGTTTTCTTCTTGCGAGAGTTTTTCGGGTGATAATCCTTTGGCCTTTTTCCACGACCGTGGACAGGGATGGTCACTTGTGGATACTGGGGGGATGGATTCCGTAATGAGTTGAGATAGGTATCTTCGGCTGCGCTTCGCTGCGCCTCTGTTACTCTATAATTACGCATACTTCGTGAACGCCGATATCTCATTTTGTCCTCCTAATAACAATGTACATAGAACTTCGCGAATGTTTACTTGAGCAACAAAATATATCTTATCACATTTTTGCACGTTATTCTTACCTAGAATATCAAATGGAGTAAGTGAGGCTTAGCTAAATTGCTCTCATAAGTAAAAACGGTTACGTAAAATTAACCCTCATAGCTCTTACTATGCAAGCTTCCTTCAGTTATGTCGGTTCTAAGTAGTTGGTAGAATTGAGCAAAAGGAGAATGAAGAGGATGAATAGTGAAACCTATGAAGCAGAATTCTTGAGAACCACGTCTGGGTGACATAATGCCATAGACCATTGATTATTTGCATTAGAATGTGTGTGAATGAGGATGCAATCAACTACGAGGTACGTCATTCAAGGAATGAGTTGAAGTAATTCTATGCGTGGGAGGGCAGTAGGTTGCAAGGACGATTTTGAGAATTGCTGACAGGTGAAATTCTGTGAGGAAATATAAGAAAAATTTGTATTCCTCTGATCTTTTCAAATAATGGAGGGTCGTAGATGAAACGCTATAATATAAGCATACTTGGGTTTGGGAATGTTGGGCGGGCGCTTTTGCAGTTGTTGCAAGAGAAGACGGTTGAGCTGCGGGAGCGCTATGAAATTGAGTGGCAGTTGACAGGGGTGGCGACGCGGCGTATGGGGTGGATTGCTGATGCGGGTGGCCTGGATGTGGCAGCTTTACTGGAAGGAGAGGGGCTGGATGGGCAGTTGGTGGGCAATGCCGGCGAGGCCGCAAAAGGGGATCGGCTGGTTGTGGCGACGAATGTGCGGGAGTGGCTGGCGGCGGCGCGTGCGGATGTGTTGTTTGAGCTGACTTCTTTGAATACGGAGACGGGGCAGCCGGCGATCGAGCATGTGCGGGCGGCTCTGGAGCATGGGGCGCATGCGATTACGGCGAATAAGGGGACGGTTGTGCATGGGTATCGTGAACTGGAGCAGTTAGCGCGAGAGCATGGGAAACAATATTTGTTTGAGGCGACCGTGATGGGAGGCGCGCCGATCTTCTCTTTATTCAAATACTCGCTGCCGGCTGCCAATATACAACGTTTTAAGGGCCTGCTCAACTCCACGAGCAATGTGATTCTGGAGGAGATGGAGCAGGGACGCAGCTTTGAGCAGGCGATAAAAAAGGCGCAAGAGCTAGGAATTGCTGAGACCGATCCCTCGCAGGACGTGGATGGCTGGGACGCTGCCGTGAAGGTATGTGCCATTGCGACTGTGCTGATGGATACGCCGCTCAAGCTAGATGAGATAGCGCGGCAGGGTATCCGCGATTTGAGTGGTGCGGAGGTGCAGGAGGCGCGAGTGGCGGGTACGCCGTATAAGCTGGTTGCGCGCATCGAGCGCTCTGGAAGTCAAGTTCATGCTGCGGTCAAACCAGAACGACTGGCTGCGAATGATCCACTGGCGGTGGTAAGCGGGGGATCGATGCTGGCTCATTTTGAATTGGACGTTTTGCCGGGGCTGACGATTAGCCTGGATGTGCCCAATACGGGTACGGTTGGGCCAGCGGTGACTGCATATGATGTTCTTGCCGATTTCATTCGGGCGGTGGAGCAAGAATAATTGGTATCAATAGCTATCCTAAACGAATGAGTCATGGCGAAACAATATGAAACATTTGGGGGGGGGGGTATCAACTGTTTGGCATGACCCATTCGTTTAGGATAGCTATTGATACGAAAGGCGGATTAAGATAACGAGAAACCATCAGGGTAGGCCGACTATCTTCAGGCCCTGAGGATGCTCGATGATAAAGCGATATTCTATATTTTGCTCTTCATCGGCCGGCAGAGTGAACTCCCAGGTCATAACCTCAAGTTTTGTGCGCTCAGTTGGTTGAGGTGTCACGCTCAGCACTTTTACCTTAATGCGCTCGTGCTGGGGAACTGGTAAGCGGTCGCGCACCACAACTTTCCTGGGCGTATTGGTATAGTTATGGACTGAGATATGATAGGCGTATGTACTACGACGAATATCGTTTTGGAGCAGATTGCCTTTATCGACGGCCCGCTCGATGGGCTCGCGCTTCACCTTAATGCCATCGTCGATGCCCAGGAAGATCTTGAAACGCTCATTGGGTGCGCGCATCTTCATATGCGTCGTCCCAACATACTCGCCGCCTAAAAAGATATTGGCGTCACCAGTAAGGAAAACATATTGAGTCGTATTCGTAACCGTCGCGCGTAGATGGACATTTTCCTCAAGGATAGGTGCACTCACATAATCGAACGTACAAGGCAGATGATCCATCGCAATAGTCGTCTTGTGGGGCGAATTGTCGGAAGGAATATCCACCGAGCGGTTTACACGGAAGAGAAGCGCTGTCCCTGTCTGCTCAATAGTCGCCGTTGCCATATCTGCTTCGACGGCAATGGATGAAGCTTCATCGCCCTCATCTGTAAAGCTTCCACCGTATGTCACATCGTTCTCATCGGGCATGCGCATTCTAAAGTTAGCCATGGGTGCCGCGGCGGCCCTTGGCATGGGTGGAGGGGGAGCATAGACATTAAGGTACCAGGGCTTTAATTCTGGCAGTACGGCGGCGAGGCTGGGGCGTGCCGTCGAGAGGGCCAGGTTGACATGTTCCCAGCTCTCGCCCGTCGTCTGCTGTACCAGTCCGAGATACATCAGCTCTACCGTCCCGCGACTCTGGGATTCATCCATCTGTACGCGTACATCATATTGTGGCTGCCAGGACGCATTTAGAACGATATACGAAATCTCCAATTCAAGCTCACCAGCGGTAGACAACTCGATGGAGACAAGGGCGGCCAGGCGATCAGGATTTGTATTGCCCTGCTTCTGATTGAACTCGCGCTGGCGGGCATCGATCTGAGCCTGAAGTTGCTGTCGTTGCTTCTCCAGATTCAGGGCGGCCTCCGCGTCCTGCGTCGATTGATCGGCCATAAAAGTAAAGAAATCGGCGCAATCCTGCGGCTTCATCTGCCCCTGTGCCAGGCCACGAGCGAAATCT
>CAXTXB010000539.1:2686-4295 GCA_964247965.1 uncultured Dictyobacter sp. | reverse complement strand
GGGAACACACTGGTCGTCATTTTTCAAACGTTCAGGCTGACTTCTGCTTCCAGGTCGCGGTGAAGATTGACAAGGTAATATATACAGTTCACCCATATGTTGGCATGAATACGTTATGGTTAATTAATATATATCTTTTCATCTCAAATAATGCAGCTTATGCTATGAGAAGTGGAGCTATATTTTTATACAAGGTCTTTGCAAACTTATTGACAGGACTACTCATAACGCATACACTCTTACACAACGTGCATCCGGTTAGTTTCTAGTAAAATATTTCATACAAAAAGGTGGGAGGGCTCGCTTTGGCCACACACAAGACTACAATTACGCTTTTAATTTCATGTCCTGATCAACCAGGAATCGTTGCAGCAGTCTCCAATTTCATTTTTCAGCATAATGGCAATATATTAGAGTCTGATCAGTACTCGGCTAATCAAGATGGCAGTACGTTTTTTATGCGCATTAGCTTCGCGGAAGACAGCTTTCAATTGGAAAAGTCTGAATTGCTGGATGCCTTCAAGCCAATAGCAGAAGCGTTTCACATGGAGTGGAACGTACACTATTCGAGCGACCGTAAACGAGTAGGTATCCTGGTCTCTAAGTTTGATCACTGCCTGGTAGACCTGCTCTGGCGCTGGAGGGCGGGTGAGCTTCAAATGGATATTCCCTTTATCATGAGCAACCATCCTAAGCTGGAGGGGCTCGCGCGCATGTACGACGTTCCCTACTATCATTTTCCCGTCCAGCGTGAGACACGGCGCAAGGATGAGCAACAAATGGCTGACTTCATTGGGGATCAAGTAGATTTCCTTGTGCTTGCACGCTATATGCAGATACTCGAACCCTTCTTTGTGGAGACCTACCCCAACCGTATTATCAATATCCATCATAGCTTTCTACCAGCATTTATAGGTGCTAACCCCTATAATCAGGCGCTTAGACGAGGAGTAAAGCTTATTGGAGCGACCGCGCATTACGTGACCAATAGCCTGGATGAAGGCCCCATTATCGCCCAGGATGTCATACGTTGTGACCATCGCGATACAGCCGATGATCTGACCCGCAAGGGGAGCGATGTGGAACGCCGCGTCCTCGCAGAGGCAGTTAGATTACATACTACTGATCGTATCCTGATCTATGAAAATAAGACGATTGTTTTTTAATAAGGCCTGAGAGGGACTTGGGCGGCGAAAATATATGTACAACTCGACCGTTGAATTACGGATAGAGGATATGGTAACATTGTGTGAGGTACAAATCGCCGCCAACCAATTCCAAAAAAGAGGAGCACATATGAGCGAAATGCTTCGGCTCACTACGCCGCCACGTAAGCAGAAAATTGAGCTAAGCTTAGAGGAACGAGCTCAATTAAACACCATCATCGACCTTCTTATTCCGTCTGACAAGGATTTCCCTCCTCCGTCTAGCCTCCAATTACTCGACGAACTTCTGCATCATCTCCTACCACGTACTGGGAGAAAGGCACCACTTCTATTAAGCGAGATGCGACTTCGCAGTGCGTTGAAAGAACTCAATTTGTCAGCAGGAGGTAACTTCTGCCAGGCGAGCACAGAAAAGCAACAGTATTTATTACACTATTTAGAAA
>CAXTXB010000539.1:2160-2676 GCA_964247965.1 uncultured Dictyobacter sp. | reverse complement strand
TTTCCAGTCCTTCTGGACACTGGTCAATCATAGCTACTATACGTCATTAGCGAATCGCTTACATTCTCAACTCGCCTGACCATACTTTTGATTCAGGTATTCTCTGCGAGAATGTATCCGCTGCGCCCACGCTTTTGATGAACATATATACGTTGTAGTAGCAAGAATCAGTGCAGATTTCTATTACAAAAACGCCGAACAGAGTGCTCCGAGCAGACCAAGCAAGAGCAGTATAACGATAATAGACGGTAGCCATCTCCGCAACGTTGCGTTTAACATCTTCGCTGATCCTTCTTGACTCCCTCTTTGTCTTAGTTCATCTTCTCCAGGAATTAGTGGCTTGCTCTGTAGATATTCTGCTGCAGTCAAAGGTTCATTCTGCGCCTTCGTTGCTGAGATATCTCCGATTGGAGACCATTCAGCAGGGTCAGCAGACCAGAATAGGGCCTGGTCCGACTCATTCTTCCTCTCCTGCAAGAAGTTCCAGTTGTGAACCATAGTCTCGTCCTTCTGCTC
>CAXTXB010000539.1:0-2150 GCA_964247965.1 uncultured Dictyobacter sp. | reverse complement strand
GGAACGGCAACCTGAGCCGGCTCATCTATGTGCTTTAAAGCGATATGCCTGAAGGGCCTGTTGCCCGCTGGCGCAGAGGCCAGTGATTGTGGGCTTATCATGAATGGGATTGGAGTATGTGGGTTACGCAAGCTGCTACGACTCTCCATACCACCCGAAGGGCGAGCAAGGGGAATAGGAGTATAGGGGCCTCCTGTAGCCACAGGTTGCATAGAGGAGGGCAATGGAGTTCGTGGGGAAAGTGAGCTTGCGATTGGTGATGCAACTGGAGCGATGCTCACGGCCTTTATAAAAGCATCTCGAAACTCTAGCGCAGACGCAAACCGTTCATCAGCACGTTTACGTAGAGACCTCTGGAGAACACCGTCGACAGCGCTTGAAATAGAGCTTACCAGTTCACGAGCAAGTGGAGGCTCCTGGCGTACATGTTTCAGCAATACTTCTACAGGAGTTTGTCCAGTAAACGGAGGAACGCCTGTTAGCAGTGTAAAGAAAAGTGCTCCCAGAGCATAAATATCGCTCTCTAGTCGTAGTACACCTAGCGACTGCTCAGGAGCTGTATACTCAGCCGCACCCCAGCCAATTTGAGTGAGAGATTGCTGTCCATCAGCATAATCGCCTGCTACACCAAAATCAGCAAGGAGCATACTTCCTTGTGGCGATACAAGCACATTGGTAGGTTTGATATTTCCATGCATAATATGCTGTTCATGCACGTATTGCACCGCATTGCACAATTGTTGAACGATGGGCAACGCTTGCAATGCAGAAAATCTTCCACCTACCCGCAACAGAAGATCTTCAAGCGTTCCAGCATGCATATATGGAGTGACGACGTAGAGTAGACCTTCTCCCTCGTCATATTCTAATACGCGCAATATGTTCAGGTGCTCGAAACGTCCGATCATTTCTACCTGTGCTTTAAGATGCACACGGAAAGAGGGTTGTTGAGCATGCCTTGAATGAAATACCTTGACGGCTACCTCAAAACTCGCCTGTCCGTTACGATAGCCATAGTAGACATCAGCAATCCCACCTTTGCTTAACCGCTTCTCCAGATAGTAGTCACCCAGCATGACACCTTCTAAATCAGACATATAGCGCTCACTCCGTCTATAAACTATAAAATACACAAATGTTTTACTCTCAAGCCATAGAACTCCATTCTTAAAGGGGAGTACAAAGAACTAAACGCAAGGTCAACGCTTTTTGGCAGAGCCCTTCTTTTCCTGAATAATGGTTGCTTTTTTAATTCGGTAAAAACTGCACACTGTATACTAGATTAAAAAGTTAAAGGTCATGAAGGAAAATGCGAGCTCGATAAAGTGCAACATACTGCCATTGCACTCGTAGAGTTGAGTATGCTATATATACGATATATCGTATTTGCATGATTTTCAAAAGGGAGTTTTATGCGTATGTTTAATCGAGAAGGTAGACGATTTGCATTCCAGTTCTCTAGTGGTGAAAGTGATTGGGAGCCCTGGCTGCACCATCATGGGCAAAACCGATTTGGGCCTCATTTCTTTAGTATGCGACGACGTGGTTTCTTTGGCCCCGGCGGGCCATTTGGTCCTGAAGGTCATTTCGGCCCTGAAGGTGGGCGCTTCTTTGGACGCGGTGACGTGAAGTTTGCGTTACTCGATCTTTTACAAGAGCGACCAATGCACGGCTACGAGATGATGAAGGCATTGGAAGAACGTTCGGGAGGCTTTTATGCTCCCAGTGCTGGCTCCATCTATCCAACACTTCAGATGCTGGAAGATCGTGAACTGGTGACGGTTCAGGAGGAGAACGGTAAAAAGACATACAAGATTACAAGTGCCGGGCAGGCTCTACTGGCAGAGCGACAAAAAGAAGCCGGGTTTTCTGATACGCCTCGAACACATGGCTTTGGTCCCGGCTCTCGCAAGAACGAACCAGAGATGCAGGCTCTACGCAGTGAGTCTATGGAAGTTGCACGCCTCTTCGCCATTGCAGGTCGTTCCTCGTTCCGCGATCCTGAGAAGTTAAGCAGATTACGTGCTATTATCGAACGTACCCGTAAAGATCTATCGTACTTAATCTATGGGGAAAATCCTCCAGGCGATCAAAATATAATGCAAGAATAATCTTCGTTTTTATTGTTATGTATTTTCTACATTTCTACC
>CAXTXB010000538.1:0-4315 GCA_964247965.1 uncultured Dictyobacter sp. | reverse complement strand
CCCCATCGTCCTGGATGATTGCCTGCGCACCAGGTTTTGCAGAGGTCGGACGCTCGCACCACACAACGGTTGCTAATACAAAGGGCTTGCCAGCCTGCGTCAATTGATAGGCAAGCTCAAGTAGGGTCTGGGACATGACGCCCTCCTGAACAAGAAACGAAGAGCAGCGTGTCTTTATTCAATGACTATACGAAAGACGCGCCGCTCCGAGCCACGACTAGTCGACCGTCAAGCCTTTTTCGTTAAGGATATTCCACACTTTCCAGGGGGCAAGCGGCATGTCTATATGGCGCACACCTACATGGGCCAGGGCGTCCACTACCGCGTTGACGATAGCTTGTGGCGCACCGACAGTTGGAGATTCGCCGATACCCTTTGCTCCGATGGGATGATGTGGAGATGGCGTAATGGTTCTATCTATCTCCCAACTGGGAGTTTCCATTGAGGTTGGAATCAGGTAGTCCTGGAAATTTCCTCCCTGAATATTACCATCCTCGTCATAAGAAAGCTCTTCATACATCGCAGGGGCCAGACCTTGCGTCAAGCCACCATGGACCTGCCCTTCAACAATCATCGGATTGATGATCGTCCCGCAGTCATCGACCGCCATAAAGCGGCGAATATGGACCTGGCCGGTGCCGCGATCGATATCAACCACGCAGATGTAGGCCCCAAACGGATAGGTGAGCTCGGGCGGATCATAGTAGTTGACCGCCTCCAGGCCAGGCTCCAGGAAAGGAGGACAATTGGTATAGGCGGCAAAAGCCAGCTCCTGAATAGTCTTTCCCTTGCTGGGAGCACCCTTGACGAAAAAGCGTCCAGGCTCCCATTCCAGATCCTCTTCGTCTGCCTCCAGGAGGTAGGCAGCGATCTTTTTGGCTTTATCACGCACCTTGCGTGCAGCCAGGGCTGTGGCTGCACCCGATACGGGCGTACTGCGGCTGGCGTAGGTACCGAGTCCATAAGGGGCAGTATCGGTATCGCCATGCTCAACATCGACATCATCCGGCGATAGACCAAGCTCGGCGGCGATAATCTGGGCAAAGGTCGTTTCATGGCCTTGCCCCTGCGTCTGCGCCCCGATACGCGCAAGAGCCTTGCCTGTGGGATGGACGCGTATCTCGCAGCTATCAAACATCTGGATGCCTGCGATATCGAAATGCTTGCCTGGGCCGGCCCCGACTATCTCTGTAAATGTCGATATACCGATACCCATCAGTTCACCGCGCTCACGCTTCTCCAATTGCTCGCGACGCAGTAGATCATAGTCTATGTTCTTCATCGCCAGCCGCAGCGAACCTTCGTAGTTCCCACTATCAAACGTCCAATCCAGAGCAGAACGGTAGGGGAAGGCCTCGGGCTGGATAAAGTTCTGCAGGCGGAGTTCAGCCGGATCTTTCCCTAGATCGTGGGCAAGCGTGTCCATCATGCGCTCGATCAGATACGAGGCCTCAGTCACACGGAAAGAACAGCGATAGGCGATACCACCGGGAGCTTTGTTGGTGTGCACGGCATCCACATCGACAAAGGCCTTTTTGAAATCATAGGAGCCCGTGCAGATGTGAAACAGCCCGGCAGGAAATTTCGTGGGCTGGGCGGCGGCATCAAACGCGCCATGGTCGGCGAGCGTGTGGACGCGCAGGGCCTGTACGGTCCCATCTTTATCGGCCGCAAGCTCCGCATGAATATGATAATCGCGGGCAAAGCCTGTGCTACCAATATTTTCGGAGCGGTCTTCGATCCACTTCACCGGCTTCCCAGTCTTGAGCGAAGCCACGACGGCGCAGACATAACCCGGATAGATCGGCACTTTGTTGCCGAAGCCACCACCAACATCGGGCGAGATCACACGAATGCGATGCTCGGGCAGGCCGGCGACAATAGCAAAGAGGGTACGATGAGCGTGTGGAGCCTGTGAAGTGAGCCAGATCGTTAGCTTTCCGGTTCCCTTGTGATAATCGGCGACGCAGCCACAGGTCTCAATAGGGGCAGGGTGGATGCGTGGAATAAACATATCCTGCTTGATGATGACGCCGCCTTGTTCAGCGACGGTAAAAGCGTCATCAGTACCAGATTTGTCCCCGGTCTCCCAGTGGTAGATCTGATTTGTCGGCTGCTTGTCTTTTTTATCAGGGCGTAGCAGCGGTGCATCAGGATCAAGCGCCTTCTTTGGATCAACAACCACTTGCAGCGGCTCATAATCAATATCGACGGCGGCGACTCCATCGGCGGCGGCATAGCGGCTGGTGGCAACGACAAAGGCTACTTCTTGCATCTGAAAATGCACCCGGTCGAGGGCCAGGACAGCTTCGGTGTCACCCGAGAGGGTGGGCATCCAGGCCAGTCCTGCGGCGTCGAGGTCTTTTCCGGTGATAACGGCTAAAACGCCGGGAACTTTGAGCGCTTCGCTAATGTCTATATTCTTGATGAGGGCGTGGGCGTAGGGGCTGCGCACGATGTCACCAAAGAGCATACCTGGTAACTGCACGTCATCAACATAGTTGCCCTGCCCACGGATGAAGCGGGCGTCCTCTTTCCGTTTGTAGGGCTCACCCAGACCGTGCTTAAATGTTTCAGTTGCCATTATTAGTCTCCCTCTCCTCCGGTCGTCACCGGAATGGGTTCAGATGGCTGCATCTTCTCCGCTGCGTATTCGATTGCTTTAATAATATTGACATATCCAGTGCAGCGACAGAGGTTACCGGAGATGCCAACACGGATCTCCTGCTCAGTTGGATGAGGATTGCGGGCGAGAAGCGCGACGCTCGTCATCATCATACCCGATGTGCAGAAGCCGCACTGGAGAGCATGCTTCTCGTGAAACCCTTCCTGGATCGGATGCAATTGATCGTTTTGTTCGAGGCCCTCGACAGTCTGAATTGTACGCCCATTGGCCTGCACAGCGAACATCGTACACGACTTGGTGGCCTTCCCATCAACGATGATCGTACAGGCACCACAGGATGTCGTGTCGCAACCAATATGCGTACCCGTCAGATGCAGCCCATCGCGTATCCAGTGGACGAGGAGCGTGCGTGTCTCAACATCATCTTCGTAGATAGTGCCATTGATCGTCACGCTAATATGGTGTTTGCTCATCTTATTCCTCTCCTGTGGCGCGCGCCAGCGCTTTTCGTAACGCACGAACGCAGAGCGTTCGTACCATTGCACGTTTGTAATCCACGGGACCACGCAAGTCAGCGGTAGGCTCGGACGCGGCGGCGGCAAGATCAGCCGCCTGGGCAATAGTTTCGGGGGTGAGAGATTTCCCAAGCAGAAATGCTTCGGCGGCTCTTGCTTTAATAGGATGTGAGCCAACGTTGGTGAGGCCGATGCCGGCGGAGGCTACATGTTCGCCCTCGTTCATCTGAATACGCCCACTGTTATTGTCTATGCTCACTTGCGCTCCACTGCTTAGCGTTATATAGACGGCGACACCAGCGATGCCGTAGTCGCCAACCTTACGTTCAAGCTTGAAATATGCACCACCACTATGTTCAGTTGGAGCGGGTATGCGAATCTCGGTGAGTATTTCATCCGGACGAAGGGTTGTTTCAAATGCCGAGTCGGTGAAGAATTCCTCAACAGGAATAATACGTTGTCCCTCAGGTCCTACTGCAACAATGCTCGCACCTAACGCGAGCATGGTCGCGGGGTGATCGTTCGCGGGATCGGCGTGAGCAAGGTTGCCACCAATGGTTGCCCAGTTTCGCACGATAGGGTCTGCCAGACTAGTCGAGGTATCAAGCAAGATGGGGTAGCGTTGCTTGATAAGCGGCGAGTAGTCCAATTCAGCCTCGCGCGTTAATGCACCAATATGTAGTGTTCCATCCGTCTCTTGCATATACTCAAGATCTTGAATACGATTGATATCAATCAAGATAGCAGGATTGGCAAGGCGGAAGCGTAGAACAGGAATCAGGCTGTGACCACCAGCGAGGATTTTGGCCTCGTCGCCGTGTTGCTGCAAGAGCGCAATAGCCTCTTGCACGCTATTTGCTACAACATAATCGAAAGAACCAGGAATCAATATATCACCTCCAGCATCTTTTGGCGCATACACATCTTCTAACAGAGAAAAAATGTGTTTCATTGAGACAATAGACATGTTACTAGAGAGGGGAAGCAGAGGAAATTTATACCCCTATTTTTCAGTATAATTCTTTGCAGGCATACAATGTTACCTCCATTGGTAGGTAATCTATACCAACGAATGGAGGTTTCTTTTCTCTACTCTATCTGCTCACTGCATTTGAGAGACTCGCTCCGCGTAGCGACAATCCCTTGCGGTTGTCGAGCTCGCTGGCCTCAAAGC
>CAXTXB010000537.1:0-4317 GCA_964247965.1 uncultured Dictyobacter sp. | reverse complement strand
CGGCAGGAAAAAGAACTGGGAAAACACACTGTTCATTATTTCTCAAAAGTTCGGGATCACCCATACTCTCTTATAAACTTGTCACATTTTTTGTATTTTTCTAATTTTTTTTCGCGATGCGCAAAAAATTAGCAAGATGTAGAATTATAAAAGGGCAAAAAATGAAAAAAGGTTAATATTATTTAGAAAGAGCTATGCCAGAGCATTACGATCATGCTTTGATGGTGGGGGTATCGAGCATGAGCACTTCAAGCGCCACACGTGCGTTAACGTTCTGCTCAAGCGCTTCTTGTGTCTGTAAAATCGCACGGACCATGCGTTCGGCCTCACTCGTGCCTATCCTGGCTGCCTGGGATCTCAGGAGTTCGCGCATATCTACATTGATGGTCAGGTCGAGGCAACCATTGGCCGTCAGGACCATATCACGCCACCACAATAGCCACAACTCAAGGAGGGTATGCACTTTTTCGCCATCAGTGCCAAGCTTCTGTACAAAGTCGAAGCGCTGCACTTTGTTGGCCGCAGGCAGGCCGACCACCAGTTCCAGTTGAGCCTTGCGTTCAGCGAGCACATCTTCATCTTCGACAGCCTGAACCGCCCAACCCAGACGTCCAGCCGCAAGGGCGGCAATAAGTTCGGCCTCCCGCGCTTCCACTTCCCACTGCCCTACAAGGGCCTGCTTGATCTGGGAGGTAGTAAGTAGCTGCATGGAAATTTTCTGTACACGCGATAGGATTGTTGGCAGCAGCAAGCCGGTATCGGGGACGGTGAGGAGGAGTACAACATCAGGCTCGGGCTCTTCTAGGGTCTTGAGCAGACAGTTGGCAGCCTGAGCATTCATGTCTTGCGCATCCTCTATAATGAAGACGTTCCGCCGCCCTTCCATCGTGCGGCGTGCAGCATCGCTCTGGAGCTCGCGTACCTGTTCAATTAGAATATACAGCTTGTCAGCAGCTCTGCTGATCACGTGAACATCAGGATGGTTGCCGTGCAGTACTTTCCGGCAGGAGAGACACTGGTTACAGGGTTCCTGAGGCGCAATGCTGGGATCAGGCCCTCCTGTACATAGCAATGTCTGCGCAAAACGACGGGCTAACAAGCCCTTTCCTATGCGCGCCGGGCCCGTCAGTAAGTAAGCATGCCTCACCTGCTGTGCCGCCAGGGTTCGGCGCAGCATATGAATCGCGTGCTCATGGCCGACAATATTCCAGCCGGCTGGTTGTATTGGATAGGTTGCTACCATATTTGCATGGTAGCAGAAATACTCGTGAATAGCAAGATTTGGCCTGTTCTCTTGAAAAATATGATATACTGAATCTCACCTTCAATGTCTAATAAATTACAGCACGTTACCGACAGATGTGTTATGCTAACAGTATATCTGCACACTCTTTTCGATAGAAGATCAACAAAAACCTTGCATGAATATAAGGCCGATGTAACCGATGGATACCTCTATACGTTTGTACAATGCGAATAGCAATTTTGGTTCATCCGTTAATGATGACCATCAAAGTCATTCAAATATTCCACTATCAGAGAACGAGGATGGTTACGAAGCAATAGCTCAGGATGAGGAGGTGGAGGCTCTTCCTCAGGCAGCAACTGTTGCGCAACCGGAGAAAGTCGATGTTGCGGATTTCGAGGCAATTTTCTTACGCTTTCAAACTCCCATCACCAACTTCATCTTTCATCTGATAGGCAATCGAGAACAGGCTTACGATCTCGCTCAAGATGTGTTCGTGAAAGCCTATAAAGCATTGCTGGGCGGGACGGTTGTTCAGCCAGGGGCACTATCGGCCTGGCTCTATCGCATTGCAGCCAATACAACGACAGATACGCTTCGGCGTAGACGGCTGATTTCCTGGCTCCCATTGTCACTGTTTAACGAAGATCGCGGGATCGGTGCAGGGGTTGTGTCGGAATCTGGCGGCAGCGCGGGTGATAGCTTTAGTGGCGGTGGAGATGAGCATGGGAATGAGTCCCGATCTAGTTCGGTCACTTCGCTGTATGAACGTAATGGTTATGATGGCGGACGCTTCGAAAGTCGGGTGGCCGACCGAGAAATTGTGGAACGCATCTTTCAGCAACTTCCACAAAAGTACTCGGTTTGCCTCTGGTTGTATGAAAATGATGGTTTATCTTGCGCAGAGATTGCCAATGTACTCAATATAACCCCTTCCGCCGTGAAAATGCGTTTGATGCGAGCTAGAGAACGATTTATTGGACTGTATCAAAAAGAGGTCGGTGAAGATTGAACTGCAGCCAGGCGCGAGCATTACTCGCTATATACCGTGAAATAAATCAGCAAGATTCTTCTGCTTTAGCAGATCATCTAGCACATTGCGATTCATGTAAGGCGGCATACGCTCAATACGATCTTGTTGGCGAGCACATCCGTTCGATGCCAGTTATTGAACCTTCACCTGATGCTCACAACAGGCTTATGCAAGCTCTGGCGGCCGAACATGTGCGTTTTCTACAGCGCACTCCCTCTTCGGCCACGCCTGCGCCCGTGCCGACTTTTCTTGCGTCTTATCTTCAAGACTTCGCACAGAAGTGGTCTTCCTCAGATAGGCTGGCCGCCTTTTCATCGGCCAATACAGGCCCGCTTCCTATTATCAGGCCCGCAAGAGCTCATCCCTCTTATCGCATGAATCATATCGCTATTTTAGGCCTGGCTGCCTCTTTCTTGATCGTTCTGATGACAGGTGGCTTGACTGCCCTGCTCCTGATTGCCCGACAAGGCCCCTCTAATTCTATAGCGAGCACTTCAAACACAAGTATACATCAGTCATCACAGGTGGATACCGTACCACACACTACGCTGGCAGCTTACCCTCATGTGGCAAGCGCCCTGGCAAACGGAGATTCTATCTACTATACGGCGTATAATGACAGCGCTACTAGTTGGACGCTGGAAAAGCTTGATAATGGTAGCGACCAGACAAGCACGCCCTTACTATCTTCACCTGCTACAAATCCCCTATTAGTGCTGGGTGGCACTAAAGATTGGGTGGTCTGGCTGCAGGTGGATGCACCGGCAAAGGATAAAATCACTTCTCCATCCACTGAAAACACATTGACGGGCTCGTGGAGTCTGCGCGCACTTCCTGCCGGCTCTAATCAATCCACTACGTCAAACGAGGAGAGCAAATCCCTTATCTTGCATAAAGATAGCTTCGACACTACGAACGTTCCCTCGTGGGTCAACTCTCCTATCCAGGGGCTCTGGTTCATTCAAAATAAGCTGCTTGTTGCTTTCATCGATAATAAAGGGATGTCACACCTGTTCAGCTACGAGCTAGATATGGATAAGGTTTCTGCAACAAAGGAACTGGCACACGTTGATAAAGGTCATGTTTTGACCTCGCCTACTGCAAATAGCGATGGCACAGACATCTATTGGTCTGAAGAATGGATGTTGAATCCTAATAAACTGATAGGGAAGATCTGGACTCAGCAGACAGTAGACGCACTTCCTGATCAATCGGGCAGATGGGCTCCTCATGCAAAGACAGAGACATATCTGTTCCGACCCGATGAAAATTTGTTTCACCCGCAGATAGTAAACAATACGCTTTTCCTGCTGAACAATGCAACGGGTACGGTCACGAGTAATCAAAACGATGCTCAACCAGGGCAAGACGTGCAGCCTACCCCCAGTGTGGATTCAACCCCAACAGTGGGGGTAAAGCCCGGGGTAACGGCAACAGTAGCGTCTACAGCGCCATCTGACTCAATCAATGTGGCAGCTGTGCTGGGTGGTGCCACACGAATCGATCCAACGATTCGTGTACCTCAGCTTGATGAGACCCTCGCGGGCAAACTGCTCGCCTTTACAGCTGATGGCTCGCTCCCGCAGTCAACGCCCACAGATGATAATAAGCTCGTTTCGTCGCTTCAAGGCGGCTCGCGCTTCCTCATCTGGCAAAATGCAGCGAGAGGCTTCGAAATGTACGATGTGGCGACCCGATTGCAGGTAAGCATTGACCCCGCTGACATCCCCAAGGATGCTGCATTCATGGCAGTGAATGGCGATACAGCTATATGGGCCATCTACACAAAACCTGCGAGTCCTGACACAATTAAGGATGGTACAAACTCCAAAGTTACCTTTGGAACCTTCGAATGGCCTTCTCCACAGAAAGCTGTCGCTGGCCCTTAGGCTCTTATTATTAATTGCTTTATAATCTTACATTGCTACACTTTTTGCGTGTTCGCGCAAAAAGTGTAGCAATGTAAGATTATAAAGCAATTAATAATAAGACAAGAAAGTAGCTCAGCAGCCAAGCTGCTTGGCGATAAGCATACGCT
>CAXTXB010000536.1:0-4317 GCA_964247965.1 uncultured Dictyobacter sp. | reverse complement strand
GATCGTCCTGTTGATCGTTATGTTCCATGAGATATCCTTTCCCCGCCACGCTATGCGAATGTGTAAACACGTTATCTAGAACTAGAGATATGCTGCCGCACACTCTCAACCAGGTCTGCCGTTGGATTAATGCGCTCAGCCGCTTCAAGCTGGCGTTGAGCTTCGCGTCGATCTCCCGCTTCAAAGAGAACCGATGCCAGAAGGGCATGGAGCTCAGCCGAATCAGGATTTATACGAACTGCTTGCTCCATAATAGCTCGAGCTTTCTCCTGCTCAGAACGATTCATGTAGATAGCTGTAAGTTCACTATACATGCGAATGTCGCCTGGCTCTACCTGCAAACCCTGCAAATAATTTTTCTCGGCCTCTTCAAAATGACCAAGCAGGCGGTTGGCGAAACCAAGACTAAACCATACCCCCGGATAACGCGGATCGATCTCAGTCACACGCTGATAATGCGGAATAGCATCATTCATACGCTCAAGGCGCATCGCAACGTTGCCCAGGCCAGCCTCAATCGATCCTTCCAGACTGAGGTCTGGTTGCAACTTAGGAAGCAAAGCCTGAGCTTTGAGGAATTCTCCTTCCGCATCCTCGTTGCGCCCCTCACTTGTAAACAACTCACCAAGAAGAGCATGGCTCACTGCGCTATTATCAAGATTGATCGCTTCCTGCAGCGTCTCTTCAGCCCGTAGTAAAAAGCGCTTCTGGCGCTCAGCCATATTCTGGCTAGCGTAGCGAAAGGCTATTTCCGCGAAAGTAGACCCCAGCCGCCGCAGGACATCGGCGCGATTCTGCTGGAAGCGCTGCGCCAGGCGTTCTAGATAGACCAGCATACGTTCTGGATTCCCGGTCAACACGGAACGGCTGTAGGCCTCTTCCGTCACGTTGTAATCGAGTGGAAGTTGGGCGATCAGAGCATCGTGATAGTGCATAAGCTGAGCAAGACGCCAGGACATCTCCTCCATAAATGCTTCCGCGTTGTTGGGATCGCGCTGCTTAACCTTTTGCTCGATGGTATCTTCGTACTCTTTGATGCGCTTTTGCAGCTCTGAGATCGAGAGCGCCTGGATGGTAGCGCCCTCATCGCGCATCTGCTGAATACGCCATACTCCACGTTCTTTGACCAGCGTACAGCTTGTCCAGAACCAATGGCGGCCAGTTTCTTTATTAATAGCCGTACCCATTGGGGCTTCTTTAATTGTACCGCTCAAAGGAGTATCAAGCAATTCAAGCGACCAGCCAACCTCATATTCTTTTTTCGTAGTCAAGCGATTGCTCAACGAGGATGTCGGTACCCAGAGCGCGCTTTGAGAACGTTCGCGTTCGTGTACAAAGCCCAGTTCCATACGAGCCGGATGGGCCTCGTCGAACCAGGCACGATGCAGGTCGATCCACTCAATACGAGAGAGATGGTCACGAAGCGTGCTATCGCTGGTGAGTAGGTCGTAAGCAAGCCCGAAGTCGCCGAAGGACCAGGCTCCGATAAAATTTACCGCAACCTCCTGCTCCTGAAGATCAGGAGTAATAAAGGTCGTGCCGGAATCCTCATCCAGATCACTCGCTTGCAGAATCAGCTTATTAATCGAGGGAAGCTGTGCCAGGTAGTTTTCGTTTGGTGTTGTGCCACGCCATTGGTTAACAGAGAGCGCCTCCTCAATGAGACGTTTCCCCTCGGCCAGAGAGCAGGGGACCAAAGCACTATTCACCATCTTGCTTTTAAGATCGTTCAAATGGTCATCAATCCGCCGTTTCGTCCCGGTTTCAACGAAAGCATCCTTCACGCCATCTGACCAATAATCGAGTAAGAGTGAAATCACACGAGCGTCGCCATATCCATAGCCTTGCTCCCAGACCAGGAAGAGCTGGAGCTCGCCCTCCTCACGGCTCTGGGTAGCGAAGCCCTTCCAGAAACGTGGAGGGTTAGAGATACCCACCTGAACCGCCGACGTTTGCACAACTGGAGGCGTCCAGGTAGGATAAACCTTCGAGCCTTCGAAGCGGATAAGAGAGCGACGGGCTTCTTTACGAGCCTCTTTAGAAGGGCTTAAAGCGTTGACGGCCAGCACAATATCCGCAGCAGCCGAATCGTTTGTCTTCGTCAGTGTTTTAACGAACGCCACCTGGGTGCTTTCTGGAAGTGCAGAAATAGCAGCAATAGCTGTTTCTGCCTGCACCTTATCAGTGCTCATGTGCAAATTTTCTGCTATCGTTTTATAGTGAGAAATCAGATCTTGTATCTGGTTTGTATCTGCTTCTGAAAGCTGAATCTCAGCCTCTTTCTTACGCGACATAGGATTCTTTACTCCTGACTACGACACAGGTTGTCGTGTCGATTGTACCACGAAGAGCAAGAAGAGTCGAGCAAGTATGGGTCAGCCACATTAACCGGTGAAGAGCTCGAAAAAATAGCGAAGAATGAGCTCAAATTATTCAGCCTTCACCACTTAGTGTAGCTGTACCGCTGACCCATATATCGGGATTATCATTATGCGGGATTATGATGCACCTCAACAATTGCTGGGAGGCTTCTCTTATTCAGTGCTTTAGAGAGATGCAAGAAAGAGAAAACGCGCACCAGGGAAGAATTTTTCTGTGCGGCAAGCACCACATAAATGGGAAAAGCCACACAGTAGAAGTATGATGAGAGACTGCGCCAGGCCAGGAAGAGAGGCATAATAGCCAGCAGTAAGGCGGCCTCTGGACGTTTCAGACAGATGCGCCAGTACCAGACCAGGGAGAGCAGCATCGCGCCATATTCGAGCAGGGAGTAGACGCGCTCAGGCAGGTAAGGGATTAAATGGGTCACGCTGAGGCCAACCAGGCCAACTCCCATGGGAAACATAGGATCAGCCACGGGAGCCAGCACACCTGCCAGCCATGTGTGGTAGTTCCATAGAATAAAAGGGAGATTGATCGCCAGCGCCAGGCCACCGGAGATAGCCGTGCGATAGATAGTTTCCTTCCAGCCGTAGTGGCGAAGAGTCATAATCATATAGAACGGCATGAAGTACCATGCAATCTGCTTACTGGCCATCGCCAGACCGAAGAAGATCGCCGAGGCCCAGCGCTGATCGCGCTTCAGCCACGCCAGGACCACCAATAAGGTATAAAAGACATCCAGGTTGCCACCCACCGTAGACGACCACATAGGCACATTGGCCAGAGCCAGCAAGAGCACCCATGGCCGAATCTCCGGGCGAGCAACCCTCCAGGCAATAAAGACGAGCAAGAGATAGCTCAACAGGTAAAACGGTAACACATTATAGTTTTGTATCAACGCAAAAGGCACTAAAGTCAAGAACGACAGAGCGGGATAGCTGACGCGAGCCTCAAATTCAGGCACATCGTTCGCTTTAAGTGACGTATTGAGGATAGATTGAATCTCTGCCATACTTGGATAGTCCAGGCGACCCGCGAACTGGCCCCGGCGCAGCGGAGTCGTCCATTCAGGATGAATATTATCGAAGCGACGCAGCAGGTCAGGAATATTCGAATCGGTATAGGGATTGTGGCCCTCAACCAGCAATATTGCCGCATTTGTATCGAGTGACGTGCCATCATTAGAGAAGCGTGCAGGCAAAAAGCACAGCACTATTCCCCAACCCAGGTTAATAGCTCCAGCGATAGTAAGCACCAGAGTTAGCATTAAGACAATGCGCTGCCACAGCTTTGGCCGCCTTTGCGGATGATGCGTCTCCTGCAGCTTGGAAGTTTGTACAGGTGGCTCTTGTGTTGGGCGCAGCGCTTGCCACATAGCGTAAAAGCTACCCAGTATTAATGCGAATGGAATCAAAGAACCAAAGGGTTGCATAAAGGGAAAGTACCAATTGTGGTCGATCTCGTTCAGTGATTGTAAGAAGATCGCAAGCCCGATCCAGACTGCACGCCGCTGTAACTCAACGATGGTACGGTTATGGATCGAGTCATCTTCGGTAAAAAAGTAGCGCATCCATTTATATGTGAAAAAAGGTTTTTTGCGTGTGTGTAATAAAGTCTGTGTAGTTACAGATTGCTGTGCCATATATTCGCGCCGCGCCTTGTATAGCTCTCTAAAGAATCAGGAATAGGAAAGAGCTAGCACAACCAGAAAGTCTGTGCAGGGTCACGCGCTTCAACCTCCCATCGAAGTACTGAGAAGAAGTTTAGTCTATGTATTCTTGTGTATCTTCTCAGCCAAGGATTACAACGAAGGGAAGATAAGCTGCGTCACAAATCTGGCTATGATCCGAGTGAAGTACTTATTTAGAGAGTGTTTGATCTCCATTGTCATCATCTTCCTGCTCTCTGACTTGTCGCAGCTTCGCTGCTCTTTAC
>CAXTXB010000535.1:2393-4320 GCA_964247965.1 uncultured Dictyobacter sp. | reverse complement strand
CAAGAAGCTTTTATATCATCTTGTATTATATAAATATAAAACATTGACAAATCTTCTCAATATACAATATACTAAATTTGTACGACCAATGGTACTTTAAAGAAAACATATAGTATTACATATGTATTGATGATGACGTTAAGAATACCTTTTCTATATCAAAGAACTATCCCTGCCTGCTTGTTGTTTCTTGAAATAATAGCTATTAGGAGGTATTTACATTGACTATACGAAAAATCAATTTGTTGCCACGAGATATTCCTCTCGTTCTTTCACTGTTCATGGCCTTCTTCCTACTGGCTGGCTGTGAAACTTCTTCCTCCGGGAATGTGAACCAGCCACGCAGCACATCGTCTTCCACACACGCTTCTTCAGCAACCTCAACACAATCGACACTCGCGTCAGCCTCCACTACACACCTCACTGGTCCAACAAACTTTATTATCAATAATGCATTGAACTTCTCAAATGCTAGTGGCACAGGATTCGCCAACGGCGTAACACATCAGTTAAGCGCGGCTGTTGTCGAACGCTCGGTGACGAGCGATATGCGGCATACACTTTTTAAGGTTGATAGTAGTACGCATGTGATGATTTATACCAACTATGCTCCGCCGATGCAGGCTCAGGTGGGGCAGAATGCGGATGAGGGCACGACTATTCAATATATGCGCTCTGCGAAGAGCGGTACGACCTCGTTTCACGCGACGTTAGCGGGCAACCAGATGACTACTACGTACGAGAGGTCTTCTATAACGAATGCAACTGTTAATGGTCAGACCTTCTCGGGTGGTAGCACTTCAACCGCGACGTTTACTACGCAGGTAAGTTGGGTGACGGATGATCAGATACCGGCTTCACCTACAAATGGCAAGTATCAATTAACGCGTATCGGCGGAGTAGCACTCTCGTGGACTCCTGGTACGTCGGGTGGAGCGGTAAAACAGTACAATGTTTATCGTTTGGTCCTGACTGATCCACAGGGCTTCCAGTTCTTGACGAGTGTGTCACCTACAGCTACATCCTACACAGATACGTCGGCTGTCGCAATGAATAATGCTCAGACGATCGCTGGCATGGTTTATGCGATCTATGCGGTGGGAAGCTCGGGCGTTGAAAATCCTGTGGATACTGAGATATCTATCTCGTCGCTTGGGCAGGGATGAGCAAAACTAAGGAGAATGATATGGATATCATGAGCGACTGGGCGACAAAGATTGCGAGAGAGGTTGCGCCAGAGGAGGTTGACGACGCTCCATTCGTTGTGGAGAACTATGTGCGGGGTGGCAAGGCGAGGAGAGACTTATTCAAGCAAACAAGAGGTGGCGAGGTTGGCGGAGTGGGTCTCCCTGATCCGCATACTTTCTTTCCTGTGGTGATAGATGCAATAAAGATTGCGGCTCCTTATATATACACAGTTCTGGCTGCCGCTGGGCTGGTCAACCACGGGATCGAGTTGGGGCGCAACATCAAAAAAGCACACGAACATATACAGCAAAAGCTCCAGAAGCCAGGAGATCAAATTCAAACACCTGATCCTCTTCCATCATCTAAACCAGCAACGAGCGCAACGCCATCTGCAGATCCGGCCATTGCTAAAACACAGGCCGTAGAGAGCATGAAACACACGATGCAGATAGCAGGACTGAACCAGGCGGATAGCGAACAAAAAAGCAATATCATCATCAACGTCTTTTTACAGGACCCGGAAAGCGCGCAGCAATTTGTGAAGAAATTAACGGAAATGATGCAATGAGCAGTAGTACAGCGCGAACTTTACCAGGAACACAGAAAACGGCATTCATGCCGCCCTGGATCTGGGTCTGGCTCATTTTGTATCTACTGGACTTGCCCACAACTTACTATGATGTAACAACAGATGTATCTATTATCTTCTCCAATCAGAATGATATCGATTGTGTAACAC
>CAXTXB010000535.1:0-2383 GCA_964247965.1 uncultured Dictyobacter sp. | reverse complement strand
GCATCTTGCTCGTTTTCCTGCCCTGGCCCAGAACCTTTCGTTTGCTCGTGCGCTATAACATAAAAACTCTTGAGCAGGTAAGATGTGATGAGATGTTTGCTTCAGAAACCAAACGAGATCTGGCGGAGGTAGAACGCTTTCTCGCTACTAATGCTCCTGCTATACGCCTGACATATTCAATTGGCCGCCCCCATAGGAAATCCCTGGCGTGCTCATCAATCCGTGTCCTTGGTCCCCTCTTCGATACCTGCAAAGATTATCTCATCGAGCACCTTACTATCCGCAGTCTCCCTGGTAGGGCGATTATCTATCCATTTGGATATCACACAACAGCGATTGCCATATCCAGTTCCTTTTTGACCACCTGGCGTACGCGACCGAAAGAAGCTGAAGAGATTTTGCTGCACGAATTAGCGCATTATCGCCATGGAGATACTTACATCCTGGGAGCAGGCAGCTTCCTTGAAACTGTTAGTAAATATTGGCTTTCTATCACGCTCGTTTTTACAATTATCCCTATTCTGATCGCACTCGTGTATGAGGACGTTACGACCCTTCAACAAACCTTGTCAATTACCCACGCAGTGCCAGAACTCCGTGGTCAAATCATCGTCCACTTTCTACAACAAATCGTTGTGGTCGACCTGCCAGATCTCCTTCTGCCTCTACTGCTTTCGCTATTCTGGAGTGCATCCCACTTTCTCTTACTGCTAGCTGCAATCTGGAGCGCAGAGCTTAACGCGGACCGTTTCGTCACAGATACTATGCACGAAATGACAACGCTTATACCACAGCAGGGAAAAAGTAAGCAATGGCTGCTTGATGCCATGACCCATCCGCCAAAAGGATTGCGCAGATGGGTGGCAGAGCCTGGAAGAGCGGGCCGAAGCCTTTTCTTGTTGCTCTTCTTTCCACTCGCATTCGTCTTACTTATATCTGTGAAGATCGGCCTTTTTTTGTCATCATACAACGGCTCCAACCTGTTCGATGAAGCAGTCAAACCCCTGCTACAAGGAATCGTTTGGATAGAACTGTGCATAGCTTTTTCCCTTTTGCTCTGGCCCCTCTTTGGTAGATATTGGGAGTGGATATTTAGTCGAGTGAAGGGAGAGAGAAGAGATGGCAATTCATATAGAGTCTATCTAGTAAGCGCTATCTGTGTAGTCGGCCTCTGTCTGCCAGGCACAACACTTTCACTATTCCCCACATTCTCACACTCACAAACAGTTGGCACGACTGCAAACGCTACATCATTACAAACAGCTCGCGCCATTTCAAGCATCACGCCAACGGCAACCATTCCTACTGATTCCCTTCCCATCTCTGTTCTAGCACACAGCTATAACGGCACCATGACCCCTACAGCATCCCCCACAAGTTCTGCTGCAAAAATTACGCTCTCAGTACTTCAGCAGGATCAGCAGGGAAACATAAAGGGCTCTATGACCATTGCAGCTCCACTCACAGGAACGGGAACTTTTACAGGAACAATCGACAGCAATAAAGCACTTCAGTTTACCTTTACTCCAGCTACAAAAAAATCATATACAACAATAAAATTCTTAGGCTCGCTCAAGTCGAATAATATTATCGGAGGCATCTATATAATACCAGGAGGCGGACAAACTGGTTCGTGGCAGGCTCAGCCAGCACCACAATAAAAGTATTTGTAGCAGACTCGTTCTCTCATATTGCAGCCCCGCCATAGTAGTGCCGATACATATGCAATGATCACAATAAGCAATAAAGCGAATAGTGAAAATGGATTGGCTATGAGAAATCGTTTAAATAAACCAGAGAAGAGTTCTCCTGCCAGGGATAGGCCAAGCATAGAGTAACCTATACCGCCTAACATAGACAATGATAAATATCGGCGCTCGATGAGAAAATTGACAAGATAAGAAACAACGAGGGCAAAGAGAAAATAGACTGGGCTGTGATAATAGAATGAAAGAAATGAAGAAGCCAATCCGAAAATCAGGACAAATAGACACAAGGCCGAATAAAATAAGCCCTTGCTTGGAGATTGATGGCGCAGTACGCTTCACGCACCGCCCAGCTCGCCTCGAAATCCACTCAGCTTCCCTTTTCGAGGCCCGCATCATAATAAGTTGGAGTTGATGCCGCAAGGGATCGTCGCGACGCGGAGCTGGTCGTAGTCAAGGGTGACAAAGCAGTACGAATCTACGAATTAACGTTGTAAGACTACATACTTCTTAACTACCTTAAGTACCTTATAAGTATATAGTAGTAGCTATCATTCTGCAAGCTGTTTTATTTGGAGACACGACAGCCTCTAGGAAAGTATCGGAACTCCGTCACATTCGCATTCTTAGTTGATGAGATCATGCAGCTTCGCTGCTCTTTACAAGTAACGTCAATA
>CAXTXB010000534.1:0-4322 GCA_964247965.1 uncultured Dictyobacter sp. | reverse complement strand
TTCCTGGCTCTTTTTCTTGCTGGAGGCAAGAAAAAGAGCAGGGAAAATACGAGGGGCGTCATTTTTCAAAAGTTCGGGATGAATCGTCTATGCTCATATGTTGTTTCTATGCTTATATATTGAAAGAATATTATCTCTTTTCTACAACAACATTCACCTTGCCATATGGCCTTAAGGCTAGAGTTTTCCCTAGCTCCTCTTTAATAGCCTGGCCTGGCACTAACTCAAAGGTAGCGCGTTGAGCCAGGGTAGCAAGCAAAAGATGACCTTCCATCATAGCGAAGTGGTTGCCGATACAGATGCGTGGTCCTGCGCCGAAGGGCATGTATGTGTAGCGCGGCAGTTGTTTCTCACGTTCAGGAGTGAAACGGTCAGGATCAAACAGATCCGGCTCAGAATAGTATGCTGGATCGCGCTGCATCGTGTAGGGCGATACAAAGACCAATGTTCCTTTATGGATAATATACCCATCAATCTCAATATCATGCAGCGGCTCGCGCAAGATGCCATAAGCCGGCGGATAGAGCCGCAGCGTCTCTTTGAAGACCTGCAAGCAATAAGGCAGACGCATCAGATCAGCATAGGTTGGAGTGCGCCCCTGCAGCACCGTATCAACCTCTTCGCGTACCTTCTGATAGATGTCACGATGCTGGCAGAGGAGATACCAGGCCCAGGTAAGGGCTGCGGCCGTCGTCTCGTGACCTGCACCGAACAGCGTCAAGCATTCGTCCAGCAACTGCTCATTGCTCATTTGCTTGCCATCATCATCCCGTGCCCGCAACAGAACGGATAAGATATCGTTGCGCTCCTCCAAACTATTGCGCCGCTCGTCGATCATGCTTTGAATTCGATTCGTCAATACCTGCCCCGCCCGGCGGGTGCGTATGTTCATCGGAGTAGGCCAGCTCAGCGGTGGAGTCACAATCGAAGAGAGTACATGTATTGTATAAGCAAAACCCACGGCCATCGCCTCGCCTAGCTCGTCCGTTTCAGTAAAGATATCTGCATCAAAGACTATTTTACCGATAATACTCATCGTTAACGCGATCATTTGTTGATTAACATCGATTATTGCTCCATCCTGCCATCCCTGCTGAATCTGCTCCCCATAATGCACCATGCTAGCGGCATAGTCAGCAATCTGGCGCGGCTGAAATTTTGGAGCCATGAGCTTGCGCTGGTGACGATGGAAGTCTCCTTCACTTACAAAGAGACCATTGCCCGTCACCGCCTTATGCATCGTCCGCCCCTTATAAAAATCGTAGGCGTGCTCAACCAGGATACTATGTACATGCTCCGGCTTATTGAAAAGAAGAAATGAGATTGGTCCCATATGGAAACCGCAGACCTCGTGCTCCCGCGACAGGCGCAATAAAAAGTTCAAACGATCGTTGTTAAAGTCAGACATGCTCCCAATCAGTGGGAACTCACGAATATAAGGAATAGTCTTTGTTGCTTTCCTATCGACCTGTGTGACCATTTTAATGCTCCCTGTTATTTATGACTGGCGTATTCCATAAAAACAGCGCGCGGGGACTCCCGCTCTTCAGGCGGGAGAGGAAGCGCGCCCTCCTCTCGATGAATCATCCAGCCTGTCTGGGACGTGCGACGCGTTCTACTTTGCGTGGGACCACCTCCAGTAGTTTCTTCCCACTCCTGAGGTCTTTGATCACGAATGCTCCTTTCTCTCGCCGTCCCGCAATGTACCCATCCACTCCTTTGGCCTTGACCAGTTCATAGAGCTTGAACCCATGCACTTTGCCCGGAGCCCAACACTTATGCTCACTGTGCAACCCATTGAATCGCTGATACTGACCTCGAGACAGGCAACGGATCTGATGAACGACCTCCAGGGGTTTGACCACCTCTATTCTGTTCAGAATATAGCACTTTCCATGCGAAATGTGTAACCCCTAAGAACACCATCCTCTACCATCATAACCTCTGATCATGTCAAGAGTCTGCACCTGCGACACCTCGCGAGAGCGTTGTCAAAGACCGAGCAGATGAAGGGGGGGAGTGATCAGCGAAGTTATAATTGGAAGCAGGAGTGGCAAGACCACCGTTACCCCTATACGACTTAATGCAGCAGTTTCCAGCGGCCATATGGGGAATGTATCATGCACAAGGTCATAGCGTTGTTTGAGTATCGTCAAACGCCGTGTCTCGCTCACAAGGTTCCGCGTGTCGAAATCGTTTGAAGACAAGGATTGCATAAATGCCTGTTGATACGCATCAGTAAGCGGCTGGAGCATCTCATTGCGCGCCTTCACCATCATGTAATGAGGAAAGAGTAACCAACCGATCAAAAGTGCTGGAGTGAGAGCGATATAAATTGCGCCGAGCAGGATCATTTCTGAGAGCGATAGCCAGATCAGGTTGCGCGAAAGCGCTGAGGCGACAAGGAGTAGCACCTCCCAGAGCATAACGCCAACGCTTGCCCACAGAAGATGTCCCATCGCTCCAAGCCCTCCAGCTCCATCTGGATGCAACGGCTTGACCTGGAGTGGAAAGCGATAGAATAACCAGTTGGTAAAAATTAGCGCCAGCACAATCCGTATCACACTGATTCCAGTGACGTACATCAAGGGCAAATAGATGATAATCGCGCATGCTCTCATCCAGTAAGGAACAGGGCTTAAACTCGCAGGTTCCAGCATCAGCAACCGATAGAGTGCGTAGCAGACAACGAGAAATATGATCGCGATTGTCCAGCCGATATTATCTGTCCATGTAATCATTTGCTGCATAAAAGTTGCATACGTCTTTGTGCCCGACAGATGTTTGTGAGGTTCGCCAATCACTTCATTCATTTTGAGCGTACTGAAGAGGCCAGTAATAGAGCCAGGAATAAGTAAATAGATCAAAAAGATAACTGGAAAAAGGATGAAGGTTTGAAGCAGAGCACTCAATGTATTGTCAACGTTCCACGCTGCTACCGTGCGCGCCCACCCTAGCCACCAGAATAGGAAGACGCTTCCTGGAAGCACGATCACGCCAGCACAGATCCAAAACGTATTCAAGTGGCATCTATCTTTGAGCAGAACAAGCAATGGGTCATGTTGATAGAGTCGCTGAGCGGTCAAAGGCTGATCCCAAACCGCATTTTTTGCCTCTTTTTGCTGATCAATCATACCTGCATCTCTCTTCTCGCTTTTGCAAATTTTGCAGCCTACTTACTGGTATTACCTGCGTCTATTATAGTGCAGACTATATCGAATGAGAAGAGATGATAGCTCTGCTTCCCCCAAATTTCTCCTTGAGGTATGAATACTGCTCTGGCACAGCTCTTTTGGCAGGTGACCGGCTCACTGCGCGTCGCGACAATCCCTTGCGGTCAATGTTGTTTAAATAAGACGTTGTTCAAAAGAAATCGGGTCGCAGAGGCGTCCCTGTGGCTGGGTTCCTTTGTCATCGGTTCTCACCTCTCTTGCTCGGCACAACGCAACGTTCTTCTTTGTTTTTCCCCCTCTTTAGAACAGCATTGACCCGGTCACCCGCTAAATGAAGTGGGTCGGTTCAGTACGAGATGAGCAGCGAATTTGAAACATAGTGAAACAATAAAATAATAGAGAGAGCAACTTTCAGAATATAATAGTTGCTCTCTCTATTACTTAATAAAAAAGGCTTTGCAGTAAAAGTCGAAAAGCCCTAATCTATTATTAAATTTAGGCTGCGCGACGAACTGCACGCAAGATCGCAATCAGGATACAAGCACCAATGATCGAGACGATAATGCTACCAATAAGACCGAAGTTCGCATCAGGAATAAGCAGGTTTGCGAGCAGGCCACCAATAAAAGCACCAACGAGACCGACGATAACGTCACCTACCACACCATAACCACCAGCACCCATGATACGGCTAGCCAGGAAGCCAGCAATCAGACCGACGATAATCCAGATGATGAGACCTGTTACGCTAAACGTTGCTGCGAGAACTAAAGACGACAATGCCATGATAAATCTCCTTACGACTAATCTAATAGTGTACAAAAACGACTGCCGCTTTCGTGAACTATTTAAACTGTCTCTCAAGTAATTTAGAATATCTCTATTCGATGTTTCTATCATATCCTAAGTTCTGCTTTAATTCAAGTCAATATAGCCTCTCTCATAAGAAATTAAATATATATTAATCTTACTCTAATCTCATAGACAAATGCTATATAACCCCTTCCCCCCAGGCATCATTTAGAGCACGCGCAAAAGCCTGCATCAGTTTCATCAATGCTTAAGCTTAAGAAATTCTCAGCAATACAAAGAGCTTAACCTGAGACAAAGCTTAGAACTATCACTAGTGGCACCCGCCTTGCCAATTCT
>CAXTXB010000533.1:0-4331 GCA_964247965.1 uncultured Dictyobacter sp. | reverse complement strand
TTAGAAAAATGTACAAAACGTGAAAAATGTAAAAAGTTTAATAAGAAGGAAGGCGCTAACGATTTAACATAGGCAGAACTTCAGCTACCAGGGTCTCAAGGGTAGTGAGTCGTGGAAAGCCGCCGCAGCCTATCTGGAAGTACTCGATACCCAGGTCGATGAAGGGGCGCAGATGCTCCGCGATCTGCTCCGGTGTGCCCACGAAGTTAAAAGAGGGGCGCAGGTCTTGATTTGTGGTCAGCGACTGCAACTCTTTTTCGGTTGGGGCACAAAAGCAACCAATCTGTAGGGTGCGGCGTAGGGTTGCGGGATCGCGTCCCACTGCGGCACATGCCTCTTCAGAATCTCGAATCTGTCCTGTGATCTTCTGGACGTCTGTACCCTGGACATTCAACCAGTCGGCGTGGCGGGCGGTCAGGCGCATCATACGCGGCTGAAAGGCTGCGACCATGATTAGTGGAATAGGGTCGGGCCTGGGCTCGCAGTGTGCGTTTTTGACATGATGATGTTTGCCCTCAAAAGACACGTTGTCCTCGCGCCACATAGCCTTGATGATCTGCAGCGCCTCATCCAGCTCTTCGACACGCACGCCCGGCGCGGGGAAATTGATATTGTACGCCTCACACTCTTCTTGCTGCCAGCCCGCGCCCATGCCCAGGATGAAGCGCCCCTCGCTCATATACTGCAAGGTCGCGGCCATCTTCGCCAGGACGGCGGGGTTGCGGAAGAGTTGGCATAGGACGATGTGACCAAATTTCAAGTCAGGGTAGAGGGCCGAGAAATACGTCAAGGCCGTCCAGCCCTCCAGCACCTCAGAAGAGCCAAACTGCAGATGATCCGATATCCATGCAGAATCAAAATGTAAAGAGATGATATATAAAGCATGTCGATTCGCCGCAAGATACTCTTTCTGCTGCACACCCTTGCTACCTGCGGGCATAGACCAACCAAACTGAATAGGAGCCATACATACCTCTTTCTAAAGATGACAACAGAGTGACAAGTCGACCCGCTCCGCGTAGCGACAAACCTTGAGGTTATCGTGGTTTGCTTGCCTTAATGCTCACCCACCACGGCAACCACAAGGTTTGTCGCTACGCGGAGTGGGCAGATGAGCTCGATATAGTCTCGGATACCAGATTGTGCAGGCGCTGCTTGATAATCTGGTTGGCTCCCTCCACCAATTCGCGCACGATCTCTGCTGCTGGCTTCGCCTCATTGACCAGGCCCGCGCTTTGCCCGGCGTACAGAGCCATTGAATCGATATCGCCACTGGCATCGGTGCTCGGCGGCAAGGCCATAAATTGCTGTACTGGCACAGGCTGACCGCCCACGCGAGTTTCGCCGATAACTGGTCCGTCTGGCCTTGGTTCCTGAGTGTTTTGTTCCTCTTTGACCCACTCTTTGACAAATGCTGTCGTCAATACTCTATGCGGAGAATGTGACCAACCCTGGGCAAAAAGAATAGTGTGCGTTGTGTCCTCTTCGGTCGCCGCCAGAACCCGCTGTTTATATATAGAATGCGCCATCGCTTCAGGTGAGACAAGAAAACGTGTACCAAGGACTGCGCCCTCCGCACCCAGCGCGAGGGCGGCTACTACACCTCTCGCATCGGCAATACCACCGGCAGCAGCTACAGGAACAGGCGAGACGGCATCAACAACACGAGGGACAAGCACGGTCATCGCGACCTTTCCTGCGACATGCCCACCAGCCTCGAAGCCCTGCGCGATAATTACGTCAACCCCTACACGCGCCGCACGCAGAGCCATCTCGACTGACCCGACTTGATCAATTACTTTTATGCCTGCAGCATGAATCATCTCAATATAAGGCGAGGGATCGCCCCAATAGAATGAGATTGCGGCTACCTTTTCTTCAATGCAGATAGCAATATTCTCTTCCTGAGGAAATTGTAGGAGGAGATTCACGCCGAACGGTTTCTGCGTCAACTCACGTATTCGCCGTATGTCTTGTCTCAACACCGGCGGAGGGTTCACGCCCGCCGACAAAATACCAAACCCACCTGCATCACTTACACCCGCCGCTAGCTCTGGACCAGTAACAAAGCCCATCGGCGCAACCAGAATTGGAGCCTCGACGTTAAGTACGTCACACAACCTCGTGCGGAGCATGATTGGCCTCTTTCTACTAGAAAGCGAAAGAAGTACTTACTATATGAAATACGATCGTTCGCTTTACCAATACTAAAACGCACAAGTAGAAGATATGTTCATAGAAAGAATACTTTAGAGATTTGTTTTTGTCAATCATAGAATACTACTTGAGAGCCCCCTCACAAGAGCCAGCGTAGTACAAGCACAACTCCAATGCCAACCAGCATAGATACAAGCACGTTGCGCGTTCGCACCGCTACCAATAGTGTCGCCAACGCAGCTCCTGCTTCAGCGAGGCCGGCACCGAGTACAGCGGGTGCGACGATTGCGACAAGGATCGTACCAGGCAGATATTCCAACCATGTTTTCAGCCGCCCGGAGAGTGGTATACGGCTCATCAACCATAGACCGCCGATGCGGGTGAGATATGTCACCAGTGCCATGCCCAGAATCGTCAACAATGCCAATGGGCTACTCTGCATTGCGGGCTCCTCCTATGATACTACCTGTGATGCTGCCGGCCAGGGCACCGAGCAGAATATACCACTTGCCCGGCACAAAGCGAGCAGACGCGACCGCGACCAGCGCGGCCACCAGCCATGGTAATAGATCTCCCTTCCCCCGCCACAGGGGAACGAGCAGGGCCAGAAAGACCGCGCTAAAGGCAAAATCCAATCCCCACTGCGCCGGATCTTTGATTACAGTCCCAAGCATACGACCCAGCACCGTCGAGCCTACCCAGGCTCCAAACAGCACCAGCCCGCTCCCCAGCAGGAATGCGCCATCATGCCCGCCCCGCTCAAACTCGCCCAGCGTTAGCGCCCAGTTCTCATCTGAAAGAAAAAAGAATGTTGTATAGACCTTCGAGGCCGGCAGGCGTAAGAACCAGGGGCTCAACGCCGCCCCCAGCAGCACGTTACGTACATTCACAATCAGAGTCGTCAAGACAATCATCCCGATGGGCAGCGGCATCGTCCACAAGCTTAGCACAATCAACTGTGCCGACCCGGCATAGACCAGGCTGCTCATCAAAAATACTTCCAGCACACTTAATCCAGCCTGCCGCGCCAGCACTCCAAACGTTAAACTATAAGCGCAGACGCTCAGCGCAACAGGCAGAACGCGCCTCACGCCCGCCAGCACTCCGCCTGAAGAGAATGTTACCTCCGCTTCAGCAAGAGGTAATGCAGGACTTTTATCCATCGTCAGACTCCTTTTTCTCGCAGTTTTCAAACCGTGGAGGCAATAGGGATGTACCGGTGAGCTTATACTAAGGTTACTTGCTTACGCTCATTTGTACAGAGATGTTGCCCCACGGTTTCAAACATCAATGCCGTCAAGAGTTGTTACCATATAGGTAATGCTCATTTTTGCAATTGTACCATTACATACAGTATACTGAAAAGGATGACTGCAATGGCCATCTTGATCAAGAGGGAGTTACAGGAAGAAAGATGGACGCACTTTGTCTGGATATATTACACAGCGATTGGCATGACTACCGTGGAAGCGGATTGGACGAAGACCGCTTGCTCAAACCTGGCTGGCTGGAGCAGGTGCTGGCCCGCTGGGAGCTCCATACAGAAGGTCATTTAGACGAGCACAACATTGCTGAAATGCAAGCGCTACGCACGTTAATGCAGCGAATGATTCAATCATTTATCGGGAAGCACGAGCCAGAAGAGGCAGAGCTGACCGCGCTCAACGCTTATATGGAGGCAGCCCCGGCCAGGCTGCAGCTTGTAAGAGATAAAGATGACGAGCGGTATCAATTACAGCAATTGCCACTGCACAACGACTGGTCCTGGATGCTTGGCCAGGTTGCCATCTCTTTCGCCCAACTACTGGCTCAACACGACACCGCGCGCATCAAGCAGTGTGAAAATCCCGACTGCCGCTGGATCTACTATGACGAAAGCGCCAACCAGACCCGCCGCTGGTGCGAAGACTCCTGCGCCAACCTCATGCGCGTCCGCAAGCACCGCACGAAGCACCATGAGAGCAAGCACGCTAAAGGCAGTTACGAGGCAATTCATCTTTGAAGAGAGGCGAAAAGACCATGAAGGAGAACTCGTTGCCTTTCTCTGGATACTTGCAACAAAAGAGGATGAGGCAAAGAAGCGACTTTCTGAGAGTGTTTGATCCCCATCGTCTCCACCTTCCTGCTCTCTGGACTTGTCGCAGCTCCGCTGCTCTTTGCGGGTACTATTAAAC
>CAXTXB010000532.1:0-4331 GCA_964247965.1 uncultured Dictyobacter sp. | reverse complement strand
GTAAGAAATAGCAAACAATTGAAACGTTTAAAATAACTAATTTACTTAAGATAGAAGCGCACGCCGAAGGCGTGCAAATACGCGGGAAGAGATAGAAGCCATAGTAACTACGTGGCAGTTTACTTTACATGCGGGCTCAGCAGTTCTAATGTATTAGTCCCCTGATTACTATGTACACATAGAATATTGCCATTTTTAAGCCAGAAAGGTGATATGAGCTTTGACAAAGGCTGTGGAAAAGTGATCGCCTGCCCATACAAGACACGTGCCTGCAATGCTCCCCCATCGCTATAGGCCAGCGCCCGTCCATCAGGCGACCAGCTCCAACCAAGCAGTTGATGTTGAGGCACAATATCGAAATGATCTGTGGATTTAGTAAAGCTTACCACCTGTAATAAACTCTTGCTGTGCTTATCAATTTGCTCGTACGCTAGATTTTTCCCTGTGGGAGACCACTCCAGATTTCCTATACTAGAGTCTGCCGGAGCAGTAAAAGTGCGCACATTATTTGTTTGCATATCCACAACATAGATAGCATGAGCCGGCTGATCAAGCGCAGTAGCTGTGGGAGTAGACGTAGAGGCAACAGTCAGGGCCAGATAGCGACCGTCAGGTGACCAGAGCATGTGTTTAACGAGCAGCGATAGAGGTATCGTGGCCAATAGCTTGTTTGATTGCCCATCTTTATTCGTACTCCACAACTGCGTCCGCCCGTGATCAGGTATGGTATACGTAATCTGCTGATTATCTGTAGGCAACCAGGCAGCGGCGAGAGCATCATGACCAAGGAGATGCATATATTGTCCAGCCGGAACAAGAGCTAGCAGAGGTAGGAAGCTTCCCTCTGGAGAGACTGTCGCCACAAGAGCAGAGCCGTCAGGCGACCAGGCCATATCGCGTGCGTAGCGCATCACCAGAGTGTTACTCGCAACCAGATCATTCAGGCGAGCCATATAGAAAACCCCATTTTGCTGAGCAGGTTGATAGACAACACGCTGCTCAGTGGGATCGACAGAGAATAACTGACCACCCTTAGCAAGCTCGGATGAAACATGCAGCTCTTTGAGAGAAGTGTACTGAATGACATGCTGCACCGCAGGATGCATAAGTTGGGAGAGATAGACATTGAATGTTAATGCCAGTATAAGGACGGCAGCAGAGGCAAGGGCTGCCACAAAAAGGGGTCGAGGTTGCCGCTCACGACGAGAAGGCATCTGGCTCATGAATTGTTCACGAAGCTCAGGCGTGAATTCTACGTGTTCAGCCTGTTCATGGAAGAAGCGAGAAATGCGTTCGCCTAATGCATGATCGGTGAGTACTTCAGAATATTGGCTTGTGTATGACTGTCCATGGTCATCCCTGCCATGTTCATTCATTGTTGTTCTCCTCCACGTACATTCATACGAGGATGGATGTATTCGGTTGTAGATGCAGACGCATTCGGAGAGGCCAGATCAACTTTCAACACCCTTCTGATCTTCTCAATTGCTGACTGCAAACGTTTACGCAAAGTATTTTCCGCAACGCCAAGCGTCTCAGCAATTTCTGGCATTGTCATATGATGATAGTAAAAGAGGACAAGAACCGCCCGCTGGTTCAACGGAAGTTGATCAATTGCCCGGTTCAAATCGAGCGCATCTTCCACATGGCCGCGTTGTGAAGCCGTCTCTTGAATAGATGTATCCACAATATACTGAACAAACTGCTCACGTAAGAAGGATGCTTTCCGAGCTAATTGCCTTTTAAAGCTCATAGATTGATTGACAACTATCTTCAGCAGCCAGGCGCGTAAATAAGTGTGTTCACGTAGAGTGTGCATGTTTTTCCAGGCGAGAACAAGTGAATCCTGGACAATGTCCTTAGCTGCTTCTTCGTCTTTAACCAACAAATATGCCGTGCGCAAGAGTAATCCCCCATATTGATCTGTGATGAGCCTGAAAGCTTGTTCATCACCTGCGAGGAAGCGTGTAACGAATTCTGCCTGCCGTTCTCCATCCTTAGGATCTCTCTCCTCTTTTCTGCGTGTTGAATCAAGAGGTACCTGGTCAGGAGTAGAACCTCCATCTGATAGTTCTTGCATCACGTCATTGTTCCTTTTAGGAAAGGAGAAGCCAACTCCCTGTGTTAAAGGATCGTTGTTGGACATTTCACGTTCATCCATCTCTTGGTTTTTCTCCCTCTATAAAGACGCGCAAAATAGAGAAAAAGGGTATATTTTTATCGCTTCCCAATGAAATACTACTCAATGGTAGGGCATAGTCGCGAAAAAAGAGATCGTCTTTTTATAATAGATACTTCTGTATATAAGAATATTTATGGAACAACTTACGAAAAAAGCAAATCGATAAAAGAACATAGAATGAGTATATCATGAAAAATTTTTACAGATGGTTACAGAATTTTACCAATCTATCCATACACATACGTCATTAATCCGTAAAATGTTTAAGCGAACACTGCGCTATCTTCTCGATCTACCGCGAAATATTGGTAAAAGAAGGTATGGCATTTGCTGACTGAATGCAGCCGTGCATACTCAGGAGAGAACATTTTACAGTAACAATAAGCGAAATGCCTTTACTGATCAGTATAGCTACATTTTGTGTGCCTGTCCAGCATTCATCCTCTTCGGGTATCTGGCCGTTACTTCAGGAGGATGAGAATCGGGACTGTAAAGAGAAGTTATATATGTCTATACAAATATGCGAGCATAGGGGAGATCACAAATGAAGTTTACAAGACTTCTTGCATCATTGATGAGCCGTGTAGGGCTCACGATTGGTGTGTTAGCGCTGTTCATCAGTTTTTCAACGACCGCCTTCGCCGCTCCAGCTGACAGTGCATTTGTTCGAGTGGTCCACGCATCACCAGAAGCGGGTCCAGTAGACGTTTTTGTGGATGGAAGTGCATTGTTAAATAACTTCCAGTTTTCAACTGTGACGAATTATGTAGCAGTTCCTGCTGGCTCACACGTCATCAAAGTTGCTCCTGCTGGTCAGGGAATCAATGCCGCCGTCATCACACAAACTGTTTCGGTTAACTCCGGTGTTCCTTATACAGTGGCTGCTATTGGAACAAAAGCAAGTGGCTTTTCGCTGGCTGCCTTTGTTGACAACAACCTGGTAACCCCTGGTCAGGCTAAAGTTCGTGTCTACCATCTGTCACCGAATGCAGGGCCTGTTGATGTCGCCGCTGGTGGCAAAACAGTGATTAGCGGTTTAACTTATAAGAATGCAAGCGATTACTTGACAGTTCCCGCCGGTTCGTATACGTTTAATGTAACAGCAACGCAGGCTGGCGCAACCGTTCCTGTATCTGCAACTGTGAATGCACATACTGTTGATAGTGTCTTCGCCGTTGGTCTATACCAAGGGAGCCCGGCACTCACGTTCGTGGTAGGTGTGGCCACTGGTTTCCCAAGCTCCACTCCTGACACCGGTAGTGCTCCCGTGAGCAACTCTACGCTACCCTGGATGCTCGGTGCGACCGCCCTGATACTCATTGGTGGTGGTTTCGCAACAAAACGTTTCTACGCTGTGCGCAGCAAGTAGGGTTTTTCTCTACATCTGTAGAGTCAAGCCTTTTAAGAGAGGTTCGCGCATATAAAAAGGGCGCGAACCTCTTTGTTAAAGGGATCACTAAACAAGGATGTACTGCCCATGTCTAGCGTTTTCGCATTGAAACGGTTTTTAGGCATAATACTCTGCGTCATGGCCTTTACGCTTGCCAGTTGCGGCACCACCGCGCCTATAGGAGCGACAGCTAAACCCAGCCCAAAACCAACTTCAGTCCCCACTGCGAGACCTGTACCAACTGCAACGCCAGTGCCCACGAGTGCGTATCCTGTGCGCTTAAGTATACCCGCTATTGGAGTCAATGCTCCGATTGAGAAGGTTGGCATCCAGGCTAATGGAGAGATGGGAACACCCGTGCAGAATAAGTGGAATGGCATCGGCTGGTTTGTCGCGGGCATAGTACCGGGTCAACAAGGTAGCACTGTGATGGACGGGCACCTGGACGACGATCGCGGAGCACCAGCCGTCTTTTGGAATTTAGGGAAGCTCCATGCTGGTGATAGCGTTGTGGTTACTGATGAAAGCGGTAAAACACTACAATTTCATGTTACTCATACTGCTGCATACGCCTATGACAAAGCTCCATTACAGGAGATTTTTGGTAACGGAGGCGGCAAGTATCTTAACCTTATTACTTGTGCAGGCTCCTGGTCTTATAATCAAAATCAGTTTCAGCAAAGGCTTGTTGTCTATACAGAGCTAACGTAGCTTCTAATGGGTCATCACGAATTTTTGAAAAGTGAAGAACATTGGGCG
>CAXTXB010000531.1:1523-4332 GCA_964247965.1 uncultured Dictyobacter sp. | reverse complement strand
CCGTTCAGCCGCCCAACTCGCCCACACGCTCCACTTCGTCTACACCCACACTCACCAGCCTGAGCAACCAGACGATTGGCACACTCCCTTCGAGCTCAAAGAACCTGCACAGACAATCATCGCGTACGAAGACCAACAACTGGCGCAAAGCTTGCCCTATATCAAGCAACTTCTATAGCAATGACTCATCTCATCCGAATTTTTGAAAAATTCGGATGAGATGAGTCATTTATTACTTTTGCTTTTACAGTGCACGTATATGTAGAATACAGCTTGCATACGAGCTGCGTTGCAGCGGTAGTTCAACTCCCAGATTCATTAATGCAGATCCCGAGTACAAGCTTTCTTTGGAATCTTCGCTCCCCAATTCTTTGACCTGGTAAAGCGTGTTCGCTTGTAAACCCTGCAGGCGTAGCGGCGGCAATAGATCCCAGAATGGATTGGTGCGACGAAAAGCAAAGACAACTGCTTCGCTTGCATCAGCAGCTATACACTCTATAGCTGCCAGATTGCCTTCATTCGTCGTGGGTGAGAGCAACCAGTGCTGGTCTCCATCCTGCACGAGATGGCGTATTGTTTTATAAATGGCGATCCAGTGCGCAGCCTCAGCAAGATCTTCCTGGCTCCATTTCAGCAGATGGCCTCCGACGCCGAGCATGCCCATCATGGCAACATGGAAGCGATAGCGCAAAGGAATTTCGTTCACGACGCGATCACTTGGAGTATCAGTTACCCAATCACCCATAACGCGTCCTGGCAGGACGTGCGAGATACCTTCCTGGATGAAGAGGCGTCCATCAGGATGAGTGTTGTCGCTCGACCAGACCTGATCGGTACGTTTCAATATACCTAGATCAGCTCGACCACCGCCACTGGAGCAGGATTCAATGCTTAGATCAGGATGACGTGCACGCAGTCCATCCATGATCGCATATACTCCCAGTGTATGACGTACCCAAATTTCGCGCGCCTCTCCCCCTTGCTCGATATACTCCGGCCAGCCAGGCTCGGCAATTGGACGATTCATGTCCCACTTGATGAAGCTGATGCCATTTTCGCTAATAAGTTGATCGAGTACATTCAGTAAGTAGTCCTGTACATCCTGGCGACCCACATTTAAGACGAGCTGCTGACGCGATTCGCTGCGTGGACGCCTGGGGAAATAGTAGATCCAGTCGGGGTGTGCACGGTACAGGTCGCTATCGGGATTGACCATTTCAGGTTCTACCCATAATCCAAATTGCATCCCTAGCTTGTTGACATGCTCGACCAAGGGGCGCAAGCCGTTTGGAAACTTCCGCGGATCTACACGCCAGTCGCCGAGCCCGGCGTGGTCATTGTTGCGACCGGGAAACCAGCCGTCGTCAACCACAAAGAGCTCGACTCCTAATGCGGCGGCCCGTTCTGCCAGCTTGCTCTGTCCCTCTTCCGTGACATCAAAGAATGTTGCTTCCCAAGAGTTGTACAGTACGGGTCGAGGTACTTCAGATTGAGGTCGGGGCAGCACATGCTCACGTATATAACGATGCAGACGGTGGCGCATGCCATTCATGCCTTCTTGCGTAAAGCCTGCTACAAAATCGGGCGTATCGAAGCTGGTATTTCCAGCCAGCCTCCACGCGAAATCGTAGTCATGGATGCCGCCCGCAACTGTGGTTGTGCCGGTGGTATCAGTCGTTACATGCAGCGTCCAGTTGCCGCTCCACGCTAAAGTGCCAAAGTATACATCACCTTGCTGCTCGCTTGCTCGTGTGTCAAGGGCAAACCAGGGATAGGCGTTGGCGCTCGTAATACCCTTGCGCGATTCAAGCATTGCTGTACCAGCTACAACTTCCTGTCGCTGTATACGCGTTTCAGCGGCCCATTGTCCGGCCAGGGTCGTGAGGTGGCGTGGCGTGAACTGGCGTGGGAGATGCCACGCGGCCGAAAATGCTCGCTCCAGCATGATGCTGTCAGGGCCAGTATTGGTAAAGCGAGCCATTCGGATAATGAGATCATTAGCGCTATCTATACGGTAGATTAGCATGACTGTCAGTGGATAGACAGCATCGCGTAGCTGCAGGCGTAGTTCAGGTAAATCATTCTGCTCGCCTATCTCGGCGCTGGCAAAACGCAGGTCGAGATCGCGCGTCTGGTCGACAAACGTTGCCTTGGCCGCAATCTCTCCGAAGCGTAGGCCGCCGAATGCGGGGTATTCCTCGTTCGCAAGTGAGAGCCTTGTCTCTTGCGAACCACGCCCATACGAGATCTGCGGCACTGGCAGACCTGTAAACGAAGGGAGGCGCGCTCCCCAATACAGGTTGAGCACAATCCCCCCTTCTGTTACTCCCAGCCCATAACTACTCTTTTCGGTGACGAGCAGCCAGCTCTGCTGACCAGGATGACGATGAATTCCAGTCGCCAAATCGGTTGCATCGTTCGTTGAACTATGATCTCTTTGTGTATCGGGTTGCATAAATAGGAAAACCCTTTCCAGATCAGCGCGTAACTCTTAGCATAGATGAACTCTATCTCTTCAGTATAGGTTCAACTATGCCTTAACGTTATCCTCTCAGCCTGCATCTGTCAAACCATTTCTTTAATTGGCAGTTGGCGTAGCTGCAAAGCTCTCATGGCATTCCTGGCTGTCCTTCCTGCCATCATTGAAAGTACGTGATGCTTAAAATATGTAGAAATTTTTTCATGATATGAAGTGAAGAGAAGCTGCCATTTGAAGCAATAGCAGCTTCTCTTCACTTCATATTCGTATACACAATAGTCCGTTAATCTTCACCTATCGGGCAACATGCTCCGCGGAGCATGTTGCCCG
>CAXTXB010000531.1:299-1513 GCA_964247965.1 uncultured Dictyobacter sp. | reverse complement strand
ATTTCTACCCCTGGCCCCCTCTGGGGGGGGGTTTGCTTGGGCCCCGATAGGTGAGCAGTGCTAGAGCGGCTCAGAGCTGACCAATCAGCCGTGCAAGCTGTGTCTGCTCATCCTGTGCGTTTGCGACGGAGACATGAGTAATGAGTATTTCATCCAGGCCCGCTGCGAGCAAGTCTGTTAGTCGCTTGCTTATTGTGGCTTCATCGCCGGAAACCACGAGGTTGTCGAAGAGGGCGTCGGACATAACGCCATCAGCGGAAACGGGATAGCCGGCCTCGACAAACATGCCGGCGTAGAAGGGCAGTCTTCCATAGCGACCAAGCTGTTCACGAGATGCGCTTAATACGGCCTGCCTGTCCTGGCTCATGGCGACGGGTACGTGTGCTACCAGTGGTGGTACTCCACGCTCGCCCTTCTCAGCCCCTGCCTTGAGGGCGGGTACTGCCTTTTCGAGTAAGAACTGCACAGGGCTCATCCAGGATATAGCGCCATCTGCAATCTCGCCAGCTAACTCATAAGCGCCTGTACGCAAGGCTGAAATAAGGATAGGAGTGCGAGGCGTTCGTGGAAACTTCGATTTGACGTTGTAGTACTTGCCATGGAAATCTATCTTGCCTTCCCATAAAGCTGCGCGCAATATACTCACATACTCACGCTCATTCTCCAGGGGTGCATCCATCTTGATGCCGTATACATCCTCAATAATGGGACGATGGCTTGGTCCAACTCCCAGCCTTAATCGTTCAGGAGCCAGGTCGCTTAACGTTAGAGCCTGTTGCGCCAGCGCCAGCGGATGGCGTGGATAGGTTGGCACAATGGCCGTTCCAAAGCGTATATAGCTAGTCTGTACGGCGGCTGCGGCAAATAGCGTCAGGTCATCAGGGGACGGCGTTCCCTGCGTCATCCAGACTTGCTGCACACCTGCGGCCTCCGCAGCTATAATAGTCGCTACGGCTTCCTTAGCTGTAGCTCCAGACACTGCTAGCCCAACCCTATCACGTATCGATCGCTGCTCGGATGGTGTATCTTTTTGCACTTTGCTATCCCTTTCAGCTATAAGAAATTTTTATGATCAACTGCTTCTATGGCATCTTACTCTATCAGTATATCTACGAGAACAGTTAAACGTTGCCAAAAATGCCTGGCGTTATGAATGACTCATCCCGAATTTTTTAAAAATGAGGAACATTGTGTTTTTCATGGTTTTTTTTTTT
>CAXTXB010000531.1:0-272 GCA_964247965.1 uncultured Dictyobacter sp. | reverse complement strand
ATTGTGGATAGGACGATTGCGGCTCCTCGTAGTGGTGCCAGTTCGTGGTCTCGTTCGCTTGCTGCCGTTCCGCCGGTACTACTCCATAACCCTGCTGGTACTCGCGATAGACTTCGTTTGACGATGGCTGAGATGGTTGGTAGTAGGTCTGTGGAGGGCTCGGTTGGTAGTATGGTGACGGATTGGGCGGCTGAGATGTCCTGGTATATGCTTGTGATCGGGGATGGATAAATGTTGCCTGCCTGCGTGAACGGCTAGCAAAGAAATATATG
>CAXTXB010000530.1:0-4340 GCA_964247965.1 uncultured Dictyobacter sp. | reverse complement strand
GAACATGCCGGGGAAGAGCGTGAAAATGTCAAAATGCATGTGTCTACTCACCTCTACATATATGTGTTAAAATAACATCGTTGTCTCTTAATGGCAAGTCCATTGTTTTGCATGTCCTCACCAGGCACCTGCAAGATTTCTGCCTATTCTAATATTCTCCAGCGGAGCCCGTTATGTCTTGGTCCCAACTACAGCAGAAAGAGGATTCGTCTGACCAAATGACTGTACTAGTGGGAAGCGCTATTCGATTGCTATGCGGTGAATCCGGTGTGTTCGTCGTGTCGAATGAGGCGTTTGATCCACAGAGTAGTACTGAGTATACGCTCTATCATATGGACAAAGCTGCCCTGCCCTTATTACTATCCTATGCGCAGGAAGGTATGCGGCCCAACTCGCTGCACCCGCTTGTCGTTGAGCGGCTTGCGCCTGAGCTTGCGCGGCAACTTGGAGCTGCCCGCGATGGAATAGAGCAGCATGGGGTCGAGTATTGTTCTCTGGCCCTATACGATGACAATGGCCCATTGGGAGCGCTGCACTTTCTGAGGCCGGCGACCCTGCGTTCGTGTTTTGAGCGAAAGGAAGATGGAGAGGCGTTCGCCGCTCCCACTGATCTAGCGAATACAGAGATGCACCTTTTTATCGTCCAGCTCGCAGCCAGTCTGCGCTTTGCACTCAGGTCACAGTCCCTGGTCAAAGAACAGGAACGCCTGGCCGCTATCTTTCGCTACAGCACCGAAGGAATTCTCACCGTGGATCATGCCCTGCGCATCATCGATTTCAACCCGGCAATGGAACGTCTGACTGGCTGGCGCGAAAGCGAGGTGCTTGGGCAGTTCTATTTTAAGGTACTGCGCCCCAAGGATCGCCAGGGCAACGATCTAGGACTGCAGGACTCGCTCATCCTGCAGGCTTTTTCCGGTCAAGAGGTAGTGAATCGTGAAATGATCATCTGTGCGCGTGACGGACAACTCTTTGCAGTCTCAATGACCGCTTCCTGTGTACGCTCTCGTCATGGTGAGCCAATAAGCGGCATTCTCAACGTGCATGATCTAACGCGAGAGCGGCAGCAAGAGGAGGATCGCTCGACTTTCATCTCGGTTATTTCGCACGAATTGCAGACGCCGATCGCAATTATCAAAGGCTACGCCTCAACTCTTGCACGCGTGGATGCGCACTATGATGACAGGACGCTGCACTCGCGCCTTGTTGCCATCGAAGAAGAGGCAGATCGCTTGAATAAGCTGGTTGGCAACCTGCTTTATGCATCGCGTATACAAGCCAATGGCTTACAAATGGATATCGCATCGCTCGACCTGGACCATCTGATTCGTGGAGTTGTGCGGCGTCTACAGGCCAAGAGCCCGGAGGTACAGGTCACACTCGCCATCCCAGAGCGTTTGCCGACCGTGATGGCTGATAGGGAACGTATCGAAGAGGTCTTACAAAACTTACTGGATAACGCGGTCAAATATTCGCCGGGTCGGCCAGAGATCACAGTTACCTGCAATGCAACGGGGGAAGAGGTGATTGTCAGTATAAGTGATATGGGCATGGGAATCCCATTGCGCGAGCAAGAGCAAATTTTTGATCGTTTCCAGCGCGCGGTCAAGCCGATGATGCAAGCAACGCCAGGGGCTGGCCTTGGCCTCTACATCTGTCGTGTGATTGTCGAGGCTCACGGAGGACGAATCTGGGTGGAAAGCACGCTTCGCCAGGGATCAACATTTTCGTTTAGTTTACCGCGTGAGGAGAAAGCGCAGTTACCAATGGTGGTTTTTTGATAATGGAACAGGAAGTATTTGACCAACGGAATATGACCATTTTGATCGTGGATGACGAGCCACGCATCCGTGATTTTGTAAGCATGAACCTGGAGCTAGAACACTATCGAGTGCTAGAAGCGAGCAATGGTGTTGAGGCCCTGGACGAGCTGCGCGAGAATCTCCCGGATCTTGTCGTCCTGGATGTAATGATGCCCGAGATGGACGGTTTCGAGACTCTAAAAGCTATTCGCGAGGTATCGACTGTGCCCGTCATTATGCTCACCGTCCGCCAGAGTGAGCAAGACCGCATTCGCGGCCTCGACCTGGGGGCCGACGATTATATTGCCAAACCATTTAGCCCGCGTGAACTACTTTCACGTATTCGTGCGCTTTTACGCCGTTCGCTTATGGCACCACCATCGCGTAAAACGGAGATTGTGGTCGATTCCGATTTAAAGATTGATTTTGCGCGCCGTGAAGTGATAGTGCGCGGCCAGAAAGTCGTACTGCGCCCGACGGAGTATCGTCTCCTCTATCACCTGGTGAGCAATGCAGGTCATCTCTTGACCCATGAAACGCTGCTCTCAAAGGTCTGGGGTCGGGAATATCGCGACGAGGCCCACTACCTTCGTCTCTATATCACCTATCTGCGCCAGAAGCTTGAGAAAGATCCCGCGCATCCCCAGTATATTCTCACTGAACGCGGAGTGGGCTATCGTTTTAGAGAGCTGGACGAACAGTCCAGTCGGTGATAGACCTCAGGCAATAGAAAGGATTTTTATGAACAAAAAGGAACGGGTCGATGCTGCGCTACGTGGCGAGAAAGTAGATCGTGTCCCCGCGAGCCTATGGGGGCATGACTTTGAGCGTGAGTGGGAGGTTCAGTCGTTGGCTGAGGCCACGGCCGAAAACTTCAATCGCTACGACTGGGATTACGTTAAGGTCAATCCTCGTGCCAGCTATCTTGCCGAAGGCTGGAAAGCCCGCTATCGTCCCTCTGGAGAGAAATTCAAGCCGCCGGTCTGTGAATACACTCCCATTAGAAGTTCAGCCGACTGGAAGCGTGTGCGTCCTCTAGAGCCCGATTATGACACACTGGGAGAGCAGTTGCGCGTCCTGCAACTCGTTAATCACGAAGTAGGCTACGATGCCTATTTTGTTCAGACCATCTTTTGTCCGCTCGGAGTCGCCAAATATCTGGCCGGTGATAAAAACGAGCCGGTCTTACAGACTCTGCGCGAAGACCGCTCGGCAATGCACGCGGCACTGCGCATCATCACAGAGACCCTGAGCAACTACGCCATCGCCTGCCTGGAGCAGGGGGCGAGTGGAATCTTCTATACCACCAACGGCTGGGCCCGAGAAGGCATACTCACCCAGGATCAATACCGCGAGTTTGGTGAACAATACGACCTGGAGTTTTTAGACGCCATAAAGAGCCGCAGCAAGTTCAACGTCCTGCACAACTGCGGCCCGCGTATCTACTTTGATCTGTTGGCCTCGTACCCCGTACACGCCATCAACTGGGCGGCAACCCTTGATGGAAACCCCAACCTGCACGAAGGCAAACTACGTTCCGGCAAAGCCGTAATGGGAGGTATAAGTGAGCAGGACACACTAAAAAATGGTACACCAGACCAGGTACAGGAGGAAGTCGGCCGGGCGCTTGAATTGACCGGTGAGCGGCACCTCTTGCTTGCTCCCGGCTGTGCCGTGCCTCCTGAAACGCCAGCGCGGAATGTAGAGTGTATGTTGATGTAATAGAAGAGAAGGCAATAGATCGCGCTTTCTAGCATAGAAGGACGGTAGGCAGGGATTGTTTGTGGGAAGTGATGGACCAATTGGGTGTTTGCGATCAAGCAAGTCGGTAGGAACATTCTCGATACATAAGTTAAGCGCGCACCGCACATTGGTGGTATTAGAGGGGGACATTGCAAGCAATGGAGCGATATCGAACAATGCGGGCCTACTCAGCAGGTGGCGTCGTATTCCGTCTTGCTTCTCTGCACTCTCCTGATATAGACTTCTCTATGGCTCACTATGAGCCGGAGCAGGAGACCCCGGGTACAGAGCAGATGCCAACAATGGAGGTAGTGCTGGTCGGGCGTAGTTATGCAGGCACCTGGGCTTTACCTAAAGGGACGCCTCGGCCGGGTGAAACAATAGAGCAGGTGGCAATGCGCGAGGCACAAGAAGAGACTGGTTTGCAAGTGCAGCTTATTGGTTATATTGGCAGTGTCTCGTATTCTTTTGTGCGTGACCAGGTGCGTTATCATAAGCAGGTGCGTCACTTTCTCTTAGAGGCAGTAGGTGGCGACACCACATTACATGATCAAGAGTATGATCTCGTACAATGGTTCCCTGTCTACGAGGCCTGTCGCTATCTAACCTATCAGAACGAAGTGCATATCTTATATCAAGCAGAAGAGATGCTACAGCGCTGGTTGTACTATCGTCAACAGGAAGGACTGACATAGCTGTATGCAGCAAAACCAACCTCGTTTCTTCCCTCTGCGCCGTCTGCTCTTCCCCTATAACGGCGAAGAGCCATTGACGCGTGCACAAGGAGTGCGGGTA
>CAXTXB010000529.1:410-4343 GCA_964247965.1 uncultured Dictyobacter sp. | reverse complement strand
CTTTGGGCAGAGCCCAAAGTATGCAGAAAAAGCAAAATCAATAATAAGAAGTAGTGCGCAGCGAATTTGCATAAAGTCATCAAATTTCGTTAAAGTCCTTTATGCCTCAAGGATTACTTCACGGCCCTGCTGTGCGGAAGCGTAGCAGGCGTCGATGATGCGGGCACGGCGCAGGCCGTCGGAGCCGTTGTGAAGCGACCAGTTGCCGCTGTTGATGATATCGATAAAATCTCGGGTGACTGCGGCGTGAAACTCTCCGCCCTGCACTTGTGGGCTGATTTTGGAGGGCAAGCCAGCGACATCGGTGTAAATAGTTAGCGTATCGGTTGTGTTGTATTTCTGGGCGCGGATATCCGCGCCGCCTTCGGTTCCGTAGAGCACAATTCCGTAGTCGTCCTGCGCGCTACTGTGGGTTGCCCAGCTAGTTTCAAGCAAGAGGGTCCCGCCAGTCGACAGGCGTATGAAGGCTGTTGCCAGGTCTTCCACTTCGAAATTGCTGCCACCCCCGGACTTGCCCGCCTTGAGATTAAAGCCGACACCACGGCTGCCAAGCTCGTTATACGTTGAGGCGGTCACGCGTGTAACTTCGGGCTCGCCGAGCAGAAAGAGGGCTATGTCCAGCACATGCACGCCCAGGTCGATTAGGGGGCCACCTCCGGCGATCTGCTTGTTGACGAACCAGGAGCCCATGCCCGGAATACCACGGCGGCGCATCCAGTAGGCTTTAGCATAATAGATAGTGCCCAGATTGCCCTCTGTAATATAGCGCTTCAAGGTCTGGACATCGTTGCGCTCACGATGATTGAAGACAACGCGCAGCACCCGGTTGGCCCTGGTTGCCGCCTGCACCATGGTCTCCGCCTCCTCGCTGTTACGAGCCAGCGGCTTCTCACATAAGACATGTAGACCTCGCTCCAGGGCTGCCAGGGCGATTGGCGCGTGCAAAGAGTTGGGAACGGCAATACTCAGCGCGTCCAGCTCCTCTTGCTCCAGCAGATCCTCGTAACGCGCGTAAAGATGAGGCACCTCGTAAGTTTTGCCAAGCGAGGCCAGGCGATCCTCTTCTAAACATGCCAGGGCACCACCCTCTAAACTAAGAGATCTATCCAATAGACATAGTTAATTGAGCATGCTATGATGAGACAGGGCAGCGGGAAAAGATGTCATTGTGGAGTTTTAGGCTCTCATGCAGAAAGACAGTTGACAAGGCAAGCGAAAGGCGACGAAGGACGTGGAAACCCTGGTAGGCAGTATACTGAGCGGCTATACCTTAACGCGCGTAATTGGTAGCGGCGGCATGGGAACTGTCTACCTTGCGGAAGACAAAGCCATTGGTCAACAGGTTGCAATCAAAGTTGTGAAGACAGAAGATTCACAATACGCCGATATCATGAGTGCAGGGCAGGTAGCGGAGCGCTTCAAGCAAGAGGCACGCGCGGTTGCCAGCCTGGACCATCTCCACATTTTGCCTCTCTACCGTTATGGAGAAGAGAACACGCAGGATGGGATGCGATCCTATATGATTATGCAGTACCGCCCCGAGGGATCGCTATGGGCATGGTTACGCAGGCGAGGGGGAGTTACAAGTGCAGTAGCGAAAATGGGCGTACAGAGCTATGATGTAATGCCACCAGGTTTACCTACAGGTTGGCCCCTACTAGCAGATGAGGTGGCGGATTATGTGTGCCAGGCAGCCTCAGCTCTTCAATATGCACATGATCGTAACTTCATTCATCGTGATGTCAAACCAGAAAACTTTCTGCTCCGCTTCGATAAAAGCCCCGTTGATAATAGCTACAAAGCGTTCTTGCTGCTCTCCGATTTTGGGCTGGCAAAGTTTTTCTCGAATCTAGCCAGCAATAGCCAGATATTGGGCACACCAACCTATATGGCACCAGAACAATTTAACGGCAATGCCAGTCCTGAAAGTGATCAATATGCGCTGGCCGTCATGGCCTACTGCTTGCTAGCTGGACAACCTCCATTTACCGGCGATCCAATCCACTTAATGAACCAGCACCTCACGGCCCAGCCACCCTCCATACGCATCTTCGTGCCCGGGCTATCCACCGGGATTGAGGCAGTCTTAGATAAAGCGTTGGCAAAAACTCCATCTGAACGTTATTCGTCGATCACAGAATTTGCGGACGCATTCGCACAGAGCGTAAATGAAGGATCAGGAACCGCGAGCAGAGTACAGCCATCCAGGCCGCTTTTCTCATTGTCCGCACATGTCCAGCAGGACTCGCTCCCCAAAATAGCAGACGAAGCTTTTCCGCAACAAGCATACAACACACCAGAAGTGCAACAAGCACATTTGAATAGCGAACCGAACAGAAGTCAGCCTTCCCTTATCTTTGATGATCAGACCCTTCACAGATCACAACAAGTTCTGCAAGAGCCACAGATGCTAGTATCAACGCCACGCCCGGAAGAATCGGCAGCACAATACTATTCTTTACCACAGCAAGATTTTCCGTTAGAAAACGAGCGGAGAGCAGAGATTCGCAACGATAGTGATCAGCAGCGAATACAGGATGATAGAAAACAAAATGGACAAGGTGAGCAAGAAGACAAGGCACCAGTAAGCAGGCGAAGCGCAACCAAATGGATTATCGGGGGAGTTGCCGCAGTGGGTATAGGAGCCGGTGCGGCGGGTATCTACTTCAGCCGGCAGACCAGCAAAGCGCAAGGCAAACCGATTAGCAAAGCACAAAGCAAACCGACCGCACAAACCAACACACATCCAGCAATACCAGATAATATAAAAAGCATTCTCCATGGCCATGAGCAGACAGTGAGTAGTCTGGCCTGGTCTCCAGATGGATCACGACTCGCCTCGGGCTCGTTGGATCACAGCGTCCGTCTATGGAAACCAGGGCAGGCAGACGCCTCCCTCATCATTGAAAAGCACAGGCTCGGCGTTCAGACAGTAACCTGGGAGCCAGCAGGCACACAAATTGCCTCCGGTGGAAGAGATGCGAGCGTACAGATCTATAATGCTTCCGATGGCAGCCTTAACCAGACGTACACCAGTACCCAGGTTATTAACAGGATTGTGTGGAGCCGAGACGGAGCAAATCTTTTTATCAGTATACTAGGGGGCGGACTACAGAAGATCATACTAAAAAACCAGGCAATCGAGCAAGAAGAAACGAAAGCAAACTTCCGAGCGTTAGCCCTCTCTCCCGACGGAGGTTATCTCGCATTGGGGGCCGAAAATGGATACGTTGTGATTCTAGCGCTACCAGACTTGCATCGTTTGCTCGCTACACACATCCATAAAGGCTCTGTACGTGCGCTTGGGTGGTCACCTGATAGCACACGACTGGCTTCAGGCGGCGTTGATAAGACCATACAGATATTTGACATACGCACCCAAAACGTCGTGTATAGCTTTGCTTCCAACAGCATTGTCAATGATATTGCATGGAGGCCGCAAGGAGCCTCAGGAAGCGAGGGCGAGCTCGCAGCAGCACTCTTCAACGGTCAAATGCAGACCTGGACGCCTGACAGTCACAAACACGCCATCTATAAAGGCCATACAGGAGTAGTCACCTCTGTAAGTTGGGGTACACAAGGCTTAGCAACAGGTTCCAGTGATAAGACAATCATCATTTGGAACGTTTGAAAAGGAAGAGCCTTAGTACTAAGCTCCTTATAGGTTGTCCATTAAAATCTAATCCTCTATAATAGATCCCAGGGAAGCAATTACTTCTTATATTGAAGAAAATATTTGCTTAAAATCGTATTTTAAATAGAGTATATGCTTTTGTACAATACTATTATGTTGTATCAAAGGACAGAAGGGAAACAGATATAATGGATATCACAGGCAGCAAAAAGATTGATGCACCACGGCAGCAGGTATTTCAGGCACTTCTCGATCCAGAGGTGCTCAAAAATAGCGTACCCGGATGCGAAGGGGCAGAA
>CAXTXB010000529.1:0-400 GCA_964247965.1 uncultured Dictyobacter sp. | reverse complement strand
CCTCAAGGTCGTCAACTCAGGCTGATAGTCTCCCCCAGCATTCCAGGCTTGAAAGGTCCATATCGCATTTACCTGCAAGCTAGAGATGTCGTAGCCCCATCACACGTTGTATTGGTAGCTGAGCCAACCAGTTCCATCGGCTCAGTCAAGGCCGCATGCTCGATTGATCTGGCAGATGAGGGAACAAGCACGGAACTGACCTATGCCGCCCACGCCGATATGGAAGGCAAAATCGCCGCCACCCCAGAATTTGTCGTCAAGCCCGCTGTAAAAAGTGCCCTTGATCATTTCTTCAAAAATTTTGAGAAGCAGGTTAGAACTACGGTAGCTTAACCCTGTTTTTCTAAGGAATGACTCATCCCAAGGTTTTGAAAAATGAGGACCATCGTGTGTTCCAGGC
>CAXTXB010000528.1:1982-4371 GCA_964247965.1 uncultured Dictyobacter sp. | reverse complement strand
AGCGACAATCCCTTGCGGTTGTCGGGAGAGGGGAACAGTGAGGTCAGCGCGCCCGACAACCGCAAGGGATTGTCGCTACGCGGAGCTCACCTCCCGTTAAATGGAGTGGGTTGGTCCAGTAATTCGTCAAATGGGGATGCGCAACCGATTGTTACTAATCGAAACCGCTAGCGTGATAAGAGCGTGTACTTACATATTGGACGCAGCTAGTAAGAAAAGAGGAGAAGTATGGCATCGACGCAAACAGTAAACAAACAGAACCTTTCTAGTAATAGAGATACGACCAATGCAAGCTCAATAACACAGGTAAATGTTGGCCCAACTGAGCGCTGGATCTCGGGGATCAGCGGAGGCGCGCTGGCCATCTATGGCATTGCACGACAGGATTGGGGCGGCGCAGGTTTAGCCTTGCTAGGGGCGGCGCTGATCTACCGCGGCACCAGCGGGCACAGCTTTATCTATCAAGGGCTGAACGTCAATCAGCCGCAGGAACAGCAGTTGTCGACGAATATCTCAACGATCCCCGGCGGCAAGGGCATTAAGGTCCGTCGCACTGTGACGATCAACCGTCCTGTGGCAGAGCTGTACGCCTTCTGGCACGATGTTGAGAAGACGCCACTGTACACACCTCTGGTTGAGTCGGTGACGCAGACAGGCGAGCGCACGTCACATTGGGTAGCCAAAAGCCTTACGGGACAGAGCGTCGAGTGGAACTCGGAACTGCTAGAGGACAGACCGGACACGCTGATTTCCTGGCATGTGCATGGCGAGACCCTGACGGGCAACGCAGGCAAGGTCAGCTTCAAGCCCGCCCCCAGCAACCGTGGTACAGAAGTAACCCTGGAACTCGATTACTACCAGAGTCCTGCGCTCGTCGCCGTCGGCAAGATTACAGGCAAGGCCGCCGAAGTTCAGGTTATGGAGACCCTACGCCGCTTCAAAGAGATTATGGAGGCACATGAGGTACCCACGATCGAAGGTCAGCCAACGGGCAAGGGAAGAAAAAAGCTCGGTGTAATGTAAAAAGCAGTTGATAAGCAGGAAGAGATAGAAGTGCATTTCTCTTTATAAGCATTCCGGACTATATCTTTAATCTATCAGGTAGAAAGATTTTTTCTGCCCCTTGTCCGAATGCATAATAAAACAGAAAGAAGGCAATGATGAAAGCTATATGTTGGTATGGGGCACACGACGTGCGTGTCGAGAACGTCCCTGATCCAAAGATTATCAATCCACGTGATGCTATTATTAAGGTAACGTCTACGGCAATCTGCGGCTCGGATATTCACCTCTACGATGGCTATATTCCATCGATGCAGAAGGGCGATATTCTGGGGCATGAGTTCATGGGCGAGGTGGTAGAGGTGGGGAAAGAGGTGGGGAATTTGAAGAAGGGCGACCGGGTCGCGGTTCCCTTCACCATCGCCTGCGGCCACTGTTTCTTCTGCGAGCACAATATGTGGTCGTTGTGCGATAACTCTAATCCAAATGCGGCGATGGCGGAGGCTGCGTACGGCTATTCGGCCTCCGGGCTGTTCGGTTACTCGCATCTCTACGGCGGCTACGCCGGCGGGCAGGCTGAGTATGTGCGCGTGCCCTACGCCGATATCGGTCCCATCAAGATTCCCGATGAACTGACCGACGAGCAGACGCTGTTCCTGACCGATGTGTTCCCCACAGGCTATATGGCGGTGGAGAACTGCAACATCCAGCCGGGCGACACGGTTGCCATCTGGGGCTGCGGTCCCGTTGGACAGTTCGCGATCAAAAGCGCCTATCTGCTGGGTGCCGAGCGTGTGATTGCCATCGATCGCTTCCCCGAGCGCCTGATGATGGCAGAGCAGCAGGGACGAGCCGAGGTCATCAACTACGAAAATCAGAACGTCCTGGAAACGCTCAAAGAGATGACCGGTGGACGCGGACCAGATGCCTGCGTGGACGCCGTAGGCCTGGAGGCTCATGGCACGGGCGCGGTAGCAACGATGGATACGGTAAAGCATAAGACACGCCTGAGTACGGACCGCCCGATCGTTCTGCGCGAGGCGATTCAAGCCTGCCGCAAAGGTGGCACCGTCTCGTTCCCCGGCGTCTACGGTGGCTTCCTCGATGCCGTTCCCTTTGGGGCTGCCTTCGCCAAGGGCCTGACCTTCAAAATGGGGCAGACCCACGTACACAAATACTTGAAGCCACTACTCAATTACGTTAAAGAGGGTGCGATTGATCCTTCATTTATCATCACCCACACCATGAAGCTTGAAGACGCTCCCCACGGCTACGACATCTTCAAAAACAAAGAAGATAACTGCATCAAAGTCGTGCTTAAACCCTAAAAACAGGTTATTCCGAACTTTTGAAAAATGATGAACATCGTGTTTCCCCTGCTCTTTTT
>CAXTXB010000528.1:0-1972 GCA_964247965.1 uncultured Dictyobacter sp. | reverse complement strand
AAAATAGCCTGGGAAACACTATTTTCATCATTTTTCAAAAGTTCGGAATAACCTGTTTTTAGGGTTAGAGATCATTACGCTTAGAGGCCCTGGCAGTCTTTATCTGTTCGGGAGTAACGATTGCTCCTTCCAGACTGGCTGTACTTATATCCGCGTGGTGCAGATTGGCTCCGCTCAGGTTCGCCCGGCTCAGATTGGCTCCATTGAGGTCCGCATCGCTTAGATCGGCTCCGCTCAGATCAGCTTCGATGAACTGGGTGAAGGCGAGGTTGGCCCCACTCAAATTAGCCCCACTTAGATTGGCCTGGTTCAGCCGCGCACTATTGAGATCAGCGTTATTCAGATTAGCTCCACTCAGGTTAGCATTAACGAGGTTGAAGGTCCCCAGGTTACCATCACTCAGATCCGCCCCACTCAGGTCAAGTAGCTCATTGCCATGCGCCTGCCGCCAGGCATTCCAGGTCTCTGAGACCGCCTGGTTCAAGCGATCCACTTGTTGCTCGTTTGCCATGAAATATGCCTCCTCTAGCGTTTTCCATCTATATTTTCTATGTACAGACAAACTTTTTTACGAGTGAGATAAGAAAAAGATGTGCTTGCCTCCTCTATATTACCACTTCTATCCTTTGTATAGTGACAATCCCTGGCAGCGCCGACTCTAACTCATTCATGTAGCATACCCCGAAAAGGACGAGCTGAGTAGATTTCGGGGCGAGCTGGGCAACGATTCGAGGATAAGGACACGATACAGGTGAAAGAAGATAGACCTTGACACAAAATTTGGTTCTTACATAGCTTTGGTGAAACAACATGTGCTTGTTTTTAAATACCTTGACGTATAGTATACGCTTTTCACGAGAAAGAAATCCACGACGCGACGCATTCATAATGAAAGGAAATATGCAGTGGACTACCAGATCAAGGCTCTACCCAGGCCAGATCCTGAATTTGCTACTTATCTGCACGAACAAATCAAAGTATTCAATAACCAGCATTCGCTCCCGCATAAACAGGCCAGAGTTGAAGGCATGGTCAAACCCGTGCATATCATAGTTGTGGATGTCGACGGCCAGTGGCAGGGCGGCATTACAGCTTCAATCTTCTGGGGTTGGCTGGAACTCGAATATTTCTGGCTCCCAGAAACACTTCGAGGTCAAGGACTGGGTAGTTCAATCCTGGCACAAATTGAGCAGATAGGGAGGGAACTGGAAGCGACCAGGGTCCTGGTGACTACCTTCGAGTTCCAGGCCTATACTTTCTATGAGCGTCATGGCTACAAGGTCGTCGGCGTGATAGAAGATTATCCCCCGGGCAGCAATTACTACACGATGGTTAAGGTTCTCTAGAACCTGTAGGAATTCCACTATTGAAACGAGGAACAAGGAAATCATGGCAATGACCACAGGACTTCCCGACTTTTTTAAATATAATCTCTGGGCAAACCTGCGTGTGCTCGATGCGTGTGCACAACTGTCTGACGCACAACTGGACGCTACCATGAGAGGAACATTTGGCAGTGTGCGAGAGACTCTTATGCACATGTTCGCTTCCGAAGAAGGCTATGCGCAGCGTTGGCATTTTACTGGAGCATCTCTTACCCCTCGACTCAAGGAACTCACCGCGTTTCCAGGCTTCGACGAACTGCGGCGGCGAGCAGAGAAGTCGGGAAAAGAGCTGATCGCAGTCGCGGAGCAAGAGGAGCTAAACCGGATTCTCTATCTTGATGAGGGGACCTATGAGGCTTCAGTCATCATCGTGTTGATCCAGGCCATCAACCACGGCATCGATCATCGCTCGCAGATAGGCACTCTGCTGAGCCAACAGGATATCGAGCTGCCCGACCTTGATGGCTGGGGATATAATGATGCCATGCATTAGCCCCTCTCACTCATTCACACGCCTTCGGCGCGCTCACTCCAGTGGGTCATCCCGAATTTTTAAGAAATGGTGAAAATTGTGTTTTACATGCTCT
>CAXTXB010000527.1:0-4394 GCA_964247965.1 uncultured Dictyobacter sp. | reverse complement strand
CCCCATCATTTTCACCTTCTCGCTCTCTGACGTATCGCGGCTTCGCCGCTTTTTAAGAGCCTTAAGAAACTTTTTTCATAATAGAAATTTTTAAAATTTTTTTATTTTTAAATATTTTTTCCAATAAATAAAAAAAATTATAAAAATGCAAAAAATGTAAAAAGTTTAAGGAGAGAGGAGGCCCAAATGTGCTAGCACTACTCCGTTTACTAACATAGTATGTTATACTGCCTCTAACCATTTCAAAGTGTATCGTAGATGTTGTAGGTGTCGTAGGTAGTATGCGTAAGGTTTGCTTGTATTTCGGGGGTTGTGATGGTTTTGAATGAAAAGCATAATGAGCAAAATCAACAAAAATGGCTCTCTCGTGCTAAACGCGAGAGGATGAATCTCTCCGCCTCAGTCGAGGAAGCTTTAGAAGATCCTGTTGGAGGTGGAGTATTGTGGGGTGAAGAATTGGATGAGCAAGCTGACTTCCCTCAGGGAGAAAAAGGTGTCTTTCCTCCACGTTTAAGCCTGCAATCCAGGCCTGTACCCGCACTACAATCCGAGAATGTAATGGAGGCTTCTTCAAGCTCATATCCAGTTGTTTCCTCCGAGCAAGAAAGCGCTACTCCAACACAAAATACAAGTGTGCTAAAGCGTTTCGCTCAACGTCTCACATCATCTTTTGCAGCACTTGGAGGAGTTTCACAACCTCAGGAAGTTATTGAGTCGTCACTATCGCCTCTGCAGGAGGAAGGGCCAATAAAATTGCTGAACCACTCCAAGATGGATGAAGGCATACAACGAACTTTTGTATCTACTAGTGAGCCAATCTCTCAGACAAGGACAGTATCTCAACCTCTCGAACTCCCTAATGATGATGAATTGCGTGATAGGCAGAGCAAGCAGCGTCTGGCTGGTCGCACAACACGCATTCACCTGGAGACTCCACCTATGATAACACCAGCCAGGTCTGTTCCGTCAGAAGGTTCCAGGGCAGAGAAATTTTATAGTGATGTCTCACAACAAATACCTGCTGGCATGAACACGACGGGTGTCCGTCTACCTGCAGCAGATCCATTGAAAGGGAAGATGGGTGTTGCTACACGTAGGGAGCTTTCCGGCTCTGGTGTATTTGAGCCCGGACAGGGCGATGCGACAGTAGTGAATAGATATGTGACAGAAGCAAGCGTCGTACTGGTGACCTTAACAGCAAATCCAGGGCCTGTGGTAATCCAATATGTAACATTACGGCCGCGTATCGGCTTTACTGTTCATTTAACGGCGCCTACTGTGATGCGTGCGTCTTTCAACTATATAGTGCTATTAGGTGAGCTGTTCTAGTTAGCGGATGATCTTATTTTGATGCGTCTACCTAAGTTCTCTACCTAGAGGTCACCTACGACCTCTCGCTGCAAACGTTTGAAAAATGCTTGCATATAGGCATAACGCTCCCGCGCCATCTCTTTCCCTGTTATCGTCGTCATGCGTTCAGGCATATCGGTAAAGAGCAGCTGGAACTCGATGGTTGGAGAATAATTGGGACGTCGCCGGAGCTGCCTGACAATCAGTGGATCAACTGGTTCAATAATATCTGCCGGTATGGGAGCATAGATCTTTTGGTTATAGCGACCCGTAATGCTGTAGAGGCGACCAATGCCAATAGCGCCAAGGATATCGATTTTGTCCGCATCATAGAGAATACGCCCCTCTATTGTAGATGGCGCGTGTTCCCCTGTCATACGATGTTCTCGAATAGCTTGTTGGACGGCGGGAATGGATGACTGGGGAAAGTCTGTGCCTATCAGAAGATCACCGACCATCTCTGCACCAATCAATGCGTGATCGCCACCGTGTAGACGCTCTCTTTCTTGTCCGATATCATGAAATGCAACGGCTGCCCAGATAATCGGGAGGTTGCCGCCCTCTTGGTTTTGGATCGTCTCGGCCAATGCTATAACGCGAGCAATATGATCATAATCATGAGACGCATCCCTGGTACCTTCTCGTTCCAATTCCTCTTGCGCAACCCTGAGCAGCCAGCTACGAAGACTGGTCATCTGCATTTGTATCACTTTCTACTAACGGAAGAGTCAAGATGAAGCGACTACCCTCGCCTGCGACTCCGCTGCTTTCCACACGGATAGTTCCACCATGCAGGCGCAAAAATTCTGCAACCACGTACAGACCCAACCCCACTCCTCGCACCTGGCTACTCCCTGCATTGGGCGCACGGTAGAAGCGTTCAAAGAGATGCATCTGCGCATCTTTTGGTATGCCGATGCCTTTGTCTTCAACGATCGTCTCGATAAATTTTTCCCCATTGGAAGAAGTATACTGTGCCAGCCTCACGCGAATAGGGCCGCTATGTGGGCTATATTTTATAGCATTTTGTAGTAAGTTCGCGAAAATTTGCAGGAGACGCGCCTTATCTCCGCGTACTAGATAGGGCAATTCGGCCGCTTCAGCTTCATAGCTAAGCCGGTGAATGCTGGATGTAGCACTGTGCTGGGCAACCGTCTCTTTAACAATATCTTCCAGATTAATATATTCGTGTGTGAGGTTGATCTGCCCTCGATTAAGCCTGGTGACTTCCAGGAAAGTATTGACAATATTGGTAAGTTGGCGTGTCTGTTCTTCGATGATAGAAATACTTTCGAACAATCGTTCCTTGAGCTTTGGTGCAACGTCTGTCGCCTTACGCAGCAGACGGGACATCATCTGGCTATGAGCAAGAATAATAGTCAGAGGGGTGCGGAACTCGTGTGCAGTTATCGCTAAAAATTCGTCTTTGAGCGCATTGGACTCGCGCATCGTCGCCTCGTTTGTGCGCGCTATCTCAGCCATCTGCTGCCAGCGCGTCTGCTCAATCGCCAGGCCAGCAAATTGTGCAATCCCCTCGATGACGGCCATATCCCAGGCATTAAACTCAAGCGCTGGTAGCGGTAGCGTTGCTCCCGGCCGTTGAGAATCAATTTCTCTCTTGTAGATTGAAGAGCGGTCGAGCATCATAATACCCAGTAATTGCTTGTTATGCGTGATGGGAGCGGCCAGCACCATCGTTTGCTGCACATAACCTGGTCGATCAAGGTCGTGCTCCTCACTTACCAGTGTAGCACGGCCCTCCATGAGTTGGACATAAAAGTCTGGTCGCTGATTTTCTTCTGGCGAGAACCATGCCTTTTGTTCAGCAAGCCACGGTTCAACTTCTTCCAGGGTAAAGCCAACGGAGAGCAGGGGAGTGAATGCATGCAACTCCTGGTCATAAAGTTGCACAACGCCACGATCGCTATTTAGCGCCTTTAATGTCATTGCTAGAACGCGATACAATATTTCTCTTATATCTGTAATACCCGACACTGCCTCTGCAGCATGTAACATTGTATCAAGCGCGCGTCGGATACGCCGTTCGACACGCACTTGTTCTGTGATATCCCGAAAGGCGCTAACAATGCCGATTCTGTTTTCGTCGTTATCGAAGAGCGGTGCAATATTGACTTCGATCGCATATTCACTGCCATCGGCACGTTTGCTGACAAAGCGTTCGCCACGAATACGTTCGCCGCGAAGAGCACGGTTGAGTGGAAAATCCTCATCTGTCAACAATTGCCCATTGAGTGTATAAGTCTGCTGCTGCAAAAAAGTGATGAGCTGTTTTTTAGCATTGCGTTTTAAGCTAATGTAGCGTGAGGCTGTATCGTTGCTAACAATCACCTTGCCTTGCAGGTCAAGTACGATCAGACCTTCAGTCATTGCGTTAAAGACGGCGTCTAGCGTATTCGCCCGTTCGTGGGCCAGCGCAACTGCATGGCGTGCCTCACTCAAGATGCGCGCTTTTTCAATGGCTAATCCACATTGAGCTGCGATATCGCGGGCGAACGCGTAGTGACCTGGCCCAGGGCGATACGCCGTATCGGTATAGTTGACAAAGGCAAAACCGACGCAATGACTGGTATGGGCGCTCGGCTTGCTTTTTACTGGATGATCTGACTGCTGCGTACCTACAACGAATGGAATGATCAGAACGTTTTTCATTCCTAGCTGCTGGAACCACTCAAGTTCCGCACCCATAAGTTGTTTCTGCGTCACAAACTGTGGTGCATTGGCGCGAATTGCGCTCTGACAATACGAAAGGTCGGTAAGACTTTGCCGCTTCTCATCAGCAAGCTCCTCATCGGAGGAACGCACGGACTGAGCAGATGTCAAAGAACCTTTTTCTAAGAGTAGAATCGTCGCACTCTCTGCTCCGAGTATACATCTAAGATGATGCTCTGCAATCGCCATGACCTGCGGTAGCTCTTCACCTGAGTTCGCCGCCATTGCCACCTGGTAGATAGACTGCGCCTGCTTGACCAGGCGTTCACCACGCTCGCGCTCCTCTTTTGCCTCCTGATAAAGTCGTGCATTGT
>CAXTXB010000526.1:0-4400 GCA_964247965.1 uncultured Dictyobacter sp. | reverse complement strand
GTGTAGTATGCGGGAGCCTCGCGCGCGATCGCACCACCCGCGCTCTTGCGCGCCAACCAGATTTTCGAGCGCTCCTCCTCATCGCGCGCCACGCGCATACCATGGCCTCCGTATTGCTGTAGAATATCAATCACCTCGTTCGCCTGAGCATCCAGGCTCTGCGGATAGCCGTCGAACTCGATGATCAGCACCGCGCCCGCATCCAGAGGCAGATTTGCGTGCGCGAACGGCTCGATGATGCGAACAATTTTCTGATCCATCATCTCCATGGTAGCAGGCACCAGGCCAGCAGAGATAACCGCAGAGACAGCATCGCCAGCCTGAGACAGCGAATCGAAGACAGCCAGCAGTGTCTTCACAGCAGGAGGATTGCGCAGAAGGCGAACCGAGATAGCAGTCATCAAGCCCAGCATGCCCTCGCTTCCCGTGAGCAGTCCACAGAGATCATACTCAGGGTAGTCGAGCGCACGCCCACCTATGCGCATACGGCGGCCGTTTGCCAGCACCACTTCCATGCCGGTCACATAATTTGTCGTCACGCCATATTTAAAGCAGTGGGGACCGCCAGAGTTTTCCGCCACGTTGCCTCCAATAGTCGAGGCACGCTGGCTCGCGGGATCAGGAGGGAAATAGAGATCGAACTCTTTCGCCCGCTCGTCCAGGCGCAGATTAATCATCGCCGGCTCAACCAGCGCGCTCCGACCAGGACCATCCACGTCCAGGATACGCTGCATATGCACAAACTCTACAACCAGACCGCCGCGATCGGCCACAGCTCCACCCGATAGGCCAGTGCCGGCCCCACGCGCAACCAGGGGCACACCATGTTCAGAAGCCCAGCGCACAACACGCATTACCTCTTCAGTTGAGCGTGGAAAAACCACCCCCTCAGGAATACCCTTATCCATGCCACCATCTACCTCATAGGAAATAAGCGTTGCACGATCAGTAAATACCTGCCCCTTTGGAAGCAGAGCTCTCAACGAATGGAGCACACTCTCTTTTAACATCGCTTAAACCTTTCTTCGTTAGTAGGGAAAACATGGCTCTAAGATATCCTTGTATCGATAGGAACGGGCGAACTATAGGCAGCAAAATCGTCCTGCTGGATATGTGCCTGCACTTTAGGACGCACAACACAAGGCAACGTAAAATAGAAAAAGCTGCCCTTTCCCTCCACGCCTTCACTCTCAACCCAGATACGGCCGCCCATCATCTCCACAAACTGCCGGCTCAAAAAGAGGCCCAATCCCGATCCACGCACACGGCCAGAAGTATCTCGCCTCAAACGCACAAACTGACCGAAGAGCTGCGGCATCTCATTTGGCGGAATGCCGGGACCCGCATCGGCCACACAGATAGCAATCTCTGGCGTGGCGCGCAGTGGGTCTACAGTCATCCCATAAAGGGAGGCGCTAATCGTAACGGGAGTACCAGTAGGCGCATACTTGAAAGCATTGGAAAGAAGGTTACGCAGCACCTGCCGCAAATATTGCGCGTTGGCTAATACCACGATATACTCTGGAATATCTACATGAATACTGTGCTCTTGTACACTTTTAGGATCAAAGCGTTCAAGAACCTCAAACAGAGTATCAATAACTGGCAACTGCTCAATATGTAAAAACAGCCTCTCTTTCTCCAGGCCCATACTATCCAGCACATTGTTCACCAGCAATTGTAACTCATCGCAGCTCTGCATAGCATGTTGTAAGAAGGTCACGCGCATCGTATTATCAAGCTGTTCGTTATGTTCTAGAAGCAGTTCGAGGTATCCGTAGATAGCGGTGAGGGGAGTGCGCAGTTCGTGATTCACATTTTGTAGAAATTCATCTTTGATCTGATCCAGCTTCCGATTCTGTTCATACGTATGCTCCACCTCCCATTGAGCTTCGTCCGCCATGTCCAATGAATCACGCTGAGCCACCACGAGCAACCCAATAATTAAGAGCGTAATAACACTCACAATAGAGTAGAATAGAAATCGTATGGGAAGAAGTAAAGTACCGTAGCTCAGAGCGTAGTAAACCCAGAGTATAACGAATAGACAAAATAAACAGAAAAACAAGCCGCTCTTGCGAAACATCCAGGCAATTAAAGTAATTGGAATAACAAGAACAAGAGGATTCTGCGTTATCCACGAAACACTTGTAAATAAAATAAGAGCGATAGCCCCGGACAGTATCGCTATTGTCAATTGTATAAGCGGAGATAGGTCTAGTAGTATGCGAGGTAGAGTATTCCAATAACGCACACTTCTCCCCCCTTCATTGCGGCAGAGTAAGCTCTGATAGTATACTCATTAACAAATATAGATAGGACAGGCCCAAGTATCTGTGTCTATAAGTAAATATGCTCCTATCTATATTACCATGTATACACTCGAATTTACAAAACTAAATATTTTAGGCTATGTACATTACTATGATAGAAGAGTAAACTTTATTAGTTGCTCCTTCTATCCAGTGTTGGTACACCTTCGCTGGTGGGTAGCCCTGTCAAACTGCCTATCGCCTCCACTGCTCGCAGTGAGGGACAAGCTCAGTCTCTTTAGAGCGGGGCCCTTGACAATCATATATCCAATAGCTGGGTATAGAAAGTAGTAACGGGTATAAAAGCAGTATTGGTGGATGGTAGAAGAGAGGATGAACGTACTATTCACGTACGACAAACATCGTTTTAGCATTTAATACGTGCTCGTTATGTTGATTGAAGTAGCGTGTCTCAACGACGACGATGTCCATCGAACCATCTTTAACACGGCGCGATTTGCCATCGACGATGGTCATGACACCAGTAAGGGTATCATTGGAGGCGATGGGAGCCAGGTATTCGTATTCTTCTTCTCCGTGCAGAATACGCATAATATTCAAGCCTGCGCCTTTCATCTGCTCCCACATCTGAGTATTGGCCCAAAAGGTGAGCAGAGTGGGAGCAGTTGGGGGCAACGGAATATCTTGATAACCGACGGCCTGCGCCGCGCTTCTATCATGATAGATAGGATTGGTATCACCGATCGCCAGAGCTAGCTCGTGAATCTTCACACTAGCAATTTCAAACGTAAAGGGAGGGAAACTATGACCAAGCAAATTTTTATCGAACATAGAGAACTCCTTTAAAAAGTCCATACCTTAGCATTTTGAAAGAGTACATCAGTCTCTTTGCTATCATACTGGTGCGCCGCCAGCCCGATTTCTCCATGCAAAAATGTTTTATCGACCACACTCTGGATGGGCTTATTATTGACATACAGATTGATAGTGCCACCATTAGCGGAAACCGCGATAAGATTTTTTGTGTTATAGCCTGTATAGATAAGTGGGCTATCCCCCTTCGCCAATTCTTTAACCTGGACAGTGCCGGCGCTATCTTTATTATAGAGGTAGAGTCCGTACCCGCCCAGGTGGGTGATACAGAAATAGTAAAGTTGCCGATCGCCAGCATTATGGAAGATCAGCCCACCGCAGTCCCCCTTACTCATTGTCATCTCAACCTGAAACGCGAGATTGCTGTAATCAGTATTATTCGCAAAACACCAATCTATTTGATACTTGGATTGGGGCAGCAAGCGTAAGCGGTAAGCGTTATCAGTAAACTGGCAATAGAGAGAAGCATTATTGAACTCGCTCCATTTGTAGCCCTGACTATTGTCCTTTAATGCATCCGCGAGCACCAGCTTTCCCTCGAATGGCGAATATGGGTTCGGCTCTTGTGTGATAGGCGAGCTCGTAATCTGTGTAGAGGGAGTCGCAGCGCTAGAGGGAGTCGCAGCGCTATATGGTGTAGTCGTTGTGGCCCTGAGTCCCGTATTAATCGCATTATAGAGAGTGACAGATAGTCCTATGCAACTTGCCAGCAACACGACGATGACAACCCCCACAATTGTCGCCGTCTTCCAGGCTTTTTTAGGTGGCCGCGCCTGAATTGGTGGCACAACCGGAGGAGGAGCGCTATAAACTGGTGGAGCATTATAAGGATCTTGCGGCGCAACATTGTAGTAGTACGGTTGAGCGCCTCCTTGATAGGAAACGTTAGCAGGTGTTGAAGGATAGGAACGCTGATCCTGAGTCGTGCCCAGGAAATTCTTTTCCTGAGATGAGGTAGGCATCTCCTCTTGTCCAACCGGTGAGTCACGATGGACAATTGTCTCAGAGGCATTCCCGGGAGAGAGCGTCGTGCCACAACGAGGGCAAAAAGCGGAGGACGCGGGCAACTGAGTACCACAAACATTACAGAACATACTGATTACTCCAGATAGATACTTAGCGCGACATATATGTAGATACAGTATGTATTTTACATGAAAGAGTAAAGCTATTCTACATATAGAAAACGGGTTATTGCAAACTTTGATATACTTTGGAACCTTTTTTTTTTAGGGTTTTTTTTAAATAGAGGAA
>CAXTXB010000525.1:2956-4417 GCA_964247965.1 uncultured Dictyobacter sp. | reverse complement strand
GTACACGATATTCCTCATTTTTCAAAAATCCACGCTGAGCCATTTTATACTGCTTCTATCATATTTAACATTTTTAGAAGGTGACGGGCAAGCTTTTGATGCCGCGCAGGTTGAAGCTGCCGCGCCAGGTTACGTCTTCTCTGGGAATTGCGAGCTGCAGATTGGGCATGCGCCTCAGCAGGGCTGTGAAGGCGATGTCGCCCTCCAGGCGTGCGAGCGGTGCGCCCAGGCAGATGTGGATGCCCTGCCCAAAGGCGATGTGCCGGTTGAGGCTGCGCGCGATCTCTAGCTCTTCGGGATGTGTAAATTGGGACTCATCGCGATTGGCCGAGCCGAGCACGACCAGGATCACATCGCCCTTGTGGATCTGCTGACCCGCCAGTTCAACGTCGGTGGTGGCGAAGCGTGGCGCGGGCGACAGGACGGGGCCGTTGTAGCGCAAGAGCTCTTCCACCGCGGAGGGGATAAGGGCTGGATCTTGCTTGAGCCGCTCCATCTGCTCTGGATGGTCCAGGAGCATCAGGGTGCCGATGCCGACGAGGTTCGAGGTCGTCTCGTGGCCGGCGAAGATGAGCAGGGCGATCATGGAGAGCAGTTCGCCCTCGTCCAACCGGTCGCCGGCCTCCTCGATCTGGACGAGCTGGCTGATCAGGTCATCCTGTGGATGCTGCCTCTTTTCGGCGATGAGCTGCACAAGGTAGTCTATAAATGTCTGCGTTCTATCCCTTCTATCTCCGCGCCGCCCTGTATCTATCGCTCCGGTGAGCGTATCGGACCACTCGCGGATAATCTCCCGGTTCTGTGTCGGCACGCCCAGCATATCCGAAATGACCGTAATCGGCAATGGGAAGGCGTAGTCGTTCACCAGGTCCATCTTCCCCTGCCCCTGCACACGGTCGAGCAGCTCATCGGCAATCTGCTGAATGCTCGGCCGCAAGCCCTGAATATACTTCGGTGTGAAGGCCTTCGAGACCAATCCCCGCAAACGCCTGTGGTCCGGCTCATCAACCGAAATCATAGATTGGCCCAGCAGGCGACCAGGGCCGCCCCCCATTCTCTGAGAAGCATCCCCTCCATTGATCGTCGACATATCGACCGTGAATTGCTTATCCTTCAACACCTGCACCGCCTCCTCCAGCCGCGTCACCACCCAGACTTGCTGCGCGCCCCCAACAAAAGGCGCTGGAACCGGCACGACCGCACCCAACGTGCGCATCTGTGTAAACACCGGAAATGGATTCTCCGCAAACTCAGGGCCGAAGAAGTTCAGCGATGCCCCCTGCGGTGCAGTATTACCAGACTGACTATTCATCAAATTCTCTCCTTGTTGTAAAAGGAATAGCATGCTATCAATCTATCAAAAACAGCTTTTTCTTAACAAAACAATTACGCATATAGTGGACCGGCTCACCTCATTTGACCGGCTAGCTCCGTGTATCGCCCAAAACATTCCGGTTTAGT
>CAXTXB010000525.1:1477-2946 GCA_964247965.1 uncultured Dictyobacter sp. | reverse complement strand
ATCCCTTGCGGTTGTCGTGGTAGCTCTCCTCCGCTGTGGAGGGAGAACGACAACCGCAAGGGATGGTCGCTACGCGGAGCTAGCCTATCACCCTTACCCGCCAAATGAGCTGTGCCAGAGTAATAGCGACAAAGTCTCGTCGTCGACGCCGTTTAGAAAAGACGTTTTCATCTTATCAATCGGCTATTGTCGCTTCGCGCTCACGATAATATTTTTATACATAGTTTAATGTAACACTCACATCAAACTTATACTAAGTATAATTATCCTGCATATCGTTGTCAAGGTGAACTTCCTGGCCATAAAAAACGATCTTCGCAGGTGATGGTATAACGGACAATTGTCAAGATAAAGAAGTTTGTCTCATCCATGCAAAATTATCCTCTATGTTTTTTGTCACACTTGCTAGAAAAAAGAGTCTAATGGAGTGATAAAAAATAACGCGTTTGTTTGCCATCAATCACTGTCAGATAACGCAATAGTAGCTAAACGATAAGCAATTAACGCTAAAGATAGCGAGACTATCTAGATGGATGAAGAAAGGAATCCTTTCAATGCGTCAGCTGACATTTATTAAGCCAGGCAAGCTTGAGTGGTGGGACGTGCCTGAACCACGGAGTACCTCAGCGCTGCAGGCGCTTGTGGAGCCAATAGCTGTGGCCTCCTGCGATCTGGATAAACCCATCTTGCATGGCGAGGCTCCTTTTCGTGGACCCTTTGCCTTTGGGCACGAGGTTGTTGCGCGGGTAAAAGAGGTGGGAGAGAGTGTTCGTACGGTGAAGCCCAGAGAGCATGTCGTCGTCCCATTCCAGATCTCACGTGGAACCTGTCCTGCTTGCCGGCGCGGCTTCACTGCGAAAAGATTTGGGCCATCCTGGTTGCTTGTTTGAGCAATGATAGGCGAGAAAGATTATTCAGCGGGGGCTTCTTGCTCTAGATGGGCAAAATACTCCGTGATAAACTGACGGAAGGTACGTGCCGCTAGAGAGAGATAATGCTCTTGATGCCAGGTCATTCCAAAAGTGCGCCGACAGGTTGGATTCGTCAGGCGAAGCGCTCGTAGATCTTGCTCTTCAATCCGTTTCTTCGCAAATGCAGGGACGAACGTCACGCCAAGACGTGCTTTGACGAATTCCAGGAGGACTGTTGGCTCATCCATCTCGTATGCAATACGAGGGGTGAAGCCTGCTTGTTGGCAGTATGTATCGATCAAGTTGCGGAGATCGCCGCCAACTTTTTCAATCACCACCGCCTCATGGGCGACTTCGCGCAAAGGAATACAGCTATATTTACTGAGCCGATGATTGGTTGGGACGGCCAGGAGAAGTTCTTCGGTTAGCAATGATCTCCACTTGATGTTGAGTTTGATAGGAGGAGTGGATAGGAAGCAAAAGTCACACTCACCGGTTTCGAGTCGCTGCGACATTTCAGTAGGTAGGCATTGGAATAAGTGAAAGCGAATCGAAGGG
>CAXTXB010000525.1:0-1467 GCA_964247965.1 uncultured Dictyobacter sp. | reverse complement strand
TGTAGGAGTTGAAATTGGTGCAGCGGGTCCGGGAGCCAATGGAGTGAAGCTGTGGCCAGCGAAACCTCTCCGCGTTCAAGTCCGGCCATATCTCGTACCTGGCGTTGTCCCTCATCCAATGCACGAAAAATCGTGTCGAGGTGTTCAAGAAATACCCTGCCAAACTGATTCAGCCGGATAGATCTTCCTTGACGATCAAAAAGGGGAACGCCGATCTCTTTCTCCAGGCGAAGAATCGTTTTGCTCAGTGATGGTTGCGCAATAGAAAGCTCCTCAGCAGCTTTCGTCATATGCTCCGTTCGTGCAACCACTTGAAAATAGCGTAATTGAAGGAGGTCCATAAACTTTTCCCTCTTACTATGATAGCCATAAGGCTATAATTTCATAGCTTATTATGTCTTGTTTGTCTTGTTTTCGTCAAGATAGAATAGAAGAGTCATCGAAACGACGGTAAGAAAAGAGAGGGAGGAAGACGAAAACCCGAAGGGAAAGTTACTCTTTTACATTTCAATCAAGAAAAGGAAATATATTCATGGCGACAGAGAAATTTACGGTTGCGGTTCTTGGTGCCGGTAATGTTGGTGGCGCGCTGGGGCGCAAGTGGATTGCGGCAGGGCATCAGGTTGTATTTGGAGTGAGCGACCCGAACGGAAAGCATGCAGAGAGCTTACGCAGCGACCTGGGCGATAAGGTTGTGATTGGTTCGATTGCGGATGCATTAGCCCGCAATCCAGATGTAGTGGCGCTTGCTCTTCCGGGGAACGTGGTAGGTACGATTATTACCACATATGCAAAGCAGCTCGATAGTCGCATCATTATCGATGCCACCAACAACATGGGAAGCGCAACAATGAATAGCTTCAGGACGCTGCACGAGCAAGTGCCCAACGCGCTCCCCTTCCGTGCATTTAACACCTATGGCTCGGTGAATTTTGATAATCCACAGTACCCACAGGGTGTAGCGGACCTCTTTTTCTGTGGACCCGATGGCGATGCCCGCACAAAGGTTGAGCAACTCATCACCGATGTGGGCCTGGAGTCGGTCTATGTGGGCGGAGTCGATCAAGTCAGCGTGGTTGACGGAGTGGCGCAACTCTGGTTAGCACTTGCCTTCGGACAAAAGCGAGGGCCGCAACTTACCTTTAAAGTCCTGACGCGCTAAGCAAATGTGGGCATCTGGTATCTTCCAGGTCGAGATACGCCAGCTTGGCGGTGCACTCGTCCGTCAACCTGAGGATGCTATGGCGTTCAACTGTCGTAAAGCAAACTTCTACCTGGATATGCAGGCAACGGCTCCTTCATATGACCAGCTTCGGGAAGGGAAACAATCAATAGCAACGCTGATGCGGGCATTACGGCCAGATATGATGGATGAAACACTCATCAATTTTCTGGAGCCCGCAGACCTTGGCCCTTATCTCACGCGAGCCGCCTACTCACCAGCAAACTATCAGCGATTACGTACAC
>CAXTXB010000524.1:3971-4420 GCA_964247965.1 uncultured Dictyobacter sp. | reverse complement strand
CATGCCCGTTTGGATTGGCGCATTTATCGTAGACGGTGTAGTTCTCTTCCTCAGTTAGATGGTTGCTCCAGAGACGATGCGCTGCGCTGAAAGTCACACGCCGTGTCAGGTAAACCATACTTGGCTCCTCTATAGTAGTAAGCTATGGATAAGTGTGCCGAAAGTTCTTTTTGCTCGTTGGGCGATAGATGTCCTCCTTCAACCAGCGCCCATCCAGCTTTTTCTTTTTTCTGTATAGAAAGTATCACATAAGAGTATCAGGTAAGCTGCCAAAATGTGTCATACTTTCATTGTATTTGCATTCTCGCAGCTTCGTATTTGCGTTCTCGCAGCTTCGTATTTGCATTCTCACAGCTTCGCGTTTGCGTTCTCGCAGCTTCGTGTTTTGGTTATAGGCCCGAAGATGTTTTTGGTTGGAAAGGGGTTAGTGTTTTGTTTTTGTTGGTTGT
>CAXTXB010000524.1:3056-3961 GCA_964247965.1 uncultured Dictyobacter sp. | reverse complement strand
ATTTTCTAGCTTTGCTAGAAAATTGCAGAAAAAGCAAAAGATGAAAAAGATAAAAAATGTCACGAGCAGCGAAGCTGCGAGAACGCAAACATAATCAAAGCCCGTCACTATCTCAAGCATTGGTAAAGAGCTCAATATTACTTCCGCTAAACATTCGACCGGAATCGTCGGCTAGAAAGAAAAGAATCTCAGCCATCTCTTCTGCGGTCATACCAGCCTTTAAGTGCGGTGCTGCCTGGTGCAGCATGTCGGTGTCTACTGCCCCTGGGCTGACGGCACAGACGCGTATATTATTGGGCTTCCCCTCGACGGCGAGAATCTCAGTCAGGCCTGCTACGCCCGACTTTGAGACGTTGTACGCGCTCAATCCGGGGAATTTCTCAACCCCTTTCACCCCTGATAAGGATGAAATATTGATAATTACTCCCTGCTTTTGTACGCTCATCAGGCGAAAGGCCTCGCGGCAACACAAAAAGGTACCCCGTAGATTCACGTTTATCACCTGGTCCCAGGTCGCCGTATCCATGTCAACAAATGGACGGACGGCAACTATTCCAGCGCAGTTCACCAGTATGTCGAGCCGTCCATAGCGCTCCCGGGTCTGTTTAAAAAGGGCGAGCACGTCCTCTTCACGCGCTACATCGCCCACCACAGTTAGTACGTCGCCACCATCTTGCGTGATGCTGGCGGCCACCCCTTCTAGTTGAGTGTGTGTGCGACTGAACAGCACGACTTTTGCACCCGCTCTTGCGAAGAGCAGGGCCGTGGCACGTCCAACCCCGCGCCCGGCCCCAGTAATAATTGCAATTTGGTTATTCATATGTGCATTATAACAGGAGATTCTACATGACAGTTGTAGATAATCTAGAACTTTTTAAAAATGATTAATAAACTTTTTTTGCCAG
>CAXTXB010000524.1:1410-3046 GCA_964247965.1 uncultured Dictyobacter sp. | reverse complement strand
AGATGACCCATTATAATGTCTCTGAGGTACGGACAAGCTCGAAAGCATTCGAGATAATATAGGATAAAGTAATGAGATAGCGTGATACTTTTGATAAGGTATGGAACTTGTTGAAATCCTAAATGCTCTGATATAATGCAGTGCGTAGGCTTTTCGGGGAAGGATGATCGAGGTGGAAGAGATTCTCCTGTCAATCGAACCTTACTAGTGGGAACGACCAGAAGCGTACTTCGCTACTCAATTGGTGTAACATTCATTCAGACCGACCCGGCTATACATGGGGGGAGCATGAACACAGACACAGTTTTGTCTGGCAATCTTAAAGAATTCGGTTTGGTAGAAATTCTGCAAATCGTAGAACTGGGTAGTATGACCGGGGCGATTCATCTGAAGCAGAACGCAGGGCGGATGGGCATTCTGTATTTTAACGAAGGCAAATTGGCTGGTACGTCAGAGTTAGATCCTGGAGCACTGGCTCTGGGTGATGTTCTGCAGCAGTTGGGTATGACGACCTATCAGCATATAGAAGAAGCTTACGCACAACAATTGCAAGATCCTCTGGGCAAGCGAATCGGTGAGCGCCTGGTGATGATGGGGGTGATTAGCGAACAGCAGTTGCGCGAGGCGTTGCGTACGAAGGCGCTATGGACGGCGCGTGAGCTTTCGCTCTGGCAGGATGGCACCTACGAATTTATTGCGAGCCCAAAGGTTCAGAAGCTTTTACCCTATGGTGAGCCTTCGCTCGATATCGAGGTTGTGCGTATTACCATGGAGATGATTCGCTACGGGGATGAATGGCAGGAGCTGCATCGCTATCTCCCTCAAGGTATGCGCACTATGCTGCAGCTTGCCCCCACGATTACCTATACGATGCGCTTCGATATGCGCAGCTTGGAGCTCTTCACACACGTTAATCTGTATCGTAGAGTACGGCGGATCGCGAGCGCACTGCGGCGGCCTGAGATGGATGTCGCGCGCGAATTAGGGCAACTGATCCATCAACAGTTTATTCGCCCCTCTTCTTATTCAGAGGCGGCTCCAAGCGAAAATGGACGCAAAGTACGCCTACCAGATCCAGCGGAGAAACTGCGCCTGGAAAATTTCGCGCTGCTCGACTTGATTAGCCGGATGGAGCAGGAGTGGGAGAGGCGGCACACGCCGATGGAACAATTGCCCGCCATCGTTACCTTTATTAATTGGACGATGGATGCCCTGGCCGAGACGTGCCGCAGCAACGGTATAGACCTGGACCCTAATACGCTTAAAACCTTGATGATCAATGAGGACCTCTGGCACATGGGCAATTACGAATTCCGTGTGGACCAGAATCATATTGATGTCGAAAACTTCACTACCCTCTGCTATGGCATTGTGAGTCGAGATATGAAGCAGGCTGCCAGCTTCTATGATGAAGCTTCGATGGTTCTACAGCGATTGCTTATCAGTATCTTTGAAATGATCAATGGCCGGGTTGCCGACCCACGCGAGCGGATGGAGAATCAGGAGGTGTGGGAGGAGATGTTTAAACAGTTTGCATTGCAGCGTGGTGATACATAACAGGTTATTCCGAGCGTTTAAAAAATGATGAAAATCGTATGTTGCACGCTCTTTTTACTGCCGGAGGCAGTAAAAAGAG
>CAXTXB010000524.1:933-1400 GCA_964247965.1 uncultured Dictyobacter sp. | reverse complement strand
TTTTAAACGCTCGGAATAACCTGTTATACGTTTTCTACTGTGACATTGCCACTAGTAGATGTTGTGGGGGCTTGCTCCGGTGCGGACTGCTGAGCAGCCGCGGGGGCCTCCTCGGCGTAGTCACCTTCTTGTGCAGAACGCTTCATAATATAGTATGCCGAGTTGGAAGTCAGGGGCTGAATGCCAACCACTTCCCAACCATCGCGACCTAAACCATTTAGATAGCGACGAGCAAAAGTACTGCGTCGCTCGTTCCCGATCAGGGTTTCGACGCCTTCACAAGAAATGCGCCCACGATAATCAATATATACAACCTTATATGCCCATTGCGCCATCTCGTGCTCCTTATTCCAGCATGATCTGCTTTCTCAATCACACTCATTTATACACACACTCAAAAATCGTCCCCGGTGGGGCCAAAAACAACCCGGGGTGGGGGGGGTGGGGGCCAGAAAAAGGGTTTTGGT
>CAXTXB010000524.1:0-923 GCA_964247965.1 uncultured Dictyobacter sp. | reverse complement strand
CGCCATATCCGATGGTGCGTCACAGGCGTCCCTCTCTCATTCAGATGTGTCCTCGTCTAGCCTCGCCCGCAGACAAATCGCACATTTTAAGAGTGGTTGCTTGTACAATTGCTGGACACCGGGTTCCACTTTCAGTGTCGTCCCAATCGCTGATACTGCACTGGTAGCTTCTCTGCACAGTGGTAGTATACCTGGGGTAGGGCGCTCAAGCACCGCTATTTCCACCAGTTTTTCGAACGGTCCAAAGTACCTGCGAACTACCTGTCTATTTCTACAGGAAGGGATCTATTCTTTGCTTACTACTGCTCGCGCTTCTGACCGTCCTCAATCAGGCTGACAAGATACTGTAGCTTCTTGATAGTATGCTCGACGTTGCGCTTGTTGCGCTCGTAACCATCCGGTGCTAATTGCTGAAACCAGGAGCGGATGTCATCTTCAGAGATATCGTACCACTTGGCATCGGCCTGTAGACGCAGATAGACGCGCATCTGTGGGTCCTGCTTCTTGCGCGCTCCCTTAGAGGTCTCGCCCGCGCTGTCCTGTTCGTCGGCCACCACGGCCTCAGCCAGCTCGTTAGTAGGATACAGCTCACTATAAAGTGCCTCCACCTCACCGCTGCGGAAGAAGGCCTCACGCCCTACGCCGCGATGAGTTTTGATGCGCCCCTCTTTTACCCATAAATCGAGGGTAACGCGATCAATCCCTAGACGTTTCGCGGCCTCGCCCGCATCCATAAATGCGAAACGGCCACTACCAGGTCTACTTACCATACTTCACCCTCCTCATTATAATTATTGACAAAGAAATCCAAGAGAATGCTAGACTCCCTTCACTCTGCGGTTCTCGCGCCTTCGGCGCTCGTTGCGTATTTTATCTTTTTGCTTGTTCTACACTTTCCAGGCTTTGCCTGGAAAGTGTAGAAC
>CAXTXB010000523.1:0-4422 GCA_964247965.1 uncultured Dictyobacter sp. | reverse complement strand
GCTGGCCTCTGACGCGGAGGGAGCACGACAACCGCAAGGGATGGTCGCTACGCGGAGGGAGCCGGTCACGCTTCCCCACCAAAAGAATTAGGTCACTGCACCCTTAAGTTGATGCGGATTGGACGCCGTAATGCTCTTTAACAATTAAATAAGGATATCGATCCAGCTATCTTTGTAGATCAGCTCTGGAAGAGGTTTCCGGGGGCGAGCTTTCCTTTGGGGTCGAGGGCTTGCTTTACTGCTTGCATCTGTTTGTATCCGGTCTCTCCATAGAGTTGCATGAGTAGTGTCTTTTTGACGACATTGCGCCCAACGCCGTGTTCGGCGAGTGGGCATCCTCCCAGAGCGGTGACGGCCTGGCCGCAGAGGAGGATGACTTCCTGGGCGGCTTTGATGTCGGCGTGTGCGTGCGGCACGAGGTTGGGGTGCATGTTTCCGTCGGAGATATGGCCCCAGATGGCGTAGTCAAGGCCGCGTTTCTCGAAGTTTTCTCGGAAGAGCTGCATCATCTGTGCAAGATGCTCAAATGGGACGATCATGTCCGCCGCCACTTTTGTGATTGCCGCGTTTTGCTCCCGTTTGCATTTCAGTACGCGTGCATTGACTCCGTCCGGCACGGCCTCTCGTAGTGCGCGCACTTGCCCGGCGCGCCTCTGATCTTCTGGCATGACTAGTTCTGTTTCTGAGAGGACGTTGGCCTCTTCTAGCCGTTGGACCAGGTGGACGAGGGGAACATCGGGTGGGTTGAGCTCCAGGGCTGCGGCGAGATCGTCGTAGGCGCTCTTCGCGTATTCAGGGGGAAGTTCGATCTGTATCAGCAAAAGCGCGTGAGCATCTGGCTGGAAGTGAAAGCCATTGCGTTTGTCACTTCCATCCTCTTGCACAATTTCTAATGAGCGTGCGTCGAGGTACTCGATTGCGCTGACATCCAGCTTGCGAGGATTCCGCGTTCTACGTGTTTCGAGCGATAAAGCACGAAGCTTTTGTGTAAGGCTGAGTGCTTGCGCTTCCGTTGCACAGGGTACGACGGCGATGCAGATGGCGGGGGCGGGCGTTATGAGACGCAGGGTGGCCTCGGTGAGGATACCGAGCGTGCCCTCTGAACCTATAAACAGGTCGATGAGATCCATGCCAGCCGCCGCATAGTAGCCTGCGGAACATTTGGGGACATGGGGAACGAGGTACGCAGGTACAGGAATCCGCTGCAACCCGGAAGTACTCTCGATCTCGAAGTAGCCATCGGGATGCGCTGTGCATTGCCCTCGCTCAAGGTCGAGTACATCTCCTGAGGCGAGGACGACGGTAAGCGCTTGCACCCAGGCCCGCGTACTTCCGTATTTGAAGGTTGCGGGACCAGCGGCGTTGGTGGCGACCGTGCCGCCGACCGTGGCTCCATCATATGATGGCACTGGTGGATAATATGCATCCCTGCGCGCCAGTTCCTCCTGCAGGGCTCGTAGGGAGATGCCGGCCTGGACACGTACGGTCTCCGGGCCTATCTCAAGTATCTTTGTGAGGTGCGTGAGGCTTACGACAACTTCTCCCATCGGTGTTGCTCCTCCCGTGAGGGAGGATTGGGCACCGATTGGCAGAACGCACGCGTACTGACGTAGAATGCTTGCCAGCTCAGCCTCGCTCTGAGGTTGAATCAGTAGCGAGGCATAGCCGCCGGGATACTGCGCTGAGTCGTGCAGGACTGCCTGTATCTGCTCGTCCGTGATTGCTGCGGACGAGGAGGAAAGAGATCCATGTGGAGGACGTGTGGTGACACGATGATTCGGTCTAGCGGATGACATTGAATACTATCCTTTATTGAAAAGAACGTGTTTAACTCTTCTCTCCCAGGAAATACAGCAGGTCCCCCAGGACGAAGCGCCCTCGAATGAAGTGTCCGTTCTGGACGGCGAAGTCATACTCTTCCTGGCTGACGGGCGGTTCCAACTCTTGAGGAGTCAGTGGCGCGCCGGACTCTTCAAGGATGCGCCGAACGGTCTCAGGGCGGCAGACAAGCGAGGCCAGTTTTGGACGATGCTCTTCCTGCCAGCATGCGCAGAAGTACTCAAAGTGGACGCGATTCTTGTGCCATAACGCAAGTTTTTTGCTGTAATCGCTCCAACACTCCTGGGCCATCGCACCGCCTGGATCTATGGATTCAAACAGGTGTTGAATATGAGCTTGTAGTGGACCTGGCTCAGGATAACAAGCGTCGATGTTTACAACATCTGGATCAAAGTTATCAAGGAAACGTTGATAGAATGTGGACGCCGTGATCGTCGCCACGCCTACTTGCGCGCCATGCAGAGCCAGGCCACGCTGATAATGATCTGCAATCATATCTAATACGTGGGAGGTCACATGCTCGGTTCCAGAAATCGGGGCCGACATGTTGACGATAGACTGTGCGATTCCCGCCAGCAGCAGCGCACGTGCCACCACCGCCTCTCCCGCGTGTGAACGCTGGCCGATGCCGGCAGCGTTTTCTAGCAAGACCGCGTCAAGATTTGCCATCAGGGCCAGAGGTACTTCGCTGTAGAGGCTGACAAGGCCAAGCGCGCTTGCAAGATACCAATCGCCGTATGCGACAAAACGGGCGCAGCAATCGCCTACTCCCGCCGTCGTCAGCGCCCTGGGTGCGGAGGCAAGCACACGTAAATCAGAGAGAATAGCAGTGGGATAGCGTGAGGGAATCGTCCGCTTGACGCCGTCTTTCAGCAATACCGCCATACTTGCTGCATAAGCGGTAACGGAATTGGCCGTCTGGCAACAGATGTAGACAGTCTTTGGCTGTGCGGGATGCTGCTCATCATAGAGATAAGCGGCGTGCTTGGCGATGTCGGTAACCGTGCCGCCACCCAGCGCGATGAGGGCCAGGCCAGGAGCAAGCGCCGACTGCACACGCTCAACTTGCTCAAAGTCTGCGTGTACAAGGCCATAGGCATCCCCTGGAAGCTTCAGTGTTTGCACCTGATAACCAGCCTGTTGCAACAGATCCTGGATAAAAGGCTTTAGATCCTGCTCTTCGCGGCGCATAGGAGTTTCATCCATCACCAGCAATACACGTGCCCCCCTAGAGCTTCCTGCCCGCTCTAAGACTGCTGGTAGTTCCAGTAATACATCGGGACCAATAAGAATCTCGTCGATCTCAATCGGGCGTAGTATCGCCTGCGGGTCCGCCTGCACTGTTAGCCAGCGTTTCAACGCAGGAATATCGGCAGGGTCAAGAGGGAAAGTCGCGTGAGTCATCGTTGTGCTGCCTTTCGAAATGGTTCTTGTAAAGCAGCATATACCTGTTGGTACAAGGCATATGCATCATCATATACTTGTCTATGTGCGGGATTAGGTTCTACATAGGTTGCAACCCCCACGCACGCCTGTGCCGCCTGGTGTAAATCGGTAAAGAGGCCGCAAGAGACACCCGCGAGCAGGGCCGCGCCGAGGGCTGTCGTCTCCAACTCGTGTGGTACACTCACCGGAAGTCCCGTGACATCCGCCTTCATTTGCAGCCATAAGCGTCCTTTCGCACCGCCCGACACGGCCCGAATTTCTTGAGGATGTAGTCCAATCTCCCTCATGCGATCCACGTTATCTTTCAGACCATATACCGTACCCTCAAGGAGCGCCCGCACCATGTGTCCACGTCCATGCGCGAGGCTCAGGCCAAAGAAGACGCCTCGTGCATCTGCATTCCAGGTCGGGGTCATCGCTCCGCTCATACAAGGGAGAAAGAGAAGGCCATCGGCGGCGGCGGGCGCTTGCTCGGCCTCTGCATTCAATACTTCATAGGGACTGATGCCGCGCTGCGCTGCCAGAGCCCGCTCATGAAACGCGAACGTATCGAGAAACCAGCGATAGCTTCCGCCAGAAACAAAGCCAGGATTCTCAATCAACCAGGCCGCCGAATCAGCATGGCAGTGCGTTTCCAGTAGTCCCTCCCCGTCAAAGACAGGCACGCTAGAGACCGCGCAGATCGGTTCAGCGGTCCCATTAATGTCACAGACAATATTGCTGGTCGTAACTCCCGCGCCGACGCAGGCGGCATGCTCATCACCGCTGCCGACAGCAACCAGCGTTTTTGTCGTCAGCCCTAAACGCTCGGCCGCCTGGCTGGTGAGCGGACCGATAATACTGGTCGCGCCATCAACTCGTCCCAGCCGCTGTTCGTCTAGTCCTAGCTTGTTTATGAGAGGTTGCGCCCATTTTCTTTGTTTTACATCGAAAAGCAGCGTCGAAGACGCATTTGAGTAGTCAACAACAGCTTCTCCCGTCAGACGATAGGCCATATAGCTTCCGGGAACCAGCAGATGACGCGACTGCTCAAAGACGTGCGGCTCGTTATCACGTACCCAGAGTATCTTCGGCGCGACATGCGAGGAGTCCAGGTTGGCTCCCGTCAGTTGAAACAGGGCTGCGGCATCGCTATAC
>CAXTXB010000522.1:0-4437 GCA_964247965.1 uncultured Dictyobacter sp. | reverse complement strand
ATAGTTTGCAGAAAAAGCAATTGAACGAAAAATAAGTTAAAATATTAAATGAAAGAGGGGTGACGCTGTAGGCGTGTACATTTATTGTATATCTATAAGGAGGAAGGCATGCTTCTGACAAGCTATCAAAATGCACACGATTTCCTGACAAGAGCTGAGGCCGACCTGCTGAAGAATGAGACAGTGAACAGCTTAATGCTCGGTGTTTGCTTTGGCCTTAGAAAACATCCAGAGAGTATCAGGGCGGCTCCTTATCTGGCAACGGTGGAAGATGAGCAGGGATTGATATGCGCCGCCAGTATGACGCCTCCACACAAATTAATACTTTATAGCCATAGAAGTGATCATCAGGCAGCACTAAGGCTTCTAGTTGAGAATTTGCGTCAGCAAGATTGGAAGGTTCCAGGTGTTCTGGCACCTGAACGGGAGGCGCACGATTTCGCGCAAGCATGGCGAGGGCTGACAGGGCAGGGATACAGGATAGGGAGACGCGAACGAGTTTTTGAGCTGACGGAAGTACAGCCTCCAGTGCCAGTGGAGGGAATGCTGCGCGTGGCTGTTGAAGATGATTTAGAATTGATTGCGGATTGGATGAAAGCATTTATGGAAGAGGCTTTGTCTGGTGACGATCCTTTGGATGCACGTAAAACGGCTGCAATGAAGATTTATAATGGCGATATGTATGTCTGGAAGCTAGCTGATGGAAGGATTGTGAGTATGGCGGCTAAAACGCGTCCGGTGATCCATGTGATTAGCATTGGGCCAGTGTATACTCCACCAGAGTATCGCGGCAAGGGATACGCCTCTAATTGTGTGGCTGCATTGAGCCAACAATTATTAGACAAAGGTTGGCAAGCCTGCAGTCTGTTTGCGGACCTTGCCAATCCGATATCAAACGGCATTTATCAGAAGATGGGCTATCGACCACTTACCGAATATCATGATTATGCTTTTGGAGATAGTTATAATAATGTTTAGTTCCTGATGTGCTGGACTTATCTCTTTTCTCGCGCATTTATGCGCCTTCGATGTACAATTCTTCTCTATAAATATTGTCCATTTTGCGCATTTCGATACACTTTTGCGCTTTGCATAAAAGTGTATCGAAATGCGCAAAATGGACAATATTTATGATAACACCTATAAATTTTCTAGAGAGCGGCGAAGCCGCGATATGATAATAGCATGACTACTCAATCAAGTCATCATCGGCCGGCGCGGGCGGATTGTGGCTGCGGCGCTCTTGCAAGCGGGCGGCCTGGCTGCGCAGGAACTCGTTGCGAGCCTTTTCTTGATCCATGATATCGTCAGCCTCGTCTAGCAGACTTGGACCCTCTTCTTCTGGTTGTTGGTAGCCAGACTGGCTTTGATCGTAGACCGGTCGGGCGCGTCCACTGGCTTCTGAGCGGCCGATGACGCCGCTTTCCTCCAAGAGATCGATCAGGCGGGCGGCACGTGAATAGCCGATGCGCAGGCGGCGCTGCAGAAGCGAGATCGAGGCGCGTCCATACTCGCGTACGACCTCCTCGGCCTTCTCTAGCAGATCATCTTCTAGCTCGAAATCATCTGGAGACGCGGCCTTTAACTCCCAGCCGGGCTCTTCCTGTGGCTCCGCCTCAGCGGGTGCTCCACCCGCCGCCTGGGCATACTCAACGATCTGATTACGCCAGTAGTCGGCCAGCTTCTGAGCCTCTTCATCCGATAGGAAGGCACCCTGAATGCGCTCAGGCCGCCCGGCATCGGCAGGAAGATAGAGCATGTCGCCCCGGCCCAACAGACGTTCCGCGCCCCCCATATCGATGATCGTGCGCGAATCGACCGCCGAACTGACCATGAAAGAGATACGCGTCGGAATATTGGCCTTGATCAGACCCGTGATGACATCGACCGAGGGGCGCTGCGTGGCGACGACCAGGTGAATACCCGTTGCGCGCGCCAGTTGCGCCAGGCGGCAGATCATGCCCTCAACCTCTTCAGGGGCCGCCATCATCAGATCGGCCAGCTCGTCGATAATGATGACGATGGAAGGCAGGTTGTTGAGCGAGACATCCCCCTGAGCAATGCGCTCCAGGCGCATCTTGCGATAGCCATCCAGATTGCGCACACCGAGCTGCGAGAAGCGGCGATAGCGTCGTTCCATCTCGCTGATCCCGTTCTTGAGCAGTGAAACAACTTTATCCACCTCCACAACCACAGGCGACAGCAGATGGGGAATGCCATTGTACATGTTCAGTTCCACCATTTTCGGGTCAACCATCAGGAGGCGCACATCATCAGGTGTGGCTTGAGTAAGAATACTGGCAATGATCGTGTTGATCATCACGCTCTTGCCAGAGCCAGTCGCGCCCGCGATGAGCAGATGAGGCATCTTGGAGAGGTCGCCCACGCGCACCAGGCCAGCCACGTCTTTGCCCAACCCGATCGCCAGCTTTGACTTGGCCTTCATGCCCACATACTCTTTGCTCTCTAATACTTCACGCAAGGTCACCATGCGGCTGTTCTTATTGGGAATCTCAACGCCGACGTAGGGGCGGCCGGGAACGGGAGCCTCCATACGAATCGTCTTGGCCTCCAATACCAGGGCCAGGTCGTTCTGCAGGGCCATAATACGGCTCACGCGCGTGCGGGTCTCGTAGACGATCTGACCGGCCGCATCGCGCACCGGCACCATCTTGCCCGTCTTCTCATCCAGCATCATCTCCGGCTTGCCCGTTGGCCGAATGCCGAAGCGGATAATCGTAGGCCCAATGCTGATATCTTCCTCACGCACCTCCGCGTCGACGCGGAAGCTGCGCAGCGTATCTTGAATCAGCGCGGCCAGAGAGGAGGTATCCTGGCCATACAATTGCAGCTTCACGACCTCCGGGTTATTAAGCAGGCCGGTGCCTGGTACTTTCCAAACAGACGTGATGTTTGGCAGCTCAACCGGAGCCGCAGCCGGCACGGCGGCATTGACGGCCGCAGAGACAGAACGCGGCTTGTTTACGCCAGACGTGGCCGGTGGCCTGGATGGAAATGGAGTAGGAGCCGGCGCAGATAGGCCCAGCACCGCCTCTTCATCCTCATACTCGTCTTCATACTCAGGCTGCTGCAAGGGAAGTGGCTGCTGCCTCGCACCGCGCACAGCACCCGCATGGGCGGAGAGATCCAACGGCTGAGGCTCAATAGTCCCACGTGGCACCGTACCTACTTGCTGCTTGTGAATATTGATATCGTTGAGAGGATCATCATCCTCCAACTCACCCTCATTCTCGAAAGCAACAGTCTCTTCGTTATAAAGATCGACATCATCGTTATCGTCATCATAACCAAAGTTATTATCGCTATCTAAGACAGTCTCATCCTCGTTAATTGGCCGACGCCTTCCAATACCTGACGCCATGCTTGCCCGCCCAACTTTGTGCGCAATGGGCCGATTTTGAGGCTCCGGCACCGCCGCGATACCTCTGGCTCCACTAGTACCACTAGCTCCATTGGCTCCATTGGCTCCATAGCGACTATATTGTGGTCGCTGACCAAGGAAGCGCTCGTCTAATTTTTCGGCGCGCCCAGACGGTACAGATTGGGCCGACTGTGTGGGCAGCCGATTAGAACTATTTGCGATAATGCCATCAATGAAACGCATAACCATTAGCACATGCCCAAACGTGATGCGGAAGGTAAGGATAATAGCAACCAGGAGCAACCCAAGCACCGTTACATGCTGAACCGCCGCCGACCAGCCCAACAAGGGTCCTGCCAGGAGTTCGGCCAGCACACCAGCTTTCAGCGTGCCCATGATCAAGCGGCTCTCAATAAGGACAAGGAGGCAGATGAATATCAGGCCTATAATAAGCGGCCAGCGCAGAATGCGCGTTTTATTCATAGACTCCCACAAACGAATGGAAGAAAAAGCCACCAGACCTAAAACGAAGACGTAGGCAGACCAACCAAAGAAGGTTAAAAAGAACTTGTAGATGCCGTTCCAGACCGGCGCGGAGCTGAAGATAGTAAGCGATGCTAATAGTAGCAAAGATATAAACAAGAGCACAATAATACGCACCCGCTCTTGCTGGTGAGATTCTAAATTATTCCATTTGTCGCGCGCCCATCCAATAAATTGTGTATCGCGGGCGCCATTAGGCGCGGAAGAGGGCGCGGCCGAACGTTTTGAACCGGTACCGGGCGAGGTTCCTCGGCGTGTAGAGCTCGTCCCAGAGGTCGGCTTACTGCGCGGAGGCTGTCTTGGAGAGACTGCACGACGCGTACTTCCCGGCCTTTGAGTCGGGTAGTTTGAGCGCTGCTCGATACGCTGCACCACGGACTCGTGACTCCCAGTTGCCTTGCTGACACGCGAGGTCCCCGGTTTCAGGCTTGGCCCCAGACGTTCCCGTGGTCGCCGCACCTCATTATTTTGATTACTGCCTGCCAATTGCTGGTTCCCTCCTTCTCTAAGCG
>CAXTXB010000521.1:717-4452 GCA_964247965.1 uncultured Dictyobacter sp. | reverse complement strand
GTACAGGCTCTTTTTTCTGCCAATGGCAGAAAAAAGAGCCTGTACAGCGCGATGTTCCTCATTTTTCAAAAATTCGGGGTGAGTCATTATTTCTAAAGTTCTTTTAGCTCTGTAAGCTTGCTCGCACCTCTCGTAACTGCTCCGGGGTCAAAATTCTGAACAGAATGAGCAGGTTCTCCAGATCATACTCTAGTCCAATGGCGTGCAGCTCTTGACGTATTCGGCCTAGCGCGCTGATCTGTGTCGTCGTAATCAAACCGTAACTTACAAGGCTGGCAGCCAGAAGTTGGTCAGGAGTAAGTAGCTTAAACATAAGTAAAATTTCACCAAGTTGATAATTCAAGTCCACACCACGTAGCATACGCTGTATATTTTGCGCAACCTCTAAACGATCATGGGGTACAAGATGTCCATCTAGTAATACCTTACCTAGCGAACGCGTTGCTCTTCCACTTAATACTTGTGGTTGAACGGACTGCTGTTGTTCTGCGAGCGCAGGCATCGGTGGCAGACTCTGAACAATATCAAGGAGCACAGCATTGTTCGCAGTCAGCCCTTCTTCAAAGTCTGTTCCTGACTTTGGTTCTGCCTGAGCTTGCCTTTCCTCGCTATAGTTTCGATGCTCCTTCCCGTTTTCAATCGGCTCTCTGTATTCTGGCTCCCTGGGTATTTCTTTCCTCTCGCTTTGTGGAGCTTCTTCTCTACGTATCTCTTCCTGTGGCAATGTTGAAGCCGCTACAGGCTCAAGAGGAGCGGGAGGAGTTGTGATAGGCGCCTCTCTACTTGCGGGTGCAGGCATCGACGTTGCGATAGATGCCAATGGAGGGGAGGCTGGTTGAGCCTGCTGTATCGCCTGCAATTGCTGGGCAATCTGTGCAAGCTGCTGGCCGTAATTAGCGCGGGAGAGTACGTCTGGTCGTTTCGTACTCTCTGTAACTGCCGGCCCTGGCGGAGTCCGTTCGATTGGCATATCCTGAATAGGTGATGCTCGCAAGGTCTGAGCACTAATATTTGTCTGGGGGTTACTATCTTCAGTACCTGCCCGTGTGCTTGAAGGCATGTAAGGCGTGTATGCAGCATCATTGAGGTTGTTTATCTCTGTTCGCGAAGAATCTGCTGCATCTAATTCGACTGGTTCCGTCTGTTGCGGCGCGTATGTCGTGGCCGATGCTGTAGGACGTGCAAACGGCTGTGTCGCTTCAGTCTGGTAGAGTATATTTGTGGCCGGCCGCGTATTCTGCGTATTCTGTGGTTGTATCATCGGGTCTGTAGTGGTATATGTGCCAGCATTATTACTCTCCTCTTTGAAGGGAGAGCGATAGCCCTGAGCCATGCGCGATAATTGTGCTAATCCTGATTCACTACCGCCATCGTTGGCTTGTCCATTTGCCAGTCTTTGTAACGCAGAATCGGAGGGTCCTGGTAGGGTAGAAGAGCTGTATGATCTTGGTGGGTAAGCTGCCTGCGTCGCTTGCCCCGTTTGTGTCGTCTCTTTGTTTTCTTGTCCTGTGGAGTAGCCGTTTGTGCCCTGGGCGCTCCAGGTGCGCTGGTTAGGGTAAAGAACTGCCCGGATTTTCTCGGTGTAGGCAGGTGTCGCGCTTTGGGCGGATGGAGAGGCTGCAGGCTGATTCGTATTAGATTGAGAGGGCGTAGACTGGGTAGGAGTCGCGAAACTGTTCGCCGGCGGTAGCGGTGTTGCGTACGTCCTCGTTGCGGTTTGTTGAGTGCCCATATCTGTAGTAACCTCGGGCCGGTACGCCGGTCCTCCCTGCCCTGATTGTTGCTGGAAGCGCGGCAGAGATGCTGTTGATGAGGATGAAGCGGGCGGCACCTTTGGCATGCGTGGTAGCGTATTGGAACTTGTCTCAATATTTTCGCTCGGGACGCGTGCACGGACCGCATCGACGAGACCCATCAATCCCATCATGCCGTCAACTTCTATATCCGCCATAGTATTTGATGACCGATCTTCGAAGTCGCGCGGCCCATAACCCGCCAGATTTGTACAGAGGAAAGTAAGAACTTGCACCTTGCGATCTCGGCGCTGACTATCCAACGCCACCCAGAACTCACGTCGCGCCGCCGCCGCCTGCGCAAGATTCACAAGCACAAGCCGGATCGGATAGCGCGCGATCGCATCAAAGACTTCTACCGCTGTACGCGCGGTATGATTCGTATAGCCAGCTAGCTGAAGTTCACTAACCAAGAGTGTAGCTAACTGCTGATCTCGCTCAAAGAGCAGAATGTGTGGTCCACCAGTACTAGTACTAATATTCATGCCTGCATCACTCCAGTTGTTACCCACTTTATAACTGAGTTCGCAGGGGTAGATGCTAAATTTTGCTCGCCTGACCCTGCAGCCTTGCTCATGAAAGCCTCCTGCGTGTATACATACCCCTACTTAACAGGCACGGGAGGCGAGTCGGTTGCACACGCTTGACGAGGAAAATTATGCTAGAAAGAGTCTGATCTCTTTACTCGTCCAGGTGTAGTAAAACAGATGATGTGACGGATAACCGTTCTATGTAGATGTCTGTTGTCCGGTGCCGCATGCGGTAGCTTTGACCTCTCTTCTCTGTTATCAGGTCTGTGCTGCGCGGCGGCGTCTCTGCGTCCTATGCCGTGTCTGCATTCGGGCTTAGTATAGCATACATCTCTTGCGCTGTCATAGTTATCAGACTCAGACATGACTATTGAGATAGAGCGTGGTCGTTCTGCGTAAAATATAAGATAATGCGGCAGCTTTTAGCTCTTTTTGAGCCTTATTTGAATCCTTCGAGGGGGTACATTAGTCCTATGTCTCAACGTGTTTCTTCTCAACCTGAGGCCCCGATCGCCTTTCTGACTGATTTTGGGCTCGTTGATGGCTATGTTGCTGTGATGAAGGGAGTTGTTTTGGGTCTGGCTCCGGGCCGAGTACTTATTGATATCTCGCATGATATCGCTCCACAGCATATCTCTGAGGCGGCCTGGGTGCTCGCTACCAGTTATCGCTATTTCCCTCGTGAGACCATCTTTGTCTGTGTCGTTGATCCAGGAGTGGGCGGCCAGCGTCTGCCGCTTGCTTTGCGCGCAGGTGATTGGTTCTTTGTGGGTCCTGACAATGGCCTGTTTAGCTACGTCTTACAAGAACAACCCATACATGAGGTGATTGCGTTGACAAATTCTACTTATCACCTCTCTCAAGTAAGCGCGGCCTTTCAGGGCCGGGATATCTTCTCGCCTGTGGCTGCCCATATCGCCAACGCGGTTCCTCTGGCCGATCTCGGTTCAGCTGTTGCACCTTCTGTTTTGCACCGTCTGGATCTAGCCCCCCCGCTTTTTCAAAGTGAGCAGGTAAGTGCACAAATTGCTCATATAGATCACTTTGGGAACCTGATTACTAACCTTCCTGCTAGTATGCTGCCTGATCTCTTCCAATATGCTTCAGTCCAGCTACTGTTTTCGCGTACTGGAGCAGTCGTGAGCGCTCGCCGCCGCTACTTCGCCGAAGCCAGCCACAAGCCCGCAGATGATCCCTTTCTCTATATAGATAGTTCCGGCTACATAGGAGTTGCGCTGCAAAATAGCAGTGCCGCTACTGTATTACAGATAAGAACTGGCGAGCGAGTTATTCTCACTCATTTAGCATAGAGAGAAACTCGAAATTTTCTAACTAGCGAACTTTTGAGAAATGATGAAAATAGTTTTTTTTAAGGCCGGGGGGGGGGAAACACCCGTTTTGTAAGTTGTGGA
>CAXTXB010000521.1:0-707 GCA_964247965.1 uncultured Dictyobacter sp. | reverse complement strand
TAAAATTTCTTTTTTCCCCCCCCCCGCCCTTAAAAAAAACTATTTAAATAATTTCTAAAATTTTCGCTAGTTAGAAAATTTCGAGTTTCTCTGTTTCCACATTTCGACTATCCAGAAAGAATTGTTTGCTAGAGAGAAATGTGCTATAATGAGCTTATACCCTTTTATAAAGAGTGGGAACTACAGCAGTGTTTTACGAGGATGGTGTAGGCATCGCACCTTGAATCCCTTGCCGTTTCTTACCCGACCGCTGGTACAAGAAAGGACAGATTGAAACATTGCAAGAGCATCAACGGATGCATCTCTCAACTCAATCCCATCTTATCCGATCTAAGGGCTGGAAAAAGAGTATCGCAGAACTAAATCAGAATAAGATCCTCCGAAATGTAGAAAGGGCTGGTTTTCTCGCATCAAATGTCGAGCAAGAATCCGGCCCTTTTGGTCTAACGGCACCATTGTATTCGGGTGGAGTAGGGCAAGGGTGGGTGTATGTGGAATCTTCTGTGCTTGGTCCCGCTCTTCTCCCCTTGTGTCCTTTCTCGTTCATGTAATGCGTTTTCTGGGTTTGTCGCATGTAGAAACAGTTGAAGCGTGTAGTGTAGGAGATTCTGTTCGCAGAATAGTCGCACAACCGACTCTTCATAACACTACTAGTCATACACAGAGAGGATGAACTATGGATCTGGTGAAGCGGTTAGAAGAATATC
>CAXTXB010000520.1:2477-4457 GCA_964247965.1 uncultured Dictyobacter sp. | reverse complement strand
AAAAAAAGTTTCCCAATAGTAGCAAATGCTGCCTGAGTCATTAAGAACTCTACGCCTTTTGTACTATAAAACCCATGGTGTATTGACACGTGTTCATCTCGTCAAGTATCATTACTTATGAGGCGATAGTCTCCATCTGTCTTACTTCTACGATGGTGGTTTGGAGGAGGTGGTGTGAAAATTCCGCTCTACACTATTGGTCATGGCAATCGATCAATTGAATCTTTTCTTGCTCTTCTAGAACGCTATAGTATTGATTTTCTGGTCGATGTGCGCTCGCAGCCCTACTCACGCTACAATCCCCATTTCTCCAAAGCTTCACTGGAGGCCTCTCTAGTGCGTCAGGGGCTTTCCTATGTGTTTATGGGCGATTCTCTCGGCGGCCGCCCCACTGATCCGGGCTGTTATGTTGCCGGCAAAGTCGATTATGCGCTTGTGCATGACAAGGCCTGGTATCAGCAAGGCATCGCTCGCCTGCATACGGCGTGGGAGAAACAGCTCCGTGTAGCCCTTATGTGTTCTGAGCTCAAGCCGCAGGATTGCCACCGTAGTAAGCTCATCGGTAACACGCTCTTAGAGCAGCATATCGCCGTCTCGCATATCGATGAGAAGGGAGAACTGAAAGGGCAGGCTGAGCTCAACCTTTTATTGACACATGGACAATTGCCTCTCTTCGAAGATGTTCCGCTGCTGGACCTGGATGCCAGAGTTGGCCGCTCGCACAAATCATATCAGCCCATGCATCACGAGGGAGAGCAGGATGATTAAGCTACTTACGATCGGTGCCTATGGCTTCACATCCGAGACTTTCTTCTCTGCATTGGTACATGCGCACACCAGTCTCTTGTGCGATCTGCGCTTCCATCGAGGGATGCGTGGATCTCGCTACACATTCGCAAATAGTGTGCGCTTGCAACAAAGCCTGGCAGCGCTGAGTATCCACTACCAGCACTTTAAAGAGCTTGCCCCCGATCCAGCGTTGCGCAAACTGCAGAAACAGGCTGATACCATACTAGGCGTCGCTAAACGTACACGGGTCACCCTGACCTCAAGATTTATCCAAGAATACGAAGAACGTTACTTATCAACATTCGATGCACACAACTTTATCGAGCGGCTGGGACTAGATGGAAGCGTCGTTGCTTTATTCTGCGTGGAGCGCGAGCCGGGTGCATGCCACCGCTCTTTGGTCGCTGCAAAGTTGGCCCAGGATCTGGGCCTGGAGGTTGAAAATATTATACCTGCCACGCATACGCTTGAATAGTGTCGCGTGGGCGCACAATCTATGTAGTTGGAGGATGACAAGGTGGAACGAGTCTTGATTGTTGCAAAAACATATATGCAAACAGGAGTATGCGTCGGTGGACTGACGCGCGAAACAAATAAAAGCGTGCGTCTCCTGGCTGCCGATGGTTCTCATCAGTCTACAGATACATCGCTGGATGTCGGTCAGGTGTGGGATATGGAATTCCATCCCCCGGCTTCCCTCACTCCCCCACATATTGAAGATGTCTGTGTTACCCAGGAGCAATATATCGGCAAGCAGAAGAATTTGCGCGAAACACTGCTGCCGCGCATTAAGATATGGGAAGGTGGTCCGGAACTACTCTTCGACGGTCAAATCGTCATTGGTGATAACGTCGCCTACATCAGTCGAGAGAAAGGGCTTCCCGCGTGCAGCACGGGCTACTGGCTCTCGGACCGCGTCTTAACGCTCGTCTATCGCCGTGGTAGCAAACCATACTACTGGCTTGATCTATCCGCTGATCCACCCCAAAGAAGATTATATATCCGCTACGTAGGTTTCGCAGTACCTATAGTCCGTATCCCTGCACATACTCTCATCCGCGTCTCGCTCGCCCGCTGGTGGGTCCCCGGCGACGCCGACGATGAGCGCTGTTACCTGCAAATATCCGGTTGGTTCAAATAAAATTATGGGTCATCGCGAACTTTTGAAAAATGAACGAAGAGCATGTTTTC
>CAXTXB010000520.1:0-2467 GCA_964247965.1 uncultured Dictyobacter sp. | reverse complement strand
AAACCCCCCACCCCCTCTTCCCCCCCGGCTTTTTTTTATTTAAAAAACGCCCCCCCATGACCCATAAAGGTTATCAGTAGCGTTCCTCTAACCAGGGGTTTGCCCGATTGTGATAGCCACGCTGCTCCCAGCAGCCGGGGCGGTCGTGCTCCATAAATTCTAATCCATCCGGCCACCTGGCACTCTTGTAGGCGTAAAGTTTGGGGACGAGGAGTCCGTACAGGGCCGCAGTGCTCACGTGCCATCTTCTCCATCGTGTTTGAAGACGATCATAACGTCATCGTCTTCAAGGCTTTCTAATGGCAAATTAGTGGTGTAGCCCGTCCAGGAATGTGCTGTAACAAATTTCGCATTAGGAAGCGGCCTGGCATGCTGCAGGATTTTGTGAATAAACATAAACATGTATAGTTCTTAACACCAAATTTTAGTATTACATCGTCATTCGTATGACCCCGCGAGCCGCCTGAATATTCCGTGTTCCTCTTCCGATATACATACAGAAAAGAGTATCCCCCAATGGAAAGCAGTGATATAATCAGTCCGGGTCGATCAAGTATCAATTGTTAACGTGTGCGAGGGCAAAAGTCTATTACTATGACAAAGATACAGGAAGCCTTACGGCAAGGTGCGCAGGAGCTGGCTGCGGCCGATTTACAGGGTGTTCGTCTCGACGCTCAGGTCCTCTTATCATCTGTGCTTGGGCTGGAGCGCGCCCAGCTTTATGCCTATCCTGAATATGAGCTGAGCGCGGAGCAAAAACGATCGTATCAAGCCTTGCTGGCCCGTCGTGCGCAGCATGAACCAATGGCCTATGTCCTGGGCCACAAAGAGTTTTATGGGCTGGATTTCTTTGTTGACCAGCGTGTATTGATCCCTCGTCCCGAAACTGAGTTATTGGTTGAGACTGCCCTGGCCCATATTCAGTCTCGTCTGAATACCGGTCAGCAACCCGTTGTGGCTGATATCGGAACAGGGAGCGGAGCGATTCCAATCACCATCGCCGTGGAGGAGCCGCGCCTGCCCTATCTGTTTGCCTGTGATATTTCCGCCGCCGCCCTTGAGGTAGCGCACATCAATTGTGAGCGTCATCATGTAAGTGAACGTGTTCATCTTCTACAAGGGGACCTGCTCGCGCCGCTACCTGGACCGGTGGATCTCTTAGTAGCCAATCTGCCCTACGTAGGTACCAAAGAGGCAGATTCGGCGACTTCTGATGTCGTATCTTATGAGCCACATATAGCTCTTTTTAGTGGCCCGGATGGGCTAGACCTGTTGCTTCGGTTATGTACGGAAGCAAAAAAATCTGCTACTCTAAAGAACGGAGGCGTGATGCTCCTGGAAATCGGCTATCAACAATGTAAACCATTGACGCGTGCCCTCCGTGTACTATGGCCGCAAGCTGTGGTTACCTGTAAAAAAGATTATGCAGGTTGGGATCGCTTGGTTGAAATAGTCATCTAATAGCTACCTGCATCTATAAATGAAATTTGCCTTGGTAGAAAGTGCCCGCTCGTGCGTTTTCTTGTATAGGGGACTTTTAACCGGGCGGCAAGCCAGCGAGCTTGCTGAGATTGTTTATTTTTTTCTTATCACTACAGGGGGCTTGTTATGGTTCTGACGAGTATGGCACATACTCAACCGCTTCTGGCTCTTCTTACGCAAGCGGTACAGTCGGCTGATCTCATCGGAAATCTTACCTGGATGCTGGTCGCGGGGGCAAGTGCATTCTTGTTATCATACCTATTTATCTTTGGTCTGATCTTACTGAACCGCAGATTTCATTTAGTTCGTAAGGCCGAACCAGGGAGAAAGCAAGACAAGGTGCCTCGTCTGGGTGGTGTTGCCATCTTTCTTGCTTTCATCGTTGCCTCTCTACTCTTCTATATCCGTGATCCTGACTTATATATTCATGACCCTGGCTTAAAAGAAGTAGTTATTTACTGGTTATTTCTGGCAGCATCAACGTTAATTGTGATTGTGCACGCCTATGATGATGTAAGGCCACTGAAACCACTTCCTAAGCTATTAGCGCAGACGCTGGCCGTTATAATCATTCTTGGTCCATTTATCAATGGTAGGTTTAACGGGGTGCTCTTGTTTGGTTTCAGCAATCCTTTTCAGGATGCACTCTCGCAAGTTCCTGTGCCCTGGTATAAAGCGCCAATTATTACTCTTTTTATTACCCAGCCAGTTATTAGCTGGCTGGCTATACCGGCTGTATTTGTGACCTGGTTCTGGATGGTGGGCATGATGAATGCTGTGAACCTGACGGATGGCCTGGATGGTCTGGCGGGAGGGGTGGTGGCGATTACAGGGATCTTTATTACGATCACAAGCTTTCTCTTCCAGCAATATACTATAGCACTTCTCTCGGCTATATTTACGGGGGCTGTACTTGGTTTTCTACCCTTCAATTGGAATCCTGCGAAGATCTACATGGGGGATCGCGGATCTCAATTCCTGGGGC
>CAXTXB010000519.1:0-4484 GCA_964247965.1 uncultured Dictyobacter sp. | reverse complement strand
GAATAGGAGGGAGTCAGGTATTGGCCAGTCAAAAAGCTCTTATAGACAGCGTCGCATCCCACCGGGCTCGTACTGACGGTGACGTACCATATTTGCAGCCGCCCCCCGGACGACGTTACGTGCGCACATTTCTCTTTTCGCGCCGTGTAGACGCCCCTCTAGCGCGCATTCACCTGATCGCCCGCACCGTGCTCGTCTTGTGTCTATCGGGTGCGCAGTTGCGCACAATCAACACAGACCATCCTGACCTGGCCGGTGCCATCGTTCTCTGGCTTTGCGGCCTCCTGCTCTTCACCCTCAGCGGCATGCACGCCAAAATTGCCCGCCTCTACCTGCTCTTAACCCTGCCAACTCTATTCAGCCTACTTGTCACCTGGACCCTGCTCAATCCCATTCCAGGCCACGTTGTCCTCTTCCAGCAACCCATTTACGGGGGAGTTCTCCATCTCGGCCTGGCCGCCTGGCAACCTCTCTGGCTCGCAATCGTCATTGGCTACTACATCTGGCGACGTAGTATCATCACCGGAATTCTTATAGCCACAGTTATCGCAATCATCCTGACTCATCTTGTCGCATTACCCGAGTGGACATTTGCCAGTGTGCGCTTCTTTCACCCGTTACAGCTCTATATCAGCGACCTGGGGCTGGAGCGCGCAATCACCAAGGTCATCGGCTACTCTGCCATGATCCTATCGACCGTGGCCCTGGTCGTGACCAGCCGGGATGTTGAGCTGATCGGAGCCCTGCGTCAGCTACGCGTTCCACAGGCAATCATCTTTTTCCTCAGCACGGTCTTTCGCGCCCTCAACCTTGCCCTGACCGACTACGAGACGGTCTATCAGGCGCAGATTGCCCGTGCCATCAATGCTCGGCCGCGCAGCTTTTTCCGCCAATTGCGCGATCTGGGCAGTATCGCCGTGCCTATGGTCGCGATGATGATTCGACGGTCCAGCGAGATCGGGGATGCGCTGCTGGCGCGTGGTTACAAGCTGGGGCAGAATATGGAAAACTATTACGAGACCAGCCCCTGGCGTCCGCTTGATTGGCTCGTCCTCGCGCTCAGTCTCGCCCTGCTCTACCTGGCTGTCGGACCCTTTCCCGGCCTCACGGCTCTTCTGGTAGGCAAGGGTGGCTAGCTCCGCGTCGCGACCATCCCTTGCGGTCGACGCAATTCAAAGAGGGAGAAAAACAGAAAACGAACGGAGCGTTTTGCCAAGGAGGAGAGGTGATAACAGGTAACAAAGAGATGCGGCCGCAGGGCCTCCCTCGCCTCTGCGAAGCAGAGCGCGCTGATTGGATCAGCCGCATCCACGCTTCAGCACTGCATGCCAGCCCAGCCCCACGCAGAGCTCAATCGCAGCGCCCTCTCCCACAGAAACGGTGGACGCATGTGCCACGGGCCTTCTGGGAGGGAGGCAAAGACACGCAGTGCTCAAGCGTGGCTGCGGCTGATCCAATCAGCGCGCTCTGCTTCGCAGAGGGGAATGCAAAGACCGAATTTCTTTTGAACAACGTCTTCTCTAAACAATATTGACCGCAAGGGATGGTCGCTACGTGGAGCTAGTCAGTTAAATGAGGTGGGTCAGACCACTATTGCAAGGGGGTAATTATATATGATAACAGGAGAGTTCAGCGAAAAACCGCGAGCAATAGCGCAGATAGAGGCCGGAGAGACTCAGGAGGAGATCGGGAGGGATGGGGACGCTGTGCGTGCGGAAGGACTATGGTGGCGCTATCCGACCTTTAGCGAGAAGCCCAATAGCTGGATGTTGCGGGATGTCGCTCTCAATGTCAGGCAGGGCGAATGCTTTGGTATTACAGGTCCAAGCGGCGCGGGCAAGACCACGCTCTGCCGCGCCCTGATGGGCATTATTCCACACAATACCCAGCTCACAGCCGAGCAGTTGTCGCAGCACTTCCGTGGCGGCGTCAACGTCCTGGGCGAGCCCGTCTCACCACAAACCGCAAGTTCGCACAAGATCGGCATGGTCCTGCAAGATCCTGAGAATCAGTTCTTGCGCATGAGCCTGCTGCACGAGCTCGGTCTGGGCCTGCAGCTGCAGGGCGTGGCTAAAGAAGAGATCGTGCAGCGCTCATACGAAGCCTTGCAGTGGGTCGGCCTGGGACACCTCTGGCACGGCGCGGCCTACCTGCATCCAGCCGACCTCTCTGGTGGACAGAAGCAGCGCGTCGCCATCGCCGCATTTCTGGCTCTGCGCCCAGAAGTCCTCATCCTTGACGAGCCCACCAGCGACCTCGATCCCGTCGGCAAGCGCGAAGTCATCGAAACCCTGGGCCAGCTCAGACGTGACTACGCCATGACTGTCATCCTCGTCGAGCAAGATCCCGAGATCCTCTCGACCTTCTGCGACCGCATCGCCCTGCTGCACGAGGGCCGCGTCGAGCTCATCGCCCCACCAGCCGAGTTCTATAGCAAGCGAGCTTTATTAGAGAAATACGGCGCATCCGTCGGCGAACTCGCCCGCATCTCCTGGCACACCGGCCACACCTTTGAGCAGCGTCCCCCGCTCACCCTCGCCGAGGCCGAGGCCACCTTTGCACCCGTCGTCGCCCGGCATCCCGTGCATCTGCCAGTCAGCCAGCTTCAGGAGAAGCAAGAGATCGTCGCCCAGGCTCAGGGAGTTGTGTATAACTACGGCGACGGCACCTTGGCGCTCAAGGGCGTTGACCTCACTCTGTATCGCGGCGAGATGCTCGCGCTGCTGGGACCAAACGGTAGCGGCAAGACCACCTTCGCTAAGATCCTCGCAGGCATCTACCATGCCACACGTGGACGCGTCCAGGTGCTAGGGCAGGATCTCGCCTCCCGAAAAGTCCGCGCCCGCCTGCCCCGCTCCGTTGGCTACGTCTTCCAGAATCCCGACCACCAGCTCTTCTGCCGCAAGGTCAGCGACGAGGTAGAGTACGGCCTCAAGAATCTAGGCATCGGCGCGGAACAGAGGCGCGAGACCGCACTGGCCACCCTCGCAGCCGTCGGCCTCACAAAAGAGGCCGAGGAAGATCCTCTCTTCTTAAGCAAAGGCCAGCGCCAGCGCCTGGCCGTCGCCTCAGTGCTAGCCATGGGACCCGACATCCTCGTAGTAGACGAGCCCACCACCGGACAGGACTACCGCTCCATCACCGGCATCATGTCTTTACTGTGCGAACTACAGCGGCAAGGCAAAACCATCCTCGTCATCACCCACGACATGACCCTTGTCGCCGAATACTGCCAGCGAGTCGTAGCCTTCCGTGACGGCCAGCTCGCCTTCACCGGCACCCCCACCGAACTCTTCGACACACCAGAGATCCTGGACAGAACCGGTTTGCGCCCGCCATCGGCCGCTGCCCTCGCTGTTCGCATGCGCTCTTATCAGCCGGATTTTCCGCCTTTATTAACAGTTACACAATGGGAGACAATTCTAAAGGAATAGTAGTTTTTGGAACTAATCTTCTTTTACAATAGGGTTCTTAGAAACATCTCCTAATATTGGTATGTATATTGTAATAGGGCATGTTCCTTATTAGTAGTTGATACTGAAATTTCAGTGTATACTCTTCTTATGATGAAAGACATTACGATAGAGTGTTCTATTGTAGGTTTAGTATCGTGAGAGGAAGACAAAACATGGCTGATATACATTCTATCCTCGACGGAGTTCTATCAAATGTGCTTTGGTTGCCGCTAGGTGCTCTCCTAGCCTATGTATGGTTCTTATTACAGATTCGACTACCCAAGAGGCGACTCTGGCAAGTGAGGAATCCATCCTGCCTCGTTGTCTGTGCTGCTACGTCCACTACAACAAATACGGGTGTGTATCATCGTCCTGCATTCTCAGTTCAGCAATAAGAAATTTTTATGCAAAAAATGAAGCAATACAAATAGCCCAGTCTGATCCTGTCCAAAGAGCGGTTGCAGTTTTTACTGCTGTAAGCTTGTGGAGAAAAGAGGTATGGTTTGTTGGTGATTGCCAATGCATGTTAAACCAGGAATGTATAATTAATATGAAAGATGGCGATAAGATTGCAGCTGATGCTCGCTCTCTTTTCTTAGAAGCCGAAATAGCACATGGTAAGACTATTGAAGAACTGATGCAGCATGATACGGGTAGAGACTTTATTATTCCTTTACTCAAACAACAAATGATCTTCCAGAATAAACCTTCCACTGGTCAGTATTGGTTTGCTGTTCTTGATGGATTCGATGTGCCTGCTGAGGGACTACACATTGTAAAGTTACCAGAAGAAACAGAAACCATTATTCTTGCATCTGACGGCTACCCGTACTTGAAAACGAGCCTGGAGGAGACAGAACGAACCCTCCAAGAAATTCTTCGTGATGATCCATTGCTTTTTCGAAAATATAAGTCAACAAAGGGAATTACGGAAGGCAATATTTCATATGATGATAGATCGTATGTTAAATTGATAATCAAAGGTAGATAGTAGAGATCATTTTTCATTATTCTGCATTTCGTACACTT
>CAXTXB010000518.1:0-4490 GCA_964247965.1 uncultured Dictyobacter sp. | reverse complement strand
AGTGCTAAAGCGTGGATGCGGCTGATCCAATCAGCGCGCTCTGCTTCGCAGAGGCGAGCCATGCGAAAGGAACTAGCTATGCTTACTATACACATAGCCTTGACATGCTAACAAGGAGTGTTTCTATACTGGTAGTACTCACTACCAGGAAAGAGAAAGGCACAAAAATGAGCGATACGGAACGACGGGCGGCCCTGGCCGATTTCCTGCGCACACGGCGGGCACGACTGAGTCCTGAGCAGTTAGGATTGCCCGTATGGGGACGACGGCGTACGCCCGGGTTACGACGAGAGGAGGTGGCGGCCCTGGCAGGCATAGGCATTACCTGGTATACCTGGTTGGAGCAGGGGCGCAGTATTACAGTCTCGGTAGAGCTCCTCGAACGCTTGAGCCAGGTGCTGCGCCTGAATGCGGATGAGCGCCAGCATCTTTTTACGCTGGCGGGACAGCCACTTCCCACACACGAAGCCCCGCCGGATTTCTCTGTCCGGCCCGTGCTGCAGTCGCTACTCGATGCCCTAGATCCTTGCCCGGCACATATTCGCAATAGTCGCTGGGACGTGCTGGCCTGGAATTCCGCCGAGTCGCTTATCACTGACTGGCAGGGGCAACCAGCAGAAAAACGCAACGCACTACTCAATCATTTCTGCAATCCCTATATGCAACAGATTCTGCCGAAGTGGGAAGAAGACGGCAGAATGATGATTGCCCTCTTTCGTCTGGAATATGCACGCTACACACACAGCACACACATCACCGCCTTTCAAGAACTGGTTGAGCAGTTACAGAATAGCAGCCAGGAATTTCGTCAGTGGTGGTCGCAGCACGAAGTACAGAGCCAGCGGCTGGAACCAATGAAATTTGAGCATCCAGAGATAGGGCAGCTCGTTCTCGACCGGCTTACAGTAGTTGTGCAGCAGGAACCGCGCCTGGTTATGCGTGTCCTCTTGCCGTCATCGGCAGTAGACAAGCAGCACGTGTCTAGGATAATGGAAGCGGCACAGTCTGCACATGACTAATGCTTCTATAGTTGGATACAGACACGGGAGCAACCACGCGAGGCAGATAAATAGTAAAGCAGGACCCCTGACCAGGAGCGCTCTCAACCGCAACAGCGCCACCCATTGCCTCCGTAAGCTCTTTGACGATGGCTAAGCCCAGACCGGTACCCGATCCTGCCCGTGAACTCTCAGCTCGATAGAAGCGCTCCCAGATGCGTGGCAGCTCTTCTGGAGCGATACCGTCTCCAGTATCTTTGACCTGCAGGACAATCCTCTGCTGCTCGGCGCTGGCACTTACGACGATGATGCCACCGGGAGGTGTGTGCCGAATGCCATTATGGATCAAGTTGTGCAGTATTTGCTCTAAACGATTGGCATCCACCAGCCCCTGTGGAAAGCCAGATTCGATGCGGCTCACCTCCGCCAGGACCTCGACTCGGCTTCCCCGCCAGGCTATTGGCGCAATCGTATCGGTTACACGCTTGACGAGTAATTCAATATTTGTTGGTTCGCAGCGCATCTCTAAACGTCCGACTTCGGCGCGTGCCAGCGTGAAGAGATCGTTGATGAGCGATTGCAGACGGATCGTCTGCTGCTCTATGATCTGCATGTCCTGCTTGAGCGTCGGCGGAGGCTGGTCCTCCCAGTTCAGCAGCGCTGATTCCATATAGCTGCGTACGGTTGCGACTGGAGTGCGCAGCTCGTGAGAGACGCTGGCAATCAGTTCGCGGCGGGCGTCCAGCAGGGTTGCGACGTTGTCGCGCTCAGTCTTCAGCTCATGCATCGTACGCTCCAATTCGATCGCCATGGCATTGAAGTCCACCTGGAGGCGCGCGATCTCGTCCTGACCATCCACGGCCACACGGATGCTGTAGTCTCCACTGCGCAGGGCGCTGGTCGCGCTGGTGAGTCTCTCGATGCGTCGCGTGAGGTTGCGCGTGAAAAAGAATGAGAATACTGCCGAGGGCGGGAGCACGCAGACGATGGCGATAGCAGTAATTACCAGCACGCCGAAGAGAAAAGCCAGGATGTTAAAGGGATTATGCTCAACGATAAGGACAATAAAGGCAAATGGAATACTGATAATGCCCGCGCCGATGACCACGATCATAAGATGGGCGTGCGTCAGCGACCAGCGCAGGTGGGTGCTGCGCAGACGATTCCAGAAGAGCAGTAGACGGAGACAAGCACGGAGTACTAGAAAGATGAAGGCAGTTGCAAGAGCGGCGAACACTATATCCCTGGAGATATTGGGCAGTCTTATGGTGCCCGTCAGCGCAAAAGCACTTGCGAGGGTAAGCAATACACCAGCGCTTACTATCAGCTCAAGGAAGAGGAGAAACGCCATCTCAACCTCAACCATTGCTTGTCGCCAGCGTGAACGTTCCTGGGGGCGTAGCTGCCAGCGCAGAGTCAGCCAGAGCAGAGTACACAGGCAGTAGAATCCAACTACCTCACGAGATATAGAGCTTCGATTGGCTGAAAGTATATTAAATCCTTCACTGGTCAGCACACACACGATAACTACGACAATCTGCACCACAGCCACTTCAAGCAGCGCACGAACAAATGTGCAGCTTAACAGGTGACGTTTAAATGTATATAGACAACCAGTGAGTAGATGCATCAGTGAACTCTTTCTTGCGCGGGTGTCTCACGGCGCAGACGATAGCCTACGCCCCAAACGGTCTCTATCGCGTCGCCCAGTTTGCCTAATTTCTTGCGTAAGCGTAATATAACATTATCCACCGAGCGGTCACCACCGATATACGTCTCGCTCCATAGCGTTTCAATCAGGTAAGCACGGCTGAAGGCGCGGCCAGGGCTACGCAAGAGCAGCTGTAGTAACGCAAACTCGGTTGGGCTTAGATCGAGAGGAATCTCATCCAGGGTTGCGCTATGAATTTGTGGATTCAAGCACAAAGGGCCACGCACAAGCAGAGTGCCCGCATCGCCGCGATCGGCATTAAGCATCTGCTGCACTATCTCACTGCGTCGCAACATTGCACGCACCCGCGCGATCAGTTCACGCATACTAAACGGCTTGGTCAAATAGTCGTCCGCACCAACCTCCAGGCCAATCACGCGATCAGCCTCCTCGCTACGCGCCGTAAGCATCAATACTGGCGTAGAAGACTTTTGGCGCAGACGGCGCAGCACATCCAGGCCATTCAATAGTGGTAACATCCAATCCAGGATGATCAGATCAACCTGCTCACGCGCATGAACCCCCAGAGCCTCTATACCATCGGCGGCATAGAGCGTCTCATAGCCCGCTGCCACAAGCTCACGCAGCACAACCTGGGCCAGGTCACGTTCGTCCTCTACCAGTAATATCTTCGTCATTGCGCGTCCTTCCTGCCATGTTAGCTCTCGTCATCTCCCTCCACAATTATACCTACTCAAGCGCCACAAAGAAATATCCACCCACGTTTTTCGCCCACCCGAACATTGGCTGCGACAAAGTTGCGACAATTAAAAACTTGCACTGATTTCAGGCCTACCCAATCTTTTGCCTTTTTATCACGCTATCCTTTCCAGTTGCACCACATTAAAAGAACGAAGCAACACATGAATGTCCTTCTCTATAATAAGACGACAAACGAGACAAAAGGACGCAAGCTCATTCGTCGGGAAAGCGATGATGAGGTGCAGATATCCCTTAAACAAGATGATGAGCAGAGCCAGATGATGTTACACAGTGACACATATTATGCTGTTCAGACGTTATCATACGAGGGAGATAAAAGTTTCTTTTCAAGAAGAAAATTTTTTTATTTCTTAAGTTAGAATAGGTAAAATGAAGTGTTAAAGTCAGAAGGAGATAAGGGCGATGACAACGAAAGAAAAAGAAAAGGCAGCGGGTACAAATAAGACAAGCGCAGCCCCTAAGCAGCTAGCGACCATGACCGATCTGAAGACGGAAGAGGTCCAGAAAATCACTAACGCAGTCAACCCGCTTATAGCAGATGCTTTTGCACTGTATGTAAAAACTAAGAATTTCCACTGGCACCTCTCGGGCTCGCATTTCCGCGATTATCATCTCATGCTCGATGAACAGGCCGATGCTATCTTTGAATCCATCGATATCATGGCTGAGCGCGTCCGCCGCATAGGTGGCACAACACTTCGCAGCATCAGCAACATCAGCAGTCTGCAGACTATCCAGGACGACAACGACGAGTTCGTGCCGGCAGGCGAGATGATAAAGCGCCTGATGCAGGACAACATGCAGATCGCCAAGAACATTCGCGCCGCCATCGACACGGCGGAAGAGTGTCACGATCCCGCCACAGCCAACGAGCTTGAAGCAATCCTCGATCAGACCGAGAGGCGCAAATGGTTCCTCTTCGAGGTACTGCAGGGCGAGAAGAACACCGACTAACTTCTCCCTCACCGAAAGATCCGCATCGCGATAATCACTCACGCTTCTCTTTAGATGTGGCAGGAATTTTTTAATGGTTATACGTTTTTACGATTTTACACTTT
>CAXTXB010000517.1:0-4494 GCA_964247965.1 uncultured Dictyobacter sp. | reverse complement strand
GGGAAATACACCGAGATGCGCTGTTCCTCTTTTTCTGTTTCCATAGCGTCATTCTAGTGGTAAAACAGTGCTCTGTCAAATCACACATATCGATATTGCTCCGCCTCACCTATCGCACCATCGTAAGGAACGCGCCTTGTATCCCCATGTCTAAAGCCAGAGGTTTTACGGCGCGGTTCAGATAACGTTCTCATTCCAAGAGCAGGTACAAGAAAACGAGATAGGCTTTCCTCTTGTGTTCCACTCTAGTGATATAGTGAGAACAAATCTATTCTTTCTTCTCCTGGAGGATACTCTCATGCAGCTTGAACGTATTCAACAATTGTTGCGGGACGCACACCTTGATGGCTGGCTCTTTTATGACTTTCGCCGCTCAAACCCCATCGCCTACCAGGTCTTGCAGCTTCCTTCTGATGTCATGCATACGCGCCGCTGGTTCTATTTTGTGCCCACCCGGGGTGCTCCAACGGCCATTATTAGCGCAGTTGAGTCTCACGTTCTGCAATCACTGCCAGGAGAGCGTGTCGTGTTTCGTACCTGGCAGGAGATGCATGAGCATGTGCGCGCTTGCTTGCAACCGGACCAGCGTATCGCCATGGAATATTCGCCTATGAACGCCATTCCCTATGCGTCTCGCGTCGATGCCGGCACCATTGAGCTTGTGCGATCTTTTGGCATCGAAGTAGAAAGCTCGGCGAACCTGGCCCAGTTCTTCACTGCACAGTTAAGCGTGGAGCAGATCTATAGCCATCGCGAGGCTGGCCGGCTCCTTATCAAAGCCAAGGATGCCCTTTTCTTCCAGCTTGGACAGGATTTGCGCGCTGGTAAAGATCTCAATGAGTATGAAGTACAGCAGCGCTTCGTGGCCCTGATTCAACAGGCTGGACTGCAGGTGCCTGCGGATGAACTGCCGATCGTGGCGGTCAATGCTCACAGCGGCAATCCTCATTACGAGCCTACGAGCATCGACCATAGCCCGATCAGGCGCGGTGACTTCGTGCTCTTCGATTTCTGGGCCACCCTGCCGCGAGTCGATGCAGTCTTTGCCGATTATACCTGGGTTGCCTTTGCGGGGATGCACGCCGAGATTCCTGCCCGCCACAAAGAGATTTTTGAGATAGTACGCAGTGCGCGCAATAGCGCCATCGCCTATATCCGTGCCCGTATGGCTGCCGGCGAATACGCGGAGGGCAGCGAGGCTGACGATGTGGCGCGCCACATAATTGCGCAGGCAGGATACGCCGACTACTTCGTCCACCGCACGGGACACAGCATTGGCACTGTGCTGCATGGCAACGGCGCTAATGTCGATAATTTCGAAACTCAGGACAGACGCCTCCTGCTTCCCTCAACCTGCAATTCTATCGAACCAGGTATCTATCTGCCTGAATTCGGTGTACGCAGCGAGGTTAATCTTCTAATTCTGGAGCATGATGCCGAGGTAACTGGTGTTCCAGTGCAGGAAGAAATTTTTCCGTTGCTCTCTTGAATATGTTATTAAAGCTCAACTATATACTACAACTCTCGTATCCATTCAGCGTATATACGATGAAATAATCTTTTACCACACCATTGCTGTAAAGCAATTTCACCTTTTCATCATATAGTAGTGCTTTATCAAATTTCATTGTGCTCCAAAAATTGCGTCGCGACACTGGTAGCGGCGCAGGGCCACAATGTAGCTTGACAGAGCAGTAGGGAGGCAATCCGTATGGGTGACCAATGGGGTCAAGATCCCGGTTATAATGGGAATCAATCAAATCAAGAAAATATAGACAAGCAGTTAGAGGAACTCAGACGGAAACTGGCGCAGGGGGCGACCGAGGCACAGTCACGTCTAAAGCGTGTCGTCAACAAGGCAAATGACTACATCTCGCAGGCGCAGGTTCCACCTACTCCGCGTCAGGCCTCTAATGTTGAGGAGCAGCGTCTTCGCCAGCTTATAAATGCGTGGAGCAACGAGAATTGGCGTGTGGCGCGTGATCTGGGTTCCTATATGGATATCACTACCTGGAAAACCGATGAGGTGTGGGAGATCTCTCTGCAGACACGCTGGGAGACGCGCGCCATGGAGGTGGTGAGTGAGCCATACGCTGGTACCACCGCAGCCCGACCTCGACCAGTTTTGCCAGTATGGGATTACGAGCTGCCAGAGGTAACGGGCCTCAGAGTTCCACAGTCGCGCACACGCCTTGAAGGCATGAACGAGATCGTAGCCTGTACCACCTGCAACAGCACCGGACATGTGCTCTGCTCTGGCTGTAACGGACGTGGTTGGATCGTCTGCCCCGACTGTAAGGGGCGCACTAAAAAACGTTGCGATACCTGCTATGGTCGTGGCTACGTCGCCGACTGGACCAAGGGCGAGAAGAAGCCATTCATGAAGCGCCAGGCTGACAATGTTGCCAGCTCCCTTGGCAATCGGGTCTCCGACGTGTTTGAGAATATTCGCCAGCAGGGCGTGCCCATTCCCAATCCCGTTGATACCGATCCCGCCACCAAAGGCCCAACTGTCCCTTGCCCGGATTGTATCAATGGCGAAGTCGATTGTACGTGTGGCAATGGCAAGCGCATCTGCACCGTCTGTCAGGGAGCCAAAATGTCCCTTTGCTCTATCTGTGCCGGCACCGGAAAGGTTGTGCGCCATCGTGAGATCGCTCGCAGCTTCGATCTCCGCCCACAGACGCGCATCATCGGCAACAGCCCTATTCCTTCTCAACAATTGACGCGGGCTGAGGGCGACTTGATCTATAGCACTGAAATCGACGAGGCACTGTATGAAGCCGCCCCCCCCGATCTCGTGCCACTAGATGTCTGGCGGGCTACCGTAGATCTCGTACAGGCTGAGCGCAAGGGAAATGATAAATCTGGATTTGATCAGCAGCATTCCTCGCGTCCAACGCTGCAAGTCGTTGAACTGGTACGCATTCCGTATACGACAGTGAACTATCGCTATTCCGATCAGGACTACGTGCTCTATGTCTTTGATAGCGAGGGGCGTGAGAAGTTCTACGCCGACCGCTTCCCCGCACGCTGGGACCGCATCGAGCGCCTGGTCAAAGCCATCTCAACCGATCTGCTCACACCTGCTCAACGACAGGAACAGGCACGGGCTGAAAACGAGGCGCAGAACAGCTACGGCGGCGGCTATCGTGTCCCCGTCGAGGTGCCGCCGTTCAGCGTCACAGAGGAAGAGCATAAAGGGAATGTTCCCCCAACAGAGCACCCATAAACAAAGCTATTAATAGGTCATGCCAAACTTTGATATCGTGGGGAAACTGTTTTTTGTGAGCTTTTTTTTCACGCATCGCGTGAAAAATAAGTTCACAAAAAACAGTTTCCCAACGATATCAAAGTCTGGCATGACCTATTAATAGCTACTGAATCCAGCGCCCTATCAGAAACTGTGTCAGGAGAAAAAAGAAAAGGCTTCCTGCAATCATAAGATAATTCATATGTACAAAGCGTGACTTCCCTATCTTCGCCAGGATGATAAATGCGGGAAAGACCTCTAGCATAAAGCGAATCATCGATTTGAGCGTATAGGGTGGAGTCGATCCCCCTATCACCGGCACGCTATTAAGAAAGATATAGAGTGCAAAAGCATAGACCAGGTAGGACCACTGACTGCGTGGGAAGCGCCAGGGGCCAACCAGCCCTAGCAGCAATAGACCCAGTATAAAAAGATCTATTCCCAACTGCATCGTCATGTGGATGGCCTGAAAACTCAGCAAGCCCGGGCTGCTTACAATGGCTTTAAATGCTACCTGCATGCCATACCACGGCAGCTCAAAGTGGCGATACCAGCCGCTCTGTACACGCGAGAAGATCAAGAAATCCCCAAAATGTTTGTAGCAGTACAGCCCAAAGATGCCCAGCCCAGCCGGTATTAAAACAATCCCCAGGCTATCGAGGCGAAACTTCTGCCAGCGGAAATGGTGCTGCCGCAGATATTCATAGCAAAAGGGCAGAATAAGAAATATGCCAACCGAACGTGTCAGACCACTCAACAATCCAAATACCCCGGCCAGCCACCACTGCCCACGCCGCATACTATAAAAGCTGAGCAAAGTCAGACAAATGAAAAGCGATTCGTTGTATACCGCAACCAGGAAGAAAGCCGAGGGGAAGAGCGAGAGGTAGAGCACCGCCCGATTAGCCTGCTCCTCGCCAACATCCTCGTACACAAGTTGATAGAGCACGACCGACATCACCAGCCCCGCCAGGTTGGAAACAATAAATCCAGCAGTCAGCACGTTGTGCGTGATGGGAATAATAAAACGCATTAATACAGGGTAGAGCGGAAAAAAAGCGGTGAGCGTCGGAACAGAATAACCATGCAACGCAATATTCTCAAAGTTGCCTGTATCCCAGTGGTCCCATGTGTGCCAGATCGTATTCAGCGGATAGGCCTGCGGCGCAAAATCCCCCAGCACAAACAACACCGAGAGCGCTGAAGTAACCATACAAGCTATGCGTACCGCAACATAGACC
>CAXTXB010000516.1:0-4497 GCA_964247965.1 uncultured Dictyobacter sp. | reverse complement strand
GAGTCCTTGCGGACCAAGACTAGTCAATGAAGGCTTGACAAGCCTCCACCTTGAGTTCGCTCAAGGTGGGGGTCATTGACGAGAGTGCTCCTTTCACATTCAAAGACGCTTTAGATGCACGAGAGGTCATCTCAGCGCCACTTTTGCGCAACTGCTCCAATACCTGCCAGTGTCGTTCAAGCGCCTCCCGGCCTGCTGGCGTAAGGCTCACCATCGTGGATGGTTTCTTGCCCACAAATTGCTTATCAATCTGAACCAGCCCCGCCTCTTCGAGCTTAGACAGGTGGCTAGAGAGATTGCCCATCGTAAGCCCCAACAATTGTTGTAGAAAGAGAAATTCAGCGCTATCGCAACCGGAAAGGGCAGTCATAATTGTCAGGCGCACCGGTTCGTGAATAAGCTTATTCAGTCCACCTAATTCTTCAAATGGCTTCGTCATAATGTACACTCTCTGCCTACCTGTATAGGTCTGAAGCTACGAAGAAGGATCAGATGATCGCAGAGACCACCCACAGTCAAGAGCAGACCGATGATCAGTGCATAGCCGCCCTGATCAGGTAGGAATAGCTTGCTAATGAAAGTAAATCCTAGCAACGGAAGCAAGCTTACCAGCAGCGTGAAGAATCCAAGAACTAGAAGATGCGTCCGAAATGAGTCGGTACGCCACCAAAGAATGAAGAACCAGATCGCAAGAACGAGGCCTGTTGCGCTGATAGGCAGATTCAAACTGTTATCAATGCGCATCCCTGTCAAGAACAGAACGAGAATGCCCAACGTTCCAATGGTCCTATCAAACATGTTTCTCTTCGCTGGTCGCAAGCGACCGAAGAGATGATCGTAATAATCTCCAATAAGCGGATAAAGAATCAGGGCTACCAAAAAACCAAAAAACGCTGCGAACTCCGCTACTCCCATCCATTGATCGGGGAGAGATAACCAGTGCAATTCAAACATAGCAACGACTAACCAGAAGACGCCCATCGGCACTCCTTGTAACCCTCGCATCATATGATAGTTCTTCGTAACAGTGCGCACCTGCCTCAAACGTTGTATGGTGATCGGCTCCTGAACCATGGCTTCTCTCCCTCCTCTTGCTCTCGCTTTATACTTAAAACAACTTTGCGCTGCAAAGTTGTTTTAAGTATAAAGCGGGAACGTCATTTTGTCAAGAGCTCACAAGTATGGTTGTAGAACTACTTACTGGCGATTTCAGTCAGACGACGCTGCAAAAAGGCCTGCTCGACGGCGTTATGGGTCAGGCTGATTGCTTTCTGGTAGGCGATAGAGGCGGCTTGCCAGTCGCCTGCGCGGCGTAATAAGTCTGCGCGGGCGGCGTGAAAGAGGTAGTATTGTTGTAGGCTCTCGGCCTTATCCAGTTCCGTGAGTACAGCCAGGCCTCGTGCTGGCTCGCTTGCCATTGCCAGCGCTACGGCCCAGTTGAGCTTTATCACCAATGATCCATTAATTTTGACTAGTTCACTGTAAAGCAGCGCGATCTGGAGCCAATCGGTATCCCTGGCATTTGCAGCTTGCGAGTGCAGTGCTCCGATAGCGGCCTGGATCTGGTAGAAGCCTGGAGAATGCATTGCCAATGCTTGATCCAGGAGAAACGTGCCTTCCATGATCTGTACCTGGTCCCACAGCGTGCGGTCTTGCTCTTCCAGTATGATCATCTCGCCATGCAGACCTACCCTGGCATTCCTGCGACTATCGTGCAAAAGCATCAGGGCTAGCAAGCCCAAAGCTTCGGCCAGTTCAGTCTGTGCATGTTCGTCAAGAAGTAGCGTAACCAGCGCACGAGCGAGATGAATTGCTTCGGCGCACAATTCGTTGCGCATCAATGAGTCGCCCAGGCTGGCGGTATAGCCCGCGTTGAAGATCAGGTAAAGGACGGCGAATACTCCATCGAGCCGCTCAGCAATCTGATGAGGGGGTGGTACTTGATAGGGAATCCCAGCGTCGCGGATTTTGCGTTTGGCACGTACAAGGCGCTGGGCCATGGTTGTTTCTGACAGCAAAAAGGCTCTGGCGATCTCTGCTGTCGTGAGTCCGCCCAATGTATTTAGCGTGAGAGCTATGCGCGCTTCAAGGCTCAACGCAGGATGACAGCACGTAAATATCAGTTTAAGACGCTCATCCGGAAACGACTCGTTAGTAGAAATTGTCTCGCCCTGCAGCTCCAACTCGCTTAACCATTGCAGTTCCTCCTGTTTACGGGTGAGCACGTTCGCCCGCCGTAAGCGATCGATAGCCTTGCGACGCGCGGTGGTGAGCAGCCATGCCGCGGGATTTGCGGGCAGCCCGTTGAGGGGCCAATGTTCAAGGGCAGCAAGAACGGCCTCTTGCAGCACATCTTCAGCCAGCTCAAAGTCGCGCAGGCTTCCTATCAGTGCTGCCCGTATGCGGCCGGCCTCCTGACAAAAGGTTTTTTCTATGCATTGGTGAACATGCGTGCTCAACGTTTCCATTCTCTCTCCTCCAGACGTCTATCTTGCCGCCATGCTCATGAGCATGGCGGCAAGGCGAATGGATAAGAAACTACTGCCACTCTAAAATGGGGCGTATTTCAATCGAACCGGTAAGCGCATCAGGAATTTTGGACGCGAGCTCGATCGCCTCATCAAGGTCTTTGCATTGGAGCATGTAAAAGCCTCCAAGATGCTCCTTCGTTTCGGCGAACGGGCCGTCAGTTGTGAGTACTTTGCCCCCACGTACGCGAATCGTTGTAGCTGAACTGGGTGGCACAAGCGCTTCGCCAGCCAGCATCGCTCCTCGTTTGTTTATCTCTTGAGTATAAGCTCCATAACCTGCTATCTCTGCTTCCTGCTCTGCCTCGCTCATAGTTGCTCTGGCTTGCGAATTAACATAAATCAACATGGCATAACGCATAGTAACAATCCTTCCTGTATGTGTAATAAACGTTTACGAATGAAGCAAATAGTCATCAGCTTGCGACGCGTTCAACTTTTGTTGCTTCATCCATACGACGAAGGGCCGATGCGAGAATCGACAAAAATGGAAGATATTATAAAGTGTAATAAAAAAACTCCCTACTCATCTTGTAGGAAGTTTCGATCGGCATAGAGGCGGATAGGATGACGAGTTAACCTATGCTATGCGTTTATAGACATCGAGCCAATTTGTGGCAATTTCGTGCTGGGCTTCATCCAGGGCCATGGCACCTGAGCAGACCTGGTCGTGCAGATAATTCTCGACCTTGTCCTTCTCATGAAAACCCGGCACCGGGCTGGCAGGCTCAGGCCACAGATTGGCTACCTCATTTGATCCTCCTAACTCCAAAGGAATATAATGATCGATTTCATATTCACCGGGAGCATGAGTCATGATACCGTAGCTCGCGTACACCTGATTCTTTACGCTCGTTGGAACGTTGCGCACCGATTTGGCATAACCCGGCGTGCAGACCTGGCTTGCCGTGACGCCAGCAAAAGTAGCTCCTGGCGTACAGATAGGATCAGCCAGGGCTCCCTGCGCCTGGCATTGAGCGGCAAGACTCAAACTCTGTGAAGATACACTAGAAAAAGGCGCATTTGAGCTAGCGGCCTGAACCTGGCTGGTGACAAGAAGTGCAAGCGAGAACACAAACAGTATCCCCAATGGATACTTATACTTTTTCACAATTTCTCCTTATACAAACAATATATGTGACAACTTTTTTAACAAGAGCACTCGTACATACACAATAGCTCCTATGCCTACATTTATAGAAAACGTAGGCTGTATATCTCTTCTAGCATTTGCATAGACAGGTAGCTCGATCATAAAGTGAATGGCATGCGTTGACTGTAGGTGAGCGAGATCCACTCAATAGGTCCGAAGCGATGGTGCCGCAGCCACCAGACGCTCAAGGGAATCTGCAAGTCATAGATTATGATGGTAAGGCCAATGATGGGAGCATCACATGAATAAGCAGTTACAATACATCCAGGCTATCCACAATGTCTATCCTGATCTCAAAATTGAGAAAGCTCAGCTTAATCAGAATGGACAGTTCAACGACATCCTCCTGGTCAATAATAAAACGATATTTCGCTTTCCAAAGACTCTACGCGAGGCGACCAAACTCGTCACCGAAATAAGACTATTGAGGAGCTTAAAAGGTTTTGTAACACTACCCATTCATATGGAGAGCAATTTCTTGAACGCTTTGCTCACATCCACCCTGGAATCGAAACCGTCCTTCCACGGGCACGGTTTTATGCAGGAACCTTTACCTTACAGGAAGCTCTTTATGGGCTTGAAGATGGAGACCCAGCAGCGTTTAAGAATGGGATCGCAGAATATCGATAATGGTTTGTTTCATCACGTCAACCATAGTACGATGTTTGCTTGCATTGCAAAAATAAATCACGACTATGGAAATTCATGTTGAGCGTATGTAGCCAGTAATGATGTTTGACAAAGAAACTCGATTATGTAGCTCGCGGCGCCGTTCTCTGCGAAGCAGAGCGCGCTGATTGGATCAGCCGCAGCCAC
>CAXTXB010000515.1:2300-4499 GCA_964247965.1 uncultured Dictyobacter sp. | reverse complement strand
CTAAATTACTATCTATTTTTTATATTTTGTACCACGTGCAAAATATAAAAAATAGATAGTAATTTAGCGTGTATAATAATTAAAATAGAAATGGAGGGAATACATGAAATTGCTAGTCACGGGAGAAGCGGGCTACATCGGAAGTGTAGTTGCCGCGCAGCTCATTGAAGCAGGGCATGAAGTCACGGTGCTTGACAATCTACTGAAGGGCCACCGGGCAGCAGTGGATAAGCGAGCACAATTTGTAGAGGCCGACCTGCTGAACCTGGAGCAACTCACACAAATAGTGGGCGTTGGCTTTGATGCAGTGCTACATTTTGCCGCACTTTCACTGGTAGGAGAATCTGTTCAGCAGCCAGAGCGCTATTATCGCAATAATGTAGTAGGCAGCTTGAATCTACTGGACGCGATGCGTGCAGGAAATGTAAAACGGCTCGTCTTCTCCTCCACCGCCGCAACCTACGGCGAGCCGAGCGAAGTTCCTATCTTAGAGACCACCCCGACAAAGCCCACCAATCCATATGGAGGCTCAAAAGTCGCCGTTGACCAGATGATCAGCTTCGAGGCAGCCGCACATAGCCTGGCCGCAGTCAGTTTACGCTATTTTAACGTAGCGGGAGCAAGCGGGCACCTGGGAGAGATGCACAATCCGGAGACCCATCTCATCCCTATCGTACTGCAGGCAGCGGCGGGTCAGCGCAAATCTGTGCAGATCTATGGCACAGATTATGAAACACGGGACGGAACGGCCATCCGGGACTATATCCATGTCGAGGACCTGGCGCGGGCGCATTTATTGGCCCTGGCGGGTGCGAAGGCCGGTGAGCATAAGATTTACAATCTGGGCAATGGGCAAGGATTCTCAGTACGCGAGGTCGTCGAAGTGGCGCGTAAAGTAACGGGGATCGACATCAAGGCCGTTGAGGTAGAGCGGCGCGCCGGCGATCCTCCCGTGCTTGTGGCATCGAGCGCAAAGATACAGAGCGAGTTAGGATGGCACTCCGAGAAGGCCGCGTTGGAGACCATGGTTGGTGACGCGTGGGCATGGCTGAGCATGCATCCGCAGGGATATCCTGAGTAGGCAATAAAGTAGTAAGATAGTAAGGAAATTGATAGAGTTGGGTGTATGAAGATGGAGAATCAGTGTAGTGGTCGAAATGGGATCAGCAGTGGCAAGATGGAATGTAGAATAGGGTGTGGAGCGTGTTGCATCGCACCATCGATATCGTCGCCAATACCTGGAATGCCGGAGGGGAAGCCCGCAGGGGTGAGGTGTGTGCAGCTTACAGGAGATAATAAATGTAAGCTATTTGGAAGGCCAGAGCGGCCGGCCGTCTGTGAAAATCTACAGCCTTCTCAAGAGATGTGCGGCCGCTCGCAAAGAGAAGCACTTGTGTATCTCACAATGCTTGAGCGGGCCACAGCGCCTTGAATACTATCAAATGAAGGATAAATGGAGATGGACGAGAAGGATACCAATCGACTGGAAGCATTCAGCGACGGCGTATTCGCCGTAGCGATCACATTGCTCGTTTTGAATATCAAGATCCCGGAACTGGATGCATCTGGAAAACTATTGGATGCAGAATTATGGCCTGAATTGATAAAGCAGTGGCCCATGCTAGTGGCATATGTAACGAGCTTCGCGACAATTGGTATCATGTGGCTCAATCACCACAGAGTATTCTCTCATGTCAAACGCACCAGTACCCTACTGCTGCTCTTTAATCTGCTTTTGCTCCTGATCATTGTTTTTATACCAGTACCTACCGCCCTGCTAGCCGAACAGCTACGCTTTCCTGATCAGCACGCTGCTGCACTTATTTATAGTGGCACGAACATTTTGATGGCGATAAGCTTCAACCTGATATGGAATCACGCCGCGCGGGGTGGGCGGCTATTAGGAACGAACATCGATTTGAAGTCGGTGGAAGCCATCAGTGCCCAATATATGTATGGTCCGCTGCTCTACGTAGTCGCTTTTGGGCTAGCATGCATCAGCGGCCCGGTGAGCATAGCATTTAATTTTGTGCTAGCCCTGTTCTTCGCCATACCCGGCCGGCCTCTGCGAACACTACCAGCAAAAGAGAGGGCGAAGATTGAGGAGAATGAGGTGATGGAAGAATGACTCATCCCAAATTTGATACCGTTGGAAACCTTTTTGTGTTGGGTTTTTTTTATTGGGCGCGGGGGGGGGTG
>CAXTXB010000515.1:0-2290 GCA_964247965.1 uncultured Dictyobacter sp. | reverse complement strand
CCCCCCCCCCCCCCCCAAAAAAAATACCCACAAAAAAATTGTTTTCAAAGTTTATCAAATTTGGGATGAGTCATTTCTGACCATCATCAGTAGGGACAAAGCTAATGCTTACGCGTGTGCGGTCGCCGCGGTGGAAGGTGCTTGAGTACTCAAGGGGTTTGCCGTTGGGGAGATAGACGACGCTTTCGAGAAGGAGAAGCGGGCTGTAGAGCGCGATATCCAGGAGTTTGGCTTCTTTTTGTTGGGCCGCCACAGCCTCTATATTGCGCTCGGCGCGGGCGACAGTGAGGCCGTAGCGAGTCTGCAGCCAGCGATAGAGTGAGACGTTTGTCAGGTCGTCATGTACCAGGTCAGCGCAGAGGGCCTCAGGAATGTAGGTGCTGGAGACCAGAACTTTCTCGTTCTGCACAGAGCGCAGGCGTACCAGCGCATGCACAAGCGTACCCGGCGAAATCTCAAGGTGGGTTGCGGCAACCTCGGGGGCGGGAATGACCTGCTGCTGCAATATTTCCGTTGTTAACGGATGGCCCTGGTGCTCCATATCTTCATAAAAGCCGAAGGCGCGCTGCACAAAGCGCTCGTCGAGCTTGGGACGAGCAATAAAGGTACCTTTGCCCTGAATAGTATAGAGCTTGCCCTCGTGAACCAGGTCCCCAACTGCCCGGCGAACCGTAATGCGGCTGACTCCAAACTCTCGGCACAACTCGGGTTCCGGTGGTATGGCCGCCCCGGGTGTCCATGTCCCATTTGTAATTCTTTCAAGAATAGTCTCTTTAAGATGATAATACTTTGGAACAGGAGCGCCATTTGAACTATTGATATGTGTACCCGAAAGCTGATTGAGTGCCATAGTGGGTCCTTTAAGCGATCTTGAATCGCAGTAAGTTATTCTTGATGCCCCCTCGATGCCCTCTCCCCTTTCCCATATAACGTTATAGTCAACTACCCTTAGCCTAAAGGCAAAAGAGCTTGTCCCTAAGCCGAAACTTGAGACGATAGGCTTATTGACTGAAGCCCATCAGTCGAGGATCTACCAAGACTGACAAGAGACGAGAGATATTTCTCTCGAATGTTCTTTGCAGCATTATAATCTGCATTTAAGGAGTACGCGCATTCATGACACTTGAAAAGACTTTGCGAACGACGATTGGAACGGTGTTGATGCCCACATTTCGAGCATGTTTGACTAGTAGGTCGTGGGTCTACTTTGACCACGGTCATACCTTGCATAGCAGCTTTTTAGGAAAGGAACCAGTGAAACTGAGCGAACGACCAGCTATGGAAGCGCCGTTTCGTTTCAACATTCTTGTTCTTCTTTCCTCGTCCAATATCCGATGTAACGCGAATGTCTTTCAAGTTCTCAAGAACCAGGGTAGCTCCCCGGGGAGTGGCGTGGACGATGCGTTTAGAGAGGACGTGATCATGGTCTTTTCTCGGCCGAAACCGTTGACCCAAAAGTTTTTTCAGGTGCCTTTTAGCAGATTTGGTGTTCTTCTTCTGAAGTGTACGGCGAAGACGGAAGATGCGGCGCTCTTGTTCCTGCCACCGTTTGTCACCAAGAAAGTGACGCTCGGAGGTCACAGCAGGACGGATCAAACCAAGGTCGACGCCGATAACGGTCGCAGTGGAGGCGATATCCGGTTCCGGAATGGAGACAACGACGTGCAAGGTGAAGCGCCCCTTACGGGAACACAGATCAGCACTACACGTCTTGTCGCCAATGTACTGCAGAAGGTGGTGAGGAACCGTGAAGTCCAGTTCAATACGTCCGTTCGTGGTGGCAAGGCTACATCGCTTGATGTTCCACTTGACCCAATAGGAACGGACATCGTAGCGGATAGCGGCGATCACACTGTGAGGACACTTGACCGGTTTGAAGCGTGGGATGGGGCGTCCCTGTTTTTGTGCCTTCGCAACGTTCTTGGGGTACTCTTTCTCGTACTTGGCTTTCCACATAAGTGCGCTTTTCACGGATTCGGTCGCCTTGACCCGTGTAGCGCAGACAAGTTGAGAGGGAAGATCAGGGTACTGCAGACGAAGGGGATAGTACGTTTCTTTGTGCAACTCAGTCCCATTGCTACACTGAGTGGTAAAGCCCGTATGAGCAACCGTGTTGAAACACGCCGTGTGTTCATCAAGCGTTCGCTTGAGGATTACAGCTTGCTCATGCGTGGGATTCAGTTGGACAATAATTGTTCTATCCATACACAAACTCTATCATATTATACTACCTTTTTGTCAAATCGTCTGTGTCGATACAGCAGACTTGAAAGAAAGTGAGGTTCCTTCC
>CAXTXB010000514.1:0-4503 GCA_964247965.1 uncultured Dictyobacter sp. | reverse complement strand
AAAGTACGCAGGAGGAGTCCACGATGGATCGTGCTGCTAGCGCTGGTTTCGAGGGCATCGCGCAGATGCTGCTCGAACAGAAGAAGTTAATGGATGCATTAGAGGCTGAGAACCGTGAGTTGCGCAGGCAGCTCGCCGATCTCCGCCGGGGTGTCGGTATCGCAGTGATGATTGAAGGCAAAACGATTCAACTGGCGACAGAGCAAGGTATGTCGAACCAGTCGCAGTCGCAAGCGGCACTACAAAGTCTGCAAGGTCTGAATACTCCGCCCGCACTGCCTCCATCTACACCAAATACTAATTATAATAATTCTGGTTCAAATGGCCGCAGTACAAATGGTCAGCCTCAGGTTAATCTGAACGGTGAGAAGCGCGATAATAACAACAATACGCGCAGCCCCCTCGCTGATAGTTTTGTGCTGTAGCATTTTCCCTTTTTACCTAATATATTCTTACTCTCAGGGAGCATCTTCTAGATGCCCCTGTTTTTCTTTTGCCTGTTTATCCCTCTATTGCGCGCTAAGCTTATGACCTGCTGGAAAAGGTCCAGAAGCGCATCAAGGAGTAGGAGATCATCACTCCACAGACCACTGCCACCAGTTTTGCTGCGTTACCCCAGAGCGTCGGGTTGGGGATGAACGGTTGCAATACTTTTCCGGCGAGCCAGACCAGGACATTACTGTATATCAGTTCAAGCACCATGCTGATGACAAAGCGTCTTAATTCTCTTCCTGTTGGTCTCTGCGTCCGTCGAAATGTCCAGTATTTGTTCAAGCAAAAACTACTCACTGCTCCACAACTGTAGGCCACCGAATTATATGCTACCAGAACCTGGGCGTTGTGCGTGGGAAGACGCCAGAGCAACATATTGAGCACCAGTAGATCAATACCTGTGTTCACTCCACCTACCAGACAATAGCGAAGAAGTTGAACAATGGTGCTGGTCCACCTCTGCATGCGAGGCAGAGGAGAAAGCTGTAACTCTTCTCTGCTTTCTCCCTCCTGTACTGACGACATGTCCTCCACCTCTCGTTCTTTCATACAACTGCTCCACGGTCGTTCAGTACTCGTCGTTTCGTGTCTCCTCTAGAATAATTGCGTATCCGCATGACGCCCAGGATGACAAATGGCAACGCCAGATTTGTACGTACGACTAGATAACGACTTTCCCAACTGGGATTGAATTTCTGTTTGAAGTTGAAGAGCGATTGATGCGTTTCCAACAGGTGCAGACGGTCTGTCACAAAACCTGCCAGCTTGCGCTGCAAAGGAGACATCTCCTGACGCGTATCAGACCATGCAACCAGACCTAAACTGAGAACCGTTGCTCCAGACGCGCGAAAGCGTTCGATGGCACGGGTTAGGAGCAGCTCCATTACGCCTGGAGGAGTGGCAGATGTTCGACGCATGATGTCGAGTGTCCATCCCCATTCTTGATCCGTCGGGTGGTCAGGGGCTGTTTCATTGATCCTTCCTCCGTAGATAGGAGTAAACGTCATAAATGCGCATGCTGTCCCTGTACTTGTCATAGCAACAGCGGTCAAGAAGCGTGGCACAGTTCCTTGAGAAAGTGTTGAAGGTGCGGCATATGAAGCAATCCTTTCGGCACGCTCCGCACTCATATTTACTTCGTCAAATCGTCCCACACTGAATGAAGTCTCAGTGGCCTTCTCACCGCTTTTGTGCTGCAGCCATGTGCGAGAGAGGTGCTCTAACTGCAGCAGAATGTCAGCAGGAAGCACGCCTTCATACCACTGAATCATCACTCCTTCGCGTTCAGCCCTACGACTACTGGTACGTACATTTGCCAATGCTGAGCCACGTAACGTAAAGGTTTGGGGATTAATGAGTGCTTCTTCACCCATCTTGAATGCATGGAAATGGGAAGCGCGATAGGTATCCAGATACTGCGGATAGACTTGATAAAACGCCACCTGCCACTTCTGGCGTACACAGAATGCAAGAAAGCTCTGTATCACCCGCTTTTCTGCATGAGGCGCACACACAGGATCACCCAGAACCACTGCAACATTGCCTGTTACCCGGTAGTTGACCAATCCCTCTCCATCAGGAGCCAGGTAGTGTTCATTCTCCGAGGCAAGGCCAAAGAACGCGAGCGGATGACTGCCATAGGAGCAGGTAATCTCTTCTATATGATGATTCTGAACGAATTGTTTCTCTATTATATCAGATGCCGGTCGTTCTTTTGGAGCGATCATTGAAAATATCCTCCTAAATACTTCTGGCAGCTTGTTCTCGTGAGAGATATGCTGCATTACTGCTACTACTATCGTACAAGAGACGGGTCAGGAAAAGGCCAAAGAAGTGTAAAATCTTTGTGTGGCGTCTGTATGGTGTCTGCGTGCTGTCTTATTGTGTATTACGATGTCTTATGCTGCCTTATGATGCCTGTATCAAAGAAGTGTTAAATCTTTGTGTGGAGTATGTAGTTAAGGAGATGTGAAACGAGGCAGCCTTCCACGTTCTCGTCAGCCATGGGTGTTCTCCTTACACACTCTTTACTTTTTTGAGGTATCTTCTTGACATTTCTGCGGTATGCTCATCGTAGAGACTTAGGAGAGAGATATACTTGGAGGTGGATGGTTTCTAAATCGGCTGAGCAAGGGATTTGACAAGGGAACGAGCCTCGGGCGGAAATTAGTTTACATCCATTGTGTAACGTAAGGTAGGGAATGCCCTCTAGTATGTAAAAAAACGTAAGAACGTGAGGATGATAGAGATATGGCAAATACAGTAGTAAATATCATTCAGCATAAAAATGACTCTTTTGTGGCAGATACATCCTCGAAGCGATCCCTGCTCTGGCAACGGTTGGCGTTAGGGGCTATCATGCTGCTCTCCATCTTTATGAATTTTTTTCAGTTGGGGCAGAATGGTTTCGGCACTTACTTCTATGCATCAGGGGTAAGAAGTATGCTGGATAGCTGGCATAATTTCTTCTTCGCTTCCTATGATCCAGGAGGCTTCGTCACCGTTGATAAACCACCACTAGGCTTCTGGTTAGAGGTAGTCAGTGCCAAAATTTTTGGCTTCACCCCTTTCAGTATCTTCTTGCCACAAGCACTGGCGGGCGTACTATCGGTCCTTGTCCTCTTCTTTCTGGTGCGGCGCCACTTTGGAGCAGTTGCAGGTCTGCTTTCAGCACTTGCGTTGGCGGTCAGCCCGATTAGTGTGGTGACGGCTCGTTATCATACCATTGATACTACATTAGCACTTGCCTTACTGCTGGGAGCATGGGCGGTCATGCGTGCTGCAGAGACTGGACGGCTGCGTTGGCTGCTTCTAAGTGCCGTGATGGTTGGTCTCGGCTTCAATATCAAAATGCTTGAGGCTTACCTGGTCGTACCTGCCTTTGGGCTTCTCTACCTCCTTGCAGCTCCCAAAAGTATAGGGACACGTGTTGTTCATCTTGCTCTTGCGACCCTTGTGTTACTGGTCGTCTCCTTCTCCTGGATCGCCGCAGTTGATCTTACTCCGGCCTCACAACGGCCTTATGTCGGCTCCACGCAGGATAATTCTGAGTTGAGTCTTGCCCTGGGCTACAACGGCATCGAGCGTCTTCTTGGTCGATCTGGACCAGGACGCGGAGGATTCAGCGCTGCTACCAGACCAACAACCACTCGTAGTGGGAGTGGAGGAACGACAGGTAGCACAACCCATACTGGAACTGGTGGCACTTCATCACCAACGAGAACTGGCGGAAATGCACAAACGGGGCAGGCCGCACAGCCACAAGGCACTGGTGGCACTTCATCACCAACGAGAACTGGCGGAAATGCACAAACGGGGCAGACCGCACAGCCACAAGGCAGGAACGGGGGAAACTTTGGAAATGGCACTCCAAGTCCATTTCGACTTTTTAGTCAGCAACTCGGTGGACAAATTGCCTGGCTTCTGCCGTTCGCACTGCTGAGTCTGCTCGCACTTGCCTGGCAACGACGTTTTCGGGTGCAAAATGATCGACAACAGCAATCCTTGATCTTCTGGGGAACATGGTTGCTCACCATGGGCATCTTCTTTAGTGTAGCAGGCTTTTTCCAACCATATTATACGACGGAGATGGCACCTGCTATCTGCGCCCTCTTTGGCATTGGCCTGGTCGTGATGTGGCAAGATTTCCAGCAAACCGGCTGGCGAGGGTGGCTGCTGCCTCTGGCAATTGTCCTTACGGCAGCCGAACAAATCTACCTGCTCAGCAGGTATCCTACGTGGGGACAGTGGCTCATTCCATGTATTAGTGTGCTGTGTGCTATTGCCGTGATAGCACTCATCTGCATTCGCCTTGCCCCACAACTCCGTCTCTCGGTGTTGCGTCCTCATGTTCTCACAGCGATCTTGAGTGCAGGCATCCTGGCCCTCCTCTTGACGCCGAGCGTCTGGGCTGCGATTCCAGTAATCCAAAACACGACCGCCTTTACGCCAACAGCAGGACCAAACCAGAGAGGGGACGGTGGGTTTGGGGGGGGACCGGACACAGTGGAC
>CAXTXB010000513.1:0-4503 GCA_964247965.1 uncultured Dictyobacter sp. | reverse complement strand
TAAAAGAGCGGGTAAAAATACTATGTTTCTCATTTTTCAAAAACTCGGGATGACCTATTGTTATTTTTATTGCTTTAAGGCATTGAAATCAGAGAACGAAGCTGTTGCACGATCTGCTCTCCCATTTCTGTGGTACTAACAACCTTTTTCCCTTCCTCACGCAAATCCTCTGTACGATATCCTGCTTGAATTGTCCGAGCAATCGCCTCTTCAACGGCCTCCGCCTCCTGCTTTAAGCCTAAAGAGTAGTGCAGCAGCATGGAAGCTGAAAGAATTGCAGCGATAGGATTTGCCTTTCCCTGACCCGCGATATCTGGCGCAGAGCCATGAATAGGCTCGTAGAGTCCAAGACGACCGTGAGCAGTCTGGCGTGCTCCCAGGCTGGCAGAGGGGAGCATGCCCATAGAGCCAGCGAGCATCGATGCTTCGTCGGTAAGAATGTCGCCAAAAAGGTTCTCAGTCACGATCACATCGAAACTGGTTGGCCTGCGAATAAGGTGCATTGCACAGGCATCAACGAGCAGGTGTTCAAATGTAACATCGGGATAATCTGCGGCCACGCGTTCTGCAACACGACGCCAGAGCACTGAAGAACTAAGCACATTTGCCTTATCAACTGAAGTAACTTTTTTACGGCGATCGAGTGCAGCCTCAAAAGCTACGCGTACAATGCGTTCGATCTCTGCTTCAGTGTAAAGGAGGGTATCGATGGCCTCCTCTCCCTGGGTGGTAGTACGAATCTCGCTAGGCTTGCCTGGAACGGGAGGTTCGAGGTGGCCGTAATAGAGCCCTCCGGTTAATTCGCGCACAACCAGCAGATCCGTGCCAACCAGGATCTCAGGTTTGAGGCTTGAGGCAGCAAAAAGATCCTGCAGAGGTTTAACCGGCCGGAGATTAGCAAAGAATTGGAGACCCTTGCGCAGCTTAAACAGCGCCTGCTCCGGCTTCACTTTGGCCTTCGCTGTATCATAGCTCGGCAATCCGCCCACTGCGCCAAACAAAATAGCATCGCTCTGCTGACAGAGTGTGAGGGTTGCATCTGAGATTGCGTCACCCTCTGCCTCGATTGCAGCCATGCCCACCAGCCGCGTATGAAAAGTGAAGGTATGCCGATAACGTTCTGCCACAGCTTGTAGAACGTTTATCGCTTGCTGAGTAACCTCCGGGCCTATGCCATCACCTGGCAAAACAGTAATTGTGTAATTTCCCATTAAATAAACAGCCTTTCTCGCTTATGCGCACGCATTCGGCATGCGTTTCTTTTTACTCCGAGTACATTTTTTTAGTTGCTGCACACATTTGCGCTAAGCGCAAATGTGTGCAGCAACTAAAAAAATGTACTCGAAGTAAAATAGCTTAATGAATTATTCTGTAGGTCAATCAATGACTGACAGTGTACCAAAGCCTGGAGTTGTCTGACAAGGGGGACGACTGGTTGGCTGGGTGTTGAATGGGCTCTAAAAGCGCGTTCGGATGAGCGCGAAGCTTTATAGCACGCCTGGACGAAACGTGTTATAATACGTCCGAGATGAAGTGTAGATACACCGTCCTCGTCTCTATAATCCTAAAAACGCATAAACCGAATAATTGGTGCTGCTAAACCTTTGTCTAGGAGTAATTTTTTTATGAGCAGCGAACTAAAAGAAGTTGAAAGAGGCTCAGGACACCGCAAGCCAATACCCATAGTCATGGCAAGCGGCCCCCAGGAATATGTTCCAGGAGACCAGGAACTGCCAGTGCAGCTTACCAGCATGGCTGACATGTTGCAATGGGCGCAAAACTGGGCCCGGTCCAAATCTGTCTGGCCTTTGGGGTATGGCCTGGCATGTTGCGCCATTGAGATGATGGCTTCGGCACAATCTCATTATGACTTATCCCGTTTCGGCTCCGAAGTTTTCCGTTCCAGCCCACGGCAGGCAGACTTAATGATAGTAGCAGGCACCGTTTCGGTGAAGATGGGTCCGCGTCTCCGTCTTCTCTGGGAGCAGATGCCAGAGCCAAAGTGGGTCCTCAGTATGGGTCAATGTGCCAACTCTGGCGGTGAATTTTATGATAGTTATTACACTGTACAGGGCGTTGACACAATAGTCCCGGTGGATGTCTACGTTCCTGGGTGTCCCCCTCGACCAGAGGCACTGATTGAAGGCATTCTCAAGCTGCGCGAGAAGATCGCGAAGCAGGGTCTTAAAGTGCGCGGTGAGAAGGAAATAGAGGTATAGAGTATGCGTGGTATCCTTGAAGGAATGGGCCTGACCTTTAGCCACCTCTTTCGGCCGAAGGTCACGCGGCTCTACCCTTATGAGAAGCCGAAGCTACCTCCGCGTAGCCGAGGCCTCATTCAACTGATCGCGCAGGATGGCCTGGGAACAGAGTTCAACTTGAAGTGTGAGTCCTGTCTCCTCTGTGAAAAAGCATGTCCTCCCCGTGCGATCACTATTGAATACGAGCCGTTAGATGAATGGAAAGAGCGCCCCTGGTTTAAATCATATATTCGTGAAGGGGCGGAGAAGTTTACCCCCCGCAAGCTAGCACCTGCAACCGGAACGCCAAAGGGTGGCTTTTACAAAACGCGTATCTCTGAGTATGCCGTGAGCTACTTCAACAAGCCTGTTACGCCATGCGTTGCCATGCCGGTAAAGGACTATCTAGAGCCGGAGAGCGATCTTGGTCAAGTAGACGCCCTGCTGGAGACCTGGTCACGCGAGGCGGGCGCTCTACCCGGCTTGTTAGATGCAGTGATGGACATCTATGGGTATCTGCCGTTGAAGGCAGCGAAGCGTATTGTGCAGGCTCGTGGTGTTGACCTGAGTGATATCTTTGGAATTGCCACTATGAGCCCCAAGTTCAAACCTGCTCCCGCCGTGAAAGGTCATACGCGCGAGGATCAACCCGAGCGAGGCTTAGCACCAGATAGACGCGGCGTGTGGGGAAATATACATCATGTGAGGCAGCCAGATGCCTGATTTAAAGAATTCTTATCGAATATTGCGGCGTGATGCCAATGTGCGTACACTCAATGAGTACCGTGGCGCTAAAGGCTATGCCGCCTTAGAAAAGGCTCTTCGTGAGCAGACTCCTGAGCAGGTGAACCAGCAAGTCAGCGATGCGAAGTTGCGTGGACGGGGCGGGGCTGGACGACTTACTGGCGAAAAATGGCGTATAGCGCGCCAGTATGAAGATGATCAGAAATATGTTATTTGTAATGCGTACGATGCCGATCCGCGTTCTTTGGCCGCGTGCTCACTTCTTGAGAGCAATCCGCACCAGGTTATAGAGGGCATTATACTTGCCGCCTATGCTGTTGGGGCGTCGGAGGCGTATCTTTTCACTCGTAGTGGCTTCACAGAAGGCATCTCCTCAGTCCAACAGGCACTGGAAGAGGCTCTAAGGGCAAATCTTGTCGGGCGCGATATTCTTGGTACCGACTTTAGCTGTACAATTAACGTGCTTGGCGCGGATATTGGCTTTATGGGCGGCGAAGAGACGGTACAGATGGCACTGATCAAGGGCCGTCGTGGTATGCCTGAGCAGCGTCCACCATTTCCCGCTCAGTTTGGACTGTGGGATAAGCCAACTGTAATTAATTCGATCGAAACGCTGGTGAACGTCCCTGTGATCATCCGTGATGGAGCGAGCGCCTTTACAAGTGTTGGCACTGAGATCACCGCAGGGACAAAGATCCTGACTGTCTATGATCTTGCAAGTGAGCCTCAGGTCATCGAAGTTCCCTTCGGTACTCCGCTACGAGAGATTTTGACTACCGCAGGTATAAATCGTGCTGAAACTGAGCTCATCGGTGTGGTTGTTGGAGGAGCAGAAGGAGGAGCACTTCCCGTCTCGCTCCTGGATACGCCCTACGATTTTGATCCACTGGAAGAGGTGGGCGCGATTGTCGGCTCTGGAATCATTGAATTACTGGCTGCTGATACTTGTATGGTTGAATGGGCAATGGAGCGTAGCCACTATCTTTCTAAGGAATCGTGTGGCAAATGTGTTCCATGTCGTCTTGGCATGAAGAGAATTACTGGTATTCTGGAAGGAATTGTCAGCGAGCTTGGTGTTAAGGGTGACCTTGATGTATTAGACGAGTTCGCTGCGTATGTCCCCAGCGGCTCCTTGTGTGGCTTTGGTGTTCAGGCTCCGAATCCACTGAAGACCGCTAAACGTTACTGGCCTGATCACTTTACAAACCTGGTAGATGGAGAGCCACTCCCTGCTGGTATTCGGATGCCGTTGCCGGTACGTTCTCATCGTTTTGTAACTAAGCACGTCTTGCCATAAGCGAAGCTAGAAGCTCGGAAGAGGGAAAGTGTTACATGGCTATATCAATCCGAGATAATTTCTCGTTAAGTGCTCACGAGCCACAGAGCCCAATGGTACGTAATGATGTGGGTCATCCCAGCTTTACGCTCACCATCGATGGCAAGGTGATGCAGGCCTACGAGGGCCAGACGATCCTGAGTGTGGCAATTGATCATGGGATCAATGATATTCCCAATCTGT
>CAXTXB010000512.1:3246-4529 GCA_964247965.1 uncultured Dictyobacter sp. | reverse complement strand
GTACAGCATGCAACAATTTAAAGTAATGTAAACTTGACACCTTTAAGTGGTGGCATGGGAAGGGAAGAAAAACACTCGTAGCGTGTTTCTAGCTTTAGCGTTGGTAGCTTACAACGCCTTCCAGAATCTGGTCGATGCGTTTCAAATCTTCATCAGTCAGGGTGATGTCAACGGCCTTGATGTTCTCATCAACCTGGGCGGGTCGAGATGCACCAATAATAGCCGAGCTAACATTTTTCTGTCGCAGCACCCAGGCCAGTGCTAGTTGGCTCAGCTTGTATCCACCCTCATTGGCCAGTGTCTGCAAGTTCTGAACCGCCTCCAGAGTCCGATCGTTCATCATGTGAGTCATGAAGTTATTGACCTCTTTGTTGCCGGCGCGTGAGTCCTGCTCGGGCTGCTGGCCCGGTTTGTATTTGCCGGTAAGCACCCCTTGAGCTAGAGGGGAAAAGACGACCTGGCCAATGCCTTCGCGCTCACTTAAGGGGATAATCTCCTGCTCAATATAGCGGGTGAGCATGTTGTAGATCGGCTGGTTAGAAACGATTTTGTCGAAATTACGCTCATGGGCTGTATGGACGGCGTCTGTAATCTGCGCGGCGGTCCACTCGGAGACGCCGACATAGAGCACTTTGCCTTGCCGCACCAGGTCGTCCAGGGCACGCAGTACTTCATCTATAGGTGTCTCTGTATCATAACGATGACACTGGTAAAGATCAATATAATCTGTGCCCAGGCGTTTCAGGCTTGCATGGCACTGTTCGGTAATATGCTTACGCGATAGTCCATGATCGTTGGGACCCTCACCCATGGGAAAAAATACTTTGGTAGCCAGGAAGTAAGAATCGCGCGTATAGTCTTTTAAGGCGCTTCCAACAACTTTCTCGGCTTCGCCCCGGTTGTAGGCGTTCGCGGTATCAAAGAAATTCACACCTGATTCGTACGCACGGTGTATACAATCAATAGCAGTTTGCTGCTCCACTGCATTCCCATAGGTGAGCCAACTTCCCAGAGAAATTGCGCTCACTTTGACACCGGCTCGCCCTAAATGACGATATTCCATTTTTTAATACCTCCAGAATGCCTTATCTTGATGGATGACATGTGCTACAAGAAACGGAAAAACGCACTTGGTCTGGTGGACCAGGTGTTGAAACTTACCGCCAGTAGAAGCACTGTTTCTATACACGATTACAAGCTCATTTTGAGTACAAAGTTATGTGTGACGGTGTTCTCGTGCTATTGGTGGTAGTGCATTCATTTTGTGGTTTTTTTTTTGAAAT
>CAXTXB010000512.1:2249-3236 GCA_964247965.1 uncultured Dictyobacter sp. | reverse complement strand
GCCCAAAAAAAAACCACAAAATGAACGCCCCACAACCCATCCCACGAGAACACAGAAGCGACGGGAGTCCGATATTCCCCGATATTCGTTTGCTCATCAACTTGCTATATGGCATACTATGGAAGTGCAATCTAGATGTGTATGCCAGGCGATGATATAGATTCATCGCGATGTATTTATAGAGAAAACTACAGAAATAGATGTATATTCTGAAGGAGATATGCATGGCCGATGAGCAGCGTTCCTTTAAGAGGCTAAACTTTTCGAGTGTGGTGCCGAGTAGCCTTTTACAAACGTTTGTGATTGATGCTGTTTGCCCATATATGATCTACCCATTGCTCGCCGAGCGTATACCAACTCTACTGGCCCTTCTGCTTGTGGCTCTCTTTCCGTTGGGAAATATACTAGCCAGTATTGTAAGACAACGCTACCTGGATATTGTTGGCGTTGGTACACTATTTATTATTGCTAGCATACTCGCCGGCTCATACCTGCATGGAGATATTGCTCCAGTATTACGCTATGCCCTGCCGATTGGCTTCCTGGGGGTTGTTGGTCTACTCTCTTTTCTGCTTTCTAAACCATTTTTTTTCTTTATTGATCGCTACTTTCATATGCATAGTAATATTGAGCAGACAGCAAGGTACAAGACTTTCTGGTGGAATGTACGGGAATATCGGCGTATGATCAAGGTGATGAATACGGTCTGGGGCATCGGGCAGCTTCTCATTGCGCTACTCGTTGTCGGGTTATTTTTTGTGCTACCAGGCAGTCTCTATCTACCTTTGTTGCCATTTGCAGTTCTCTTATCTTACGCGGCTCTTATGATATGGACTATCCAGTATAGAAGCTCTTTTGAGCAGCGTTGGGCCATGATTAGCCAGGAATTACATGTGGACCCAAAAGAAGAAGAGTTTCTCGTCTAAGTGTGTTTTTGATACGCTGGGTCATCCCAAAAATTTATAAACAATTGGGGGCGGGTTAATT
>CAXTXB010000512.1:0-2239 GCA_964247965.1 uncultured Dictyobacter sp. | reverse complement strand
AACAACAACGCCCCCCCCCCCCAACGTTATAAAAGTTTGGGATGACCCATCGTATCAAGCTTGCTGCTCTTTCCAATCCAACTGGGCCTGTTGTAGATCCAGCAGTTCCTGTTCCATACGCAAGATCTCTTGTTGAAGCCGCTGCTTTTGCTGCTGAGGACCTAGCAGGCGGGCATCTTCGAAAAGCTTGTATCCCTTATGTACGATGCCACGTGGAATAAAGGCAGAGGTCTGGTTATATTGTGCTCGGGTGTTGGCCATATCAGTCGCTATCTGCTTAAGCTCTAGCTTTAGTTGTTTAATACGCAGCCTGAGCTCTGCTATCTGCTCTTTATATGGGTCCCTTACGCTTCGGCGATGAACAGTGGCACGAACGGGTGATGAAGATTCAACCTGCTCATAAGGAGCGATAGAAGCTGTGGGATCTACAGGGTCTATCTCACTCTCTTCTTGATATTGTGCTCCACAATGATCACAAAAATGTGCATCTTCACGTACACTCTGGCCACACGCAGAACAGAACATGGCATAATCCTCCTTCAAAAATCTATCTCTTTGTTATACGAATCAAGCTACGAGAAAGCAAAAGGGTGAAAATACAAATAGAGGCGTATTTGTTCTTGAAGGGGCTATCTATTTTGACGCTATTCAGAAATAAAGTGCAACAATTTCTTTTCCAACTGCTGCCATACCATCCGCTCAGCCTGAATGCAGGTTATAGTTTTACTTTCGTTAGCTGCCCGGATCATCTCCTGCTTTACTCCGGCTTGAAAAGTTGTGAGGAGTGGGAGCTGCCTGTCCGCAGAAGGCATTACGCCAAGCACAATTTCTGGAAGTGGGAAGAAATCGTCTTTCTCAAAGGCCAGGCAGAGTAATTCGACATACTTTTGGAGGAGCGAGACGTAGAGCGGCGAAAAATAATTAGCCTGCATACTGACAAGATAAATCCCTCCTACAGTTTGATCGGCTAGTAGAATCGGTGCGGCAACCGCACTTTCTGCGCCCTGGATCTGGTCATATGGAAAGGCTTGCACATACTCTTTGCGACTCGCCAGCACGGTTAGATGCCTTGATGAAACGGCATAGCCAACGAGGGATTCGGCTCCAAAGAACTGCGGATGCTGTTCAACATAAGTACTCCAGAGATGCGTCCCTCTCCCCTCTGTTAGACGCAGGCTCTGCACCTTTCGACCGGACATTGGAGAAACACATTGAGCAATTAGGATCAGGAGACCATCCAGGTCGGGATCGAATTGCTTTACCATCTGCTGCAAAATAAGCTTACTTACAGTTGATGCACGAAGATGCTGGGAGACACTCGCGTAGTTATTCATGAGACGAGCATAAAATTCAGCAGGGATTAACCCTGCCTCGCTATCATCAGGTGTAGTCGTCTCCCTTTTGAAGGTAGGAAATTCCACGGCAAGAAGTGCCACGAGCTGCCGCCGATGATGTGGAAGGGCATTAAGCAATAAACGTAGATTTTGCGGACGCGGATTTGTCTCATTATTAATCCAACGCCTTAAAGTCATAGCATTGATGCCTAATACTTCAGTTATCCTCTGCTGCTCCTTCGGGTCACTCGTTAGGCTCTTAAGTAATTCGCGCCATGTCAAATTCTTTTTATTGTCTACCACGAATAACTCACTTTTCCCCTTTTTCCTTAAGAAAAATGTAGTACCACTATACGTAAGCATAAACCTTATTATAACATTCGTCAATATCGCATATGCAGCAATAGTTTCTCACAAAAATTTTCTTTATAATGCTGATCTTTTATACATACATTAAAAGAGTAGAAAAGCAAGAGCATTCCTACTCTTTATAACGTATTCTATTATTTTATAGAAGCCAGTTCGCTACGGCGTGCTTGCAGTTTATTGACACGCTCTTCTTGCGTGGCTAGTTTCTCGCGCTCCTTCTCCACAACGTCTGCTTTAGCCCTGGACACAAAGTTCTGATTCGCCAGTTTGCCCTGTAGACGTGCCATCTCTTGCTGAGCCTGGTCGATCTCTTTATCAAGGCGTTCGAGCTCTTTGCTGATGTCCAATAGACCGGCCAGTGGCAGATACACCTCGACGGCATCGGCCAGCAGGCTCATGGCCTGTTCGGGCTTCTGGGTCAGCGTGGAATGTAGTTCTGGCCGCTCGGTACGGGCTAAGAACTCTATTAACGCGGCTTGCTCGGCGAACATGGCCAGATCGTTGCCCACCGCCATAATTGCTGGAATACGACGCGC
>CAXTXB010000511.1:0-4529 GCA_964247965.1 uncultured Dictyobacter sp. | reverse complement strand
CTATTAAGGCAATGCCTTAATAGTGGGCAGGAAAAGCAAAATGCATGAAAATAAAAAATATTATCCTTTATTATATGAGCGATGCTTCTGCATGTATTTCAATATTCACCTTGTAACCAACCAGAATCACTCCTGCATTAATTTGATCGAACGTCATACCAAAGTCACGACGATCGATCGTTGCAGTTGCCAGCAAGCCAACATGCCAGGCGTCGGTAAGTGAATCTCGATTGATACCAGTGTACTCTACATTGAAAGATACCGGTCGTGTCACTCCATGCAGGCAGAGATTGCCAGTCACAATTCCGCGATTTCTGTCTGTGAGCCTTATGTGGGTACTCTCGAAGGTCATCGTGGGGTAGGTAACAACTTCAAAGAAAGCGGCGGAGCGCAAATGGGCATCTCGTTGCGCAACGCCCGTCTGCACACTAGCGGTTTTGACCTGTGCCTTCACCCAGGAGTCGTCTGGCCGCTTTGAGTCAAAATGAATCGTGCCGCTCCATTCAGAGAAATGCCCCCTGATTGCATTAATCATCAAGTGAGCAACAGAAAATTCAATTGAACTATGAAAAGGATCGATTTCCCAGGCCATAAGAGGATGTCCTCATTGATCTTTCTTTGTACTGTAAATAAATAACAAAATGTTCCGCTGTGATACTGTACAAGCACGCGGAATTGCATAAGAGCACCTTTGAGGAAAATGGCAAGAGTAAGCAACCTTCTAATTACATGCGCATTCTCTTCTTGTTTGTCCTTGGTGGATCGTAGCATGTCTATATATGTCTGTCAAATATTTGGATGAAGGGTATTACTTCGTGGGTATACAGTCCCTAGCCTCTTCATCCGCACTCGTAATCGTATGCAAAGCGCCCGTCTGCTGATATTCAACCTGGATACCACTCGCCTCCTCGATCTCCCCAATCATACCGGCAGTAATTGACCAGCTAGCCAGAAAAAGATCACGCCCCGCCGCCGGACCAGTCAACACACTTCCCGGAGCCAGCAGACCGGCCGCCGCGCCAGAAGCCTCAGAAAAATTTTTATTTTCTACAGACGATGATGTGTAATTTAGATAGGCTTGTGTTCGGCTAAGGGGAGGGTGAACCAGAAGGTGGAGCCGTGGGGGGGATCGCTGTGGACGCCGAGGTGGCCGTCGTGGCGCTCGATGATGGTGCGGCAGATGTGCAGTCCCAGGCCGAGGCCTACGCCGGAGCCGGTGCGGACCTCGATGCCAGGGGCGCGATAGAAGCGCTCCCAAATGCGCTGCTGCTGTTCGAGTGTCAGTCCGGGTCCTTCGTCGTGGACGGAGACGCGGACCTGGGTGTCGAGCAGGTCCAGGCTGATCTGGACGGGCTTGCTGGCCTCCGAATATTTCAGGGCGTTGGAGAGATAGTTGCTTATCACCTGGCGGATGCGATCGGCGTCGGCGAGGACGAGGACCTCCTCGGGCGTGTTGAGCGAAAGTTCGAGCGTGCGCTGCGGCGTGATATAGTGTTGATCCTCGACGACCTCGCGGACCAGGGTGACCAGGTTGCAGAGCTCGGGATGGAGTTCCAGGCGGTCGGCGTGGATGCGCGAGACATCCAGCAGATCGCTCACCAGACGGTTTTGCATGCCGATCTGGCGCTCTGTGCGGTCCAGGTGTCCTTTGACGACTGAAATTTGCTTCTCTACCACTGCGGGCAGAGCATCCTGCTGCGAAAGCAGGCGAGCGAGCTGGCGATTGGCGAGCTGGACGCTAGCCTTGACCGTGGTGAGGGGTGTGCGCAGCTCGTGCCCGGCGATACCAATAAACTCGTCCATCATCCGATTCGTTTCGTGCAAGGCCAGCACGCTTGCCTGGGCCGCGGCCTGCTCACGCTGCAGGCGTTCGCGCTCGATGACCAGGGCCGAGAGATCGGCGACGGCCTTCGTCAGGCTGAGTTCTGCCTGCGTATAAACATGATCATTATGGCCATAATCCAGGACCAGTATGCCAATCAGGCGCGCGCCGATTTTCATGGGTGTAAGGATCATCTTCTGAATGTCAAAGGGATTGGGAAGATCGGAGAACTGGGTGAAATCTACTACTACTGAATCATCCATGCTGTGGATCTGAGAGAACTGAGTGCTTTCCAGTAGTTCGGATAGATGGAAGCCCGACTGCCGTTCATACCAGAGCTGTTCTTGTTCGGGAGAGAGCCCGACCGCCGCCAGCGAATGCAGCGCATGTGTTGTCTGATCTACAGCAGTCACAGTCACGCGCTCGCAGCCCAGCACGCGTCGAATAAGCTCAGCGAGAGGCCTGCTCACACCATTAGAGACCTTTGTCGTCCCGTCCTGCAGTTCCGCCTGTTCGGGCAAATGAACCAGATCCTCCGCCATGGTCAAGAGAGCTTCCAGAGCCTCCTGAGTGCGCCGCTCAAGCTCCCGGCGCTCGGTCACATCGCGGTAAATCAGCACTCCACCTGTCAAAACATGATTCTGGTCATACATAGGCGTGCCTGTAATATTAAGCTGTACCTCACGACCATCCAGCGCATGTATCTGAATGTCGGTCGCCTGATTCGCAGTAAATACCTCGCCAGCCAGCATACGCTCTACCGGCTGCTGCCCCTGGCTGAGAGGATGACCATACTCATCACGCACATCCAGCATCGCCGCACGTTCCGCAGGAGCTGCATGTGTATGTTGGGGAGCTTTGTCCAGAGCGATAAGTTTGCCATAGGCAGCATTGATGCGTAACATGTGCCCCATCACATCATAAACCACCACTCCATCGGTCATCGCATTAAACGTAGCCTCCAGCAATCGACTCCGCTCCGCCGCCTCGCGCTCAGAGGCATGGATACGCTGCTCAACCCTACGGAGCTCAGTCACATCGCGTGCAATGGTCACCCCACCCATCACTTTTTGCTCAGCATCGTAGACCGGGCCACCAGTCATGTTAATAAAGAGATCGCGCCCATCAAACGCACGCAAGATTATCTCTACCGCATTTGCCCCCTGCAGCACCTCACCCCGTAGAATGCGAGAACTCGGCAACTGCTCAAGAGGCAACGCCGACCCGTTTACGTCGCGAACTTGCAAATGAGTTCCCAAATTGATACCTAGCCATGAAGCCTCCTGCTGGTCTTCAATCATCAGTAGTGTACGCGCCGCCCTGTTCATGCGAATCGTCTCGCCATCCTGGTTGAACTGAAAAAGAGCGTCAGGAACTGCCTCAAGCATCGCTTCAAGCTGGCTAGCCTGCTCCGTCAACTGGCGCTCAAGTACGCGGCGCTCGGTCACATCGCGGCAGACCATCACCACTCCACGAACTGAACCATCCGCGAAATAGAGAGGACCGCCGGTTACCGATAGAAAGCGCACCTCGCCGTCAAACCTGCGCATAAGCACATCAACCGCGTGGTCGCCTTGCAAACGCTCACCGTGTTGGAGACGTGCCTCCGGCCATTGTGCCTGTGGCAGCGGGTTGCCCTGCTCATCTATTAAGTAAAAAGGAGGGCTCGTCAGGGTCTCCCTTTGCTTACCCTCTGGAATGCCAAGCAGATCCCAGGCTGCGCGATTTAAACGATGAGTGTTTTCTCGCTCAGCAAGAATAAAGACTCCATCAGTGATAGCGTCGAAGACCGTCTCGAACTGCTGGGCGCGTTTCGTTGCCGTGTCCTCTGCCGCGCGCAACGCCGACAGATCGTGGCTGGTCGTCACAGCTCCAATGATCGAATTGTTATTCTGTGCGCGCAAAGGGATCACATTCACCAAAATAGTACGCTCAGGCATAGTATGAAGCGGTCGGTAGTGCATCTCCATACCAATAACCGGCTCGTCGCGCAAAGCACGGGTGAGCGGCAGCTCATTTATCGTCAGTCGCTTGCCCTGCGCATCACGTATATCCAACGCCTCAGGCATCTCTGCCATCGTCAGGGCCTGCATATCAGCCGAATCATTGTCGCGCGCAACCCTATTATAATGAACAACCTTGCCCTGCGCATCGTAAAATATCAATGGGTCGGGGAGCGCATCGATAATCTCTTCCAGGCGCTGCCCAAATGCCTGCACCGTATAGCGAGCTCGCTGGATATGACCAGTCAAAATGCCAATCGTTAGCCCCGCCCCCGTATAGAAAAGGAAGCGCAAGACATGCTCTAGCTGAGAAATCGGCGGCGACGTGGGGGAGGGAAGCCAGAGAATAAGCAGACCAATGGCACCCGCGCAGGTCGCAATAAGAGCCGGGCCTGCACCCCAGCCCCAGGCTACCAGGAAGACTACCAGCAACATAAGCGATTCACAAAAGCGTAGCGTGAGGAACACATGGCTAAGTGGAGCAACGAGCATCGCAACCGCGAACTGGCCCAGGATGGCGAGCACATAACCCGCCGCTGGTCTCGACCACGGCATCGCCACCCAATCGGGAGAAAACGTCGCCACCTGGAACCAGTCAAAGAGCGAGCGCCAGCCTATAGTATGCTGCTGATAGCTCTGCTCACGCCTGGCAGCCCCTGAAGCGTCCCGATAAGAGTGAGAGACACCCTCACCCTCTCTACTTT
>CAXTXB010000510.1:0-4529 GCA_964247965.1 uncultured Dictyobacter sp. | reverse complement strand
TCATAGCTGAACTTCGTAGTCTACTTTATCGCCTTACTATACTTATTTTATAAAATACAGATGAAAAACCTCTACCTATCCATCGTTGAAAACCTTTATAATTCCTAACTCTTGGACGCTAGTAGTTGTCAGGGTAGGTAGAGAAGAGATACTATGCTTTGTCTGGATTGGTTTCATCAAATGGATCGTGGATGCCGTGGCCACGGTCATAGAGCAATTGAGTGGGATCTCCAAGATGATTTTCGTAGTCGGGCCGTTTTTCCCATTCCTTTTCTTTGGCTTCATCTGCACTTAAGTTTAAATGCACTTTTTCGCCCTCGACTTGTGCAATTGCGCTATAAGGAATGTAACGATCCTTAGCAAAAATGAGCCCTTTGCGGATCAAGAAAGAATCTTCATATACCTCTTCCACATGTCCCAGGTCGCCATTATCGGAAGAAAAAACAGCCATATGTTTGTGTAAATTATGCTGGTTCCAGGTCGTCATGACATTTCCTTTCTCTATTTCTTCTGAAATATCTACTGGTTCCTACGTCTTTTTCCATGGAAAAGTTTCACTCTGTTACTATTGTCTCTAGCTAGATTTTTGAGCTTAAATGTTCTATGAGAATAGGTGCTGTTTCTGGTATTATGCAGAGGTTGGAAGCCAAAAAAAGCGGAAAGCATTATCTTTTAAGAGGTGGAGTTGGATGAACTTACAGAATTTGCGTGTCTTTTTAAAGGTTGCCGACCTGGAACATATTACCCATGCTTCGGAGGAACTGAATCTAACCCAGCCGGCAGTAACGAAGACTATCCAAAGCTTGGAGCATGAAACTCAGATCGAGCTGGTTGAGCGGCAGGGGCGGCGCATCGTGTTGACGCATGCTGGTCGTGTGCTACAAAAATATGCCCGCCAGATCTTTGCACTTGAGCGAGAGGTGGAAGATACTCTGGCCTCTCTGCGTGATGTTGATTTAGGTGAGGTAACTATTGCTGCTAACACAACTGCTGGTGTCTATCTGCTGCCACCCATCGTTGCCCGCTTTCGTACTCGTTATCCACAGGTGTCACTTAACATTACTATTCTTAATTCCCGTGAAATCATCGAAGGCACCCTGGATTGGACTCTAGACTTTGGCCTGGTGGAAGGTGATACTTCAAACCTTCTGTCTGTGCTTGACGCCCGCTTTTTTGCGCAAGATAGCCTGGTGCTTGTAGTGTCTCCTGAACATCCATGGTGTAAGGTTGATGCGTTAAAACCAGAAGAACTTGGTTCTGGAGAATTGCTACTGCGTGAGCAAGGCAGCGGCATTCGGGAAGTGATCGAACAAGAACTCTTGCGTCATGACGTGCGTATTCATCCCTTACTCACGTTGACGGATAATGAGGCCATTAAGCAAATGGTGATAAGCGGTGTTGGAGCGGCTATTGTCTCGTTTCTCTCGGTGCAGCGTGAACTAGCTGCTGGTGATCTGGTGAAGATTGCTCTTACCGATCTTAACCTTACCGCGCAGCTTAGCTTCATCCAACGTACTGATAAACAACTATCTCGTGCAGCGCGAGCCTTTTATGACCTGCTCTTCCCCGCTGAAGCATGAATACAAACACACAGCACACAGCAGAGTGAACTGCAGGAGATAACTATAATTTATCTACTAGTAAGCCCCCAACGGGTACGTACGACACGCTCTAATGGCCCAAACACCAGGCTATCGATGGCAACTCCTAATATAATGATGATGAGCATAACCGCGAACATCTGCGCGATATCATTGAGGTCACGTCCGTTTTCGAGTAGACCTCCCAGGCTAACTGTGATGTAGAGTAGTTCTGCCGCCATGAGCGATCGCCAGGCAAAGGTCCATCCTTGCTTAAGGCCAGTAAGAATAGAGGGTAAAGCTGCCGGTAGAATGACCTGCGTGGATAATGCAAGTCCATGTGATCCCATATTACGGGCGGCTTTAATATAAACTGGCGGAGTATTCTTTACGCCAGCATCAACACCCAATGTAATAGAAAAGAGTGCCCCCATAATGACCACAAAAATCATGGCCTGCTCGTGCAATCCAAACCACAACAGCGACAGCGGAATCCAGCATACACTTGGCAGCGCCTGTAGACCTAGAATAAGTGAGCCAAGCGTCTCTTCTACATAACGATTGCTGCTAATAAGTAGGCCAAGCATAACCCCTAAGACGACTGAGATACCATAGCCAATGGCAAGCCGGCGCAGGCTAGTCAGAATCGCAGTCTCAAACGAGCCATCGCGAAACCCGCTAAGCACTCGATCCCACACATCTGCTGGTCCTGCGAAGAGATAATCTTTCCAGATATGGCTCGCCGACAGCCCTTGCCAGATTAGTATAAGCAGCGCATAGAACAATACTTGTCGGATTATTTTCGTCAACCACTGCTGTGTCTTTTGTGGATGCTGTTTCGTGCTTTGTTCTGGTTCGCGTAAGACGCTAATTGATCGTGCCATGTTCCTCTTCCTGCTCGCTAGCCTCCATCTCGTCGCGCAGTACCTGAAGAATTTCGGCGGACGTATCTACGAGTTCGTGGTCCTCTAAGCTGCGGGGGCGTGGCAGATCAATCCGAAATTCACGTACAATGCGCCCAGGGCGAGGGGCAAAGACAACCACGCGATCGCCCAGTGCAACTGCCTCGCGCACATTGTGTGTGACGAAGAGAATGGTTTTGCGCGTTGCCGACCAGATTGCCTCAAGCTCGATGTGTAAGCGATCTCGTGTAAAAGCATCTAGAGCTCCGAAGGGTTCATCCATAAGAAGGACTTCTGGATCAATGGCAAGCGCACGAGCAATGGCTGTACGTTGACGCATGCCACCTGAGAGCTGATGGATATAGCTATGTTCGAAGCCTTTGAGATGCACAGCTTCTATAAAACGCTGAGCGCTCTTTGCGCGTTGCTTTGCCGGAATACCTGCCTGACGCAGGCCAAACTCCACATTTTGCTGTACATCTAGCCAGGGGAAGAGCGCAGCTTCTTGAAACAGCAATATACGGTCTGTCCCTGGCCCTGTGACCGCCTTCTCGTTAGCAAAGACCTGCCCAGTTGTTGCATTCTCTAGCCCTGCTATGATGCTGAGCAGTGTCGATTTGCCACAGCCGCTAGGGCCAAGGAAACACACAAATTCTCCACCCTTAACCTCAAGATCTACCGGACGTAATGCTTGCACTACCCGCCCATTGCTACTAAATGTCTTACTAACTCCGGCAATACGCAGTGATGTTCCACCTTCGGGAGGAGATAAATGATCTCCTCCACCCTGCTTCTCTCGTTGTAACGAACGTACCTGTTGTACCATAAATGTTTATTTCTCCTCAAGCTGCCGCGACTTTTGCTAATCCCTTACTGGCAAGAACCGAGTTGAGTGGATCGAGGTACAGAATACCTTTCAGATCGGGTTTGCTGCTTCCCAGAAATCCAAGCGCATAAGCATCATCCGCCGACTTGAATAGCGTAGATGCTAATGGGTCATAGGTGATATCCAGGTTCTTAAATGCTTGTGCGATGACTTTGGTGGCCAGCGGTTTGCCCGTCAGTTTCTTCAGTTGGTCGTTTACAATCTTTTGAGCATCCTGAGTATTGCTATTGATGTATTGGGCTGTCTCCACATGAGCTTGCAGAAATTTTTTCACTATGTCTGGATGTTGATCGAGAAAATCTTTGCGCACAATCAGGTTAGTTGTCACAAACTTATTGCCAGGCCATAGTGTGCGCTCGTCAACGAATATCTTCCCCTGACTTTCGAGGATAAGTCGTGAGGCCCACGGCTCGGGTACCCAGGCTCCATCTATCTGCCCCGTCTTGAATTCTGTAATAATGTTCGGATTATCGGTCGGTATGATCTCTACATTGCCACCTTGATCACTCGACTTCAGCCCATGCTCCTGGAGATAATGGCGGAGCGAGATATCCTGTGTGCCCCCTTTTTGTGGGGTTGCCAATTTCTTCCCATTCAAATCTTGTGGGCTTCGAATATTCGCACCGGGACGCACGATAAAGAGCGCTCCACCGCTGGACGCCCCAGCTATAATACGCAGCGCCTCACCATGACTTTTCACATAGCCATTAATAGCAGGATTTGGACCCACATACCCAATATCAATATCTCCTGCTAAGAGTGCCTCGATCAGTGCTGGCCCAGCGTTAAAAGTCTTGGATGCATCAAGCTTGTCCGAGCCGAGCGCCTGCTGAAAAGTACCGCGTGCAACCCCAACTAATGCTATCGCATGGGTGATGTTCGGGAAGTAGCCTAGATGGACAGTCACTGGAGCATTACTACTTGTGCTTCCTGTACCGTTACTGTTAGTACTCCCACAGGCAGCTAGCAAGAGGGTAAGCAATAGTAAAAGAGAAAAAACATGAGGATAATGCCGGAACGTCTTCATCAAAATATCTGCTCCTTTGGTAAGAGTTTAGAAAGAACGGAGCGATGTAAACAACGTTACGTAAAAATACCACCTGCCGCGCCTGTTACCTCGCTTTAACGAAACAGTTGTTACAAATTATATTTAGAGAATAC
>CAXTXB010000509.1:1300-4534 GCA_964247965.1 uncultured Dictyobacter sp. | reverse complement strand
CAGATTGGAAGGCTATCATCAGTCATGCTATTCCCGCCTGTATCGCGTCCGTACCCTCCAATCGCCGCTCAGCTCGCCTCGAAATCCACCCAGCTTCCCTTTTCGAGCAATTCTATGTGAATACCTTGGAGTTGATGTCTCGTGCAGTTGTCGTGGCAGGCGAGTAGTGAGGCCAGCAAGCACGACAACCGCGAGGGATGTCGCTACGTGGAGGGAGCGGGTCGAAAGAAGGCAGGGCAGTATCAGCAAGTTTTATTGATCCTGAACAACGGCCTAATCAGATCACAGAGGACCAGTGCAGCTTTCTGTAGAGTTGAGTCACACATACATAGGTTGCATGCCCGACCAGAAAAAACTTTGTGTAAAAAATGGACGGTACGTATACAGACAGTTAATTTTATAACATTTTTGCACAGCCTCTTATTTTTATCGGGCAAAGCGCAAATGCAGAAAATTGGACAAATGCAAAACAAATGCTACAAATTTACATTTTTGTGAAAAATGTGTTTGCTTTTAACTTTTGTTCTGGTATACTTTCTGTAGAGACAACATGAGGGGATTGGTTGATGAAGAGCATGCGAAATCTTTGGTGAAAGTTGCCTCATTTGTTATCTCACGCAGAAATGCATTCGGAAATTGATTGTAGCACACAGTGCAATATTTATTAGCCACTTATCTGGATGCAAGGAAGCACAAACCATTAATTATAGAAACCAGGAAGGAAGCCCTGTTATGAAAAGATCGATCCTCTTTCGTGTGGAAAAAAACCGTGTACTTGTTCCTGTTGGCGAGCCATGCCAGTTTGGCTGCCGCTATTGCTACACTAGAGGAGGGGAAGTGGGGCTTTCCCGTGTTGCGGCTGAAGATGTTCTCTCTCGCTTTGAACAATTTGCGTGTGAGACACCTATCCCCTTTGAGACGATCCAATTTGGTTATGACGGTGATCCATTTTCTCGACCCAAGCGCGGGATCGCGATGCTGCAGCGCCTGGCGATGATGGGCAAAAACGTCAATTTTAGCACAAAAGCCCTGCTTGAGGGGGAGACGCTTGATTCGCTCGATGCTATTTGTCGCCATATGGATACGCTGGGCACAACATTAAGTGCTCTGATCTCGCTCAGTTGCTGGGAATCTGCTTCGGTCGTGGAGCCCCATACTCCCTCGCCGGCCGAGCGTATACAGACGATTGCGAACCTTAAGGGTATTGATATGCCCGTGTTTATCTCCATCCGACCACTCTTACCCCACATTTCTGACTACGAGGTCGAACGGATTGTGGAGGAGGGAATCCGCGCAGGCTGCGATGGCTTTATTCTGGGTCCGCTCTACGCCGACAAGCGTGGAAAATTTACGCGCTTCATTCCCCCTGTCGCGCTCGCCCAGGTGCCCAGCCGAACAGGCAGTGTACCCTGGTCCGCCCACTCTCCAACATGGACGCGTTATGAAGATACTGATCGTCTTCAAAGACTCCTGCTTATGATCGAGGGTAAAGGAGGACGTACTTTCGTCTCCTCAGCGGACGCGATGGCCCTTATTCATCAAAGGGAGGCGGTGGCATGAGCCGACTGAATATGCTGCCATCCTTTTTACTAACCTTATCTTTTAAGATAAGGTTGGGGTTGGCAGTAGTAAGTACGCTTATCTTTCTGCTGCTTTCAGTATCTACATGTAATCCCGCAGTTCTGTGTATCCCGTTGGCACTCAGTGCATGGCTTTTCAGGAAGCGCGGCCTGCTACTCTGTGTTGTTGGGATGCTGATTGTGCAATGGGCCGTCGATAGCTTTAAAACTGGCAGCGTTTTTTTAGCGCTGCCGACTATCTTCTCCCTCTTTATAGAGGCGCTGGCTTTCGTCTTGGTCGGGCTGCTCATCTGTTCGCAGCGAGTCGCTGTGGAGCGCATAGACATGGACCGTCAGCAAGTGGTAGCGGCCTACGAGAAGCTCCAGGAGACGCAGCAGGCTAAAGATCAACTTGTTGCCAATGTAACGCACGAATTGCGCACTTCATTGACATCTGTCAGTGGATATCTCGACTTGCTTGAAGAGCACAACGAGTTTCTGGATGACGATACACGTGCTCTGTTTCTTCGCTACGCAAGAGAGGGGTCTAACGAACTTGTGCTGTCCGTGAATGCTATCCTGGAAACTATGCGCTCGAATGCAGAGACGCGCTCCGTCCAGCTTGAGCCGGTTTTGGTGGCCCAGGTTGTGCGTGAGGCGATGGATCACCTGGCCCCTCAGCTTGTTCGAGACCATCCAACGCGTATTGAAATCGACGAGCGGGTGAAGGTGCACGCTGATCGTCAATATCTACGCCAGGTGATACGCAATCTGCTTTCTAATGCCTTCAAGTATTCGCCCACTGGATCACCCGTCATTGTGCGCGCGCAGGAAGCTGCGGTTGAGGACACTACTTCCGGGCAGATTTGTATCAGCATCCAGGATCGCGGCCCCGGCATTCCGCCTTCTGAACAAACCCACATTTTTCAGCAGTTTGTCCGTCTTGAGCGCGATCTCTCAGGGTCAGTCTGTGGTAGCGGCATCGGCTTATATACGAGCAAGCAGCTTATAGAGAAGATGGGGGGAAAGATCTGGGTCGAGAGCGCTGGAAAGCCTGGAGAAGGATGTTGTTTCTGCTTCCTTCTCCCTTACGTTGTTCAATCAAAATTTGAGAAGAGCGAGGCTATGCCAGCCCTTCCTTCTTCTTATCAGCATATCTCTATCTAATGATTAGCAGAAAGAACTCAAGAACGCTACTCTAGTACGAGTACCTTATGCTCTTCCTCTACTGAACTCTCGCCCCAGGCCTTGATGAGGTTCCATCTCGCTACAAAATCTGGCTGCTGTATTTCACGCAACGTCTGCTGATAAATAGCCTCGTAGTCATCTGGCACGAGACTCCACTTGTGCAGAAGAGGAAAACCCTAACAGTCTTTTCTGGCTCCTCCGTCGAAGGTTCATAGATAAGATTGGTATAAGACAAATACAGACATAGCACAACCCCGTACACAAATTTTTCTTCTAACCCAAAAAAGACAATTTTTGCCCCTAATTCCACCCCTATTTCACTGCGTTCGCTTCCCATCGTCTCCGCCTTCCTGCGCCCTGCGAATTCGCTCCGCCCATTATTCGAAAGGCGCACCTTCTCTACCCTAATGACTCATCCCGACTGTTTGAAAAATGAGGAACATACTGTTTTGCCGGCTCTTTTTTCGGCATGAGACTGAAAAAAGAG
>CAXTXB010000509.1:0-1290 GCA_964247965.1 uncultured Dictyobacter sp. | reverse complement strand
TTTTCCCCCCACCAACAAAAAAACCCCCCCCCAAAAACATTATGTTCCTCATTTTTCAAACAGTCGGGATGAGTCATTAAGAACGACGAAGCCGCAACACATCATCTGTTAGGAAGATACGTGGGAGATGGCAGAAAGCTCACCCACGTATACTCATGTCAACAGAGGCCGATAGAGCACAGAAAAAGCCAGAAAGCACCCAATATTTGTTGGAGGAGATCTAGATGAAACAGATGATGGTAACGGACGCACCGCAAGAGGGCGTCCGCATCCAGGCCGATCCGGAGGCCTTGAGTCTTAACGACTCCAGCCGGTTTTATCGCTATGAGATTGGGCAAGTAGACCTTCTCACTACCGACGAAGTTAGACAGCTCGGCGAGCGCATTGAGAGAGCCAGGGCTGCTGCTGGTAAGAAGCAGCGCGGTCTACAGCGCATACCCAGGGAGAAGAAGGAGCTGGAGGCGGCACGCGAAGCAACGCACGAGGCGGACGAGGCCAAACGTGTCCTGATCGAGGGCAACCTGCGCCTGGTCTTGCACATTGCCCGGAAATATAAGGGCTTTGGCGTTGATCTGATGGATCTCGTCCAGGAAGGAAATATTGGGCTGATGCATGCGGTCGAGAAGTTCGACTATCGCAAGGGCTACCGCTTCAGCACCTACGCCACCTGGTGGATTCGCCAATACGTCACACGCGCTTTGATAGAACAGGCTCACATGATCCGCGTTCCTCTCTATAAAGTAGAGGAGATCAAGCGCCTGAGCCGCGTACGCCGCCGCATGGAGCAAGAGGGCACAGAGGCCGAACCAACCCTCGAAGCCCTGGCCGGCCAGATGGAGGTGAGTGTGCAGCAGGTCATCGCATTGCTCTCAACAAGCCAGGAGACGATTAGCCTGGATATGCCGCGCAAGGGGGGCGACGACGAAATCTCTTTAAGCGATGTCCTGGAGGACGATCCTAGTTACTCTCCCGAACGGATCGTCATTGGCGAGACTCTTAAAGAGCACATTCACGATCTGCTCGATGCACTGACCCAGCGAGAGAGGAGGGTACTACAGCTTCGCTACGGATTAGATGGAGATGGAGAGCATAGTTTATCGGAAACTGGTAAAAAATTAGGTTTAAGTCACGAAGCCGTTCGTCAAGTGGAGTTTCGAGCGCTACGGAAATTGGATCATCCGAGCCGCGATAAGATGCTCCAGGATTTTTTGGGGTGATAAATTTGAGCCACTACGATGATGGGGATCAGACCTCTCACAATTAAGAGAGTCTGAATCGGTACCAATAAAC
>CAXTXB010000508.1:0-4540 GCA_964247965.1 uncultured Dictyobacter sp. | reverse complement strand
GAATATCAGAAGACGACTTGCAGTATCCTCAATCGGATCGTAGCCTCTGTAACTCGTTTGCCTGAAGGACTTCCCACGCGATCTCCAGGTCTTGCAGTATCCTCAATCGGATCGTAGCCTCTGTAACGCCGGTGTCTGGCAGAGAGAAAGGACACAATTTTGTGTGATGGGATAGGAAAGGCCCTTTCCCGTGGCTCTCTACACGATGATTTTGGCACATCTGGCATGCTTAGTATATCAACATTCTCGGTTTTTCGCAAATCACTTTCTGTCCAAAAACAGGGGGGATTTGCGAGAAGTTTTACTTTCTATCTTCGATGATAAAAGGCAATACGAGCGCATTTTTGGGCTCTTTTGAGAAAATGGCGTCTCTTTCCTATCGATTTGCGAAACTGGGCCAAAAAGGGCGCATTTAGGTGCTCTCTTCATAGCTAGTTGGATTATAGAGACTACTGCGAGTTGCTTGCCCTATTTCTCGCGAAGCTTTTCTATCCTTTTTGACCTCCACTGATTGATATCGATCTGGAGAGGCTAGTATCTATAACCTTGCAAGAAGGAGTGTGTATTATTACAGTATTTTCATGTTTGCTGTTTTCGATCTTTAAAAACTGCGGATCTCCGTTAGTATGAGTGTGCGCTTTTTCGTCTTGACTTTCTCTCCTTGTGTTGAGCAGTAGAAAGAAGGACCAGGTACGCATTCTGTTATATTTCCAACGGTTTATCATTTTCGTGGAAAAGCCGTTCTCTCTGAGGAAATTCCGTCAATCCCTGCAGCTTTTTTGTCTATACTGGTCTATTAGGAGGTAAATACTATGCCACAATCTGATGCATATAACAAAACTGATCGTCTATTAGAATTGCAAATGTTGTTCTGGAAAAATCCAGGACAGCAACTGCGCACACCAGAGATTGCTCAGTTACTTGGAGTAAGCGATTCCACTGCTCTACGGTATCTTACCGATCTTAGTACTACAGGCCGCTTGCCAATCACAAAAGATGGACAACTGTGGGTGATGGCGGAAAATGCTACACTGGAATTGCCCTCTATTCGTCTTACGGTGGCAGAGGCCGCTGCTTTGTTTGTCTCGGCACGCCTGCTCTCGCAAATTTACGACGAACGTAACACTCATGTTTTGCACGCACTTATGAAGCTTGTGGGAGCTATGCCACCTTCACTTATTGAACATCAGCAGCGCTTGATCGAGATGACACGCCAGCGTCAACAGCAGCAGACAGATATCTCGAACATTTTCGAGGCTATCGCACTGGGTTGGGCCACACAACTCCAGGTACGCCTGATCTACACGCCACCTCATGGCAATACGTTCGAGAGTGTTTTCGAGCCATACTTGCTTGAACCTTCTGGGATTGGACGTACCATCTACGTTATGGGTCGTAGTACCCCACCTGGTAAACTTCGCACATTCAAGCTAGAGCGTATCGAATATGCCGAATTGCTCAAGAAGAATTCTTTTACTATCCCTGCTGACTTTGATGGTCCAGCTCTTCTCAAAAGTGCCTTGGGAGTGATGTATTGCGACGAAGAATGTGTTGAGGTGCGTCTCATTTTCACAACCTGGGTTGAGAAGCGGCTCAAAGAAACGCTGTGGCATCCATCGCAGAACATTATCGATACGTCAAATGGTTGTGAAATGACGGTGCAAATCGGCGATATGTTAGAGATTGAGAATTGGATTCGTGGTTGGGGCGATGATTGTGAAGTCCTGGAGCCACCCGAACTGCGCGAAAAGATTGCACAACAGATGCGTCGTCTCGCTCACACCTATGGTGTGCTCAATCCAGCTACCCCAAAACCACCGGATGAACCTGATATGGACTTGTTTACAAATTTGTTTGGAGGTTGAGTTTCTATGTCACAACACAAGCCTTTTCATCTTCGACCTTTTCAAGAAGAGGTATTGAAATGCTTACTTAATGGGGAAAGTGTCATCCTACAGGCCCCCACGGGATCAGGTAAGACACATGCTGCACTGCTACCTTTTATCCAGAACCTGGCACGCCAGCAGAATCGCTTTCCTTTGACATGCCGCTATGCTGTTCCTATGCGAGTGCTCGCGAACCAATTTTATCGTGAATATGATGGGATTATTACATCCATTGATCGTTATGCTCCCACACGACTGGCTGAGAAATATGGCAAAATTGGGCGTGATGTGGTTGCGGTGCAGACTGGCGATCTACCAGACGATCCAAAATTTGAATCTGCTCTCACCTTTTGTACCATTGATCAGCTCCTCGCTAGCTTCCTGGCGGTTCCCTATGGTATTGGAGGGAGTAGTGCAAACTTAAACGTTGCGGGGATAGCTGGCTCTTATATCGTCCTCGATGAGTTTCACCTTTATCCACTCTTACGAGGGGAGAAGAGTGTCTACGGGGCGCGTACAACAGCGTTGCAGATGTTACGCCTGCTGTCGTCCATCAAGACTCCGTTTATCCTTATGACTGCCACTTTCTCATCAACATTGCTTCAACAACTGGGAGAACTGTTAGGGGCTAAGGTTGTCACAGTCAAGGACGAGCAAGAACTGCTTGAGATTGCGCAGGGACGTACCCGCACCTTTCAGCGTTCATCTGAGCCTATGGACGCTGAGCGTATTCTGGTTGAACATCGCCAATCCTGCGCTGGTGGGAATGCCAGCACACTAGTTGTTTGCAATACGGTGCTACGAGCACAAAAGCTCTTCCTGCAATTAAGACACGCTGAAGAACATGGGACACATGTGATACTGCTGCATAGCCGTTTCAACGTGGAAGACCGACGGAGGCTAGCGCAAGAGATTGAAGAAGAACTTGGGCCAAAACAATGGTCCAATGGGATATATAGCGGGCGAGATATTATTGTCGTTGCAACCCAGGTCATTGAAGTGGGACTCGACATCTCCTCGCATTGGCTCCATACTGAAAACGCGCCTGCGAACAGTTTGATCCAGCGTGCAGGCCGCTGTGCACGTTTCGCGCAACAGCAAGGAAACGTGATCGTCTATCCTTTGCCTATAGATGAAGAGGACAAAGAGGCAAGCACGTTGCCCTATGACAAAAATCTCTGTGTAACAACCTGGAATGCTTTGGAGCAGTTTGATAGGCAGCAGATCGGTTTTCCTGAAGAGCAAGCTCTTATTAACATCGTTCACACCCAACAGGATCAGGAGCTTCTACAAAAGTACAAAAAAGATGAAGGTCTCATCCTAAAGCAGATCTTCGAGAGTTGGAATTGCAATGCTCGTAGCGTTTCCTCTCAGCTTATTCGTGATGTCCAGCAAGTTCAAATCATCATTCATGACGAACCAGATGAAGCCATTACAGAGACGCCCTGGCTCTGGCAAAGCTTTAGCATGCATCCAGGCTCGCTCAGTAGCCCAAAACGCTGGGCAGCTCTACAAGAGCGTGGAAAAGATCTGAATTGGGTCTGTAAAGATGCTATCCCTCTGTCAGAAGAGAAACTTGAGCCAGATGGTACAGACGGCATCGATCAGCGTCGCAATACCCCCTATCACTGGGAACCAGTGACCAACAGCGCAGCCATTGCCAAAACTGTCATAATCGCATTACCAAGTCAGTTGGCTCGCTATGATAGCAAACTGGGGTTTGTCTTGTTGGATGGTGAATTGAATATTGAAGCAAATGGCTATCAGAGCATGAAATTGGAAAGGATGGTGCCAGACTATACAAAGATGGGTTCCAAGATGACTAGTTATGAGGGTCATATTACTGGATTAGTACGTGCCTATAAATCCGGTATCAGAGAAGACCTCCGTTTTATGGCTCGTCACTTAGAAAAGTCAATGGAACTTACTACTGGTATTATTGACCAGGCCATCTACCTTACTATTGCTTGCCATGATATTGGCAAATTAGACAAACAATAGCAACAATGGTCGATAGCCTGGCAGACCCTCTTGTACGAGAAGCAATCACGACCTGCATTTACACTACCTCACCCTGCATACTGCTTCGCCAAAACCGACAATGTCTATAGTAATCAATATCGTAAATGGCAAAAGGAAGTGAAGCCGACACGTCCACATCATGCATGTGAAAGCGTTGCAATTGGTCGCAAGCTGATTGGTGAAAGTCTGGGCATAACCAAAGATACGGGAAAGGAAAATGTTCCGGTGTTACGAGCAATCTGTGGAGCTATCGCCCATCACCACACTTCACAGGCCAGCAAGTATGGCGAGGCAACCTTAAGTCCACAAGCATTAGAAGCCGCTGCCAATGCATTGAGTATTGCTCATCAGGGAAGTGCTTGGAGCTATGATCGCAACGCTCTTATTCCACAAATCAAACAAGGGGGCGATCTGGCTCCTGAAACGGCAAGTAGCCCAAAGCTTACCAAGCCAGAGCTAGATCGTGGCCTTGCTGGCGAATTGGAAACCTTGCTCTACTTCCTGATCGTGCGAGCGCTACGCTTAGCAGACCAGCGAGCAGATGAGTTTTCGTCTAAGTAGCTTAGCAAGTTAGCTGCAGCCTATACCGATCGAGTCAAGAGCGTAACTTGCGATTTCACTACTTGCAGTAT
>CAXTXB010000507.1:573-4540 GCA_964247965.1 uncultured Dictyobacter sp. | reverse complement strand
AGAAGCCTGTAAAACACGATGTTCATCATTTTTGAAAAATTTGAATTATCTCATTATTGTTAAACCTCTGTTGTTTCCTCTTCTTTTTGCTTGTGTCCAAAGAGTATCATACCAGCCGCCTCCTCGGTAGAGACAACTTCCCAACGAGCGGTACTGATGCTCTTCTCCAGGCTCAAACGTGCCACCACTTGCTCCATCAACATATCTTTACGCCCATCTATCTGTAGATCGGCAAGTACTTCTACGCGATCAGAATCGGCTATATTTGTGCTCTGCAGCGCCCGCAGCGACAGTTCGGTTGTGCTGACACTTTGTAGTAAGAGCGAACGGATATGGCTCTCTTTCTGACTTGTACAGACGATGCGGAGGATATAGTGGGTAGGAGCCTCGACGTTATCCTCAGCATGCTTTGAGTGCCGGTTAATCGATTGCGCAACCGGGCGCAGTACCAGATTGGCGATAAGGACGATGACTGCACCGGCGAGGGCAGGGAGAAAATAGCCTGAACCAGCCAGTACACCAACTCCAGAGGCACACCAGAGTGTGCCGGCAGTATTGAGTCCACGAACGTTTAGCCCGTCCCGTATGATCACACCAGCGCACAGGAAGCCAACGCCCGAAACGATCTGGGCCGCGACCCGCGTGGGACTGGAATCTCCCGGTGTCAATGCGGAGACCAGCACGAATAACGCAGAGCCAGAGGCAACCAGGGCGCTTGTGCGCAGGCCCGCTGTATGCTGACGATATTGTCGCTCGATACCAATCAAGCTGCCGCACCCGAGTGCGACAATGAGTCGAAGCATAAAGCCTAGTATGTCCATAAATACTTGTCCTTGTTTCATCTGTAAACGGAATATGTGTACATAACAGGATGATCTTAATAGAGCAATGAAAGAGGCTATGAGTGCGTAAGAACTGCGCTCAACGAAAGTATAGTTATCTTAATAAGCGAAGTCAAGGAAACAAAAGCGGAATGAAAACTACCTATGAGTGATCCCAAGCTTTAAAAAAATGATGGAAATCGTGTTATACCTGCTCTTTTTGCTGCCTCAGGCAGCAAAAAGAGCAGGTATAACACGATTTCCATCATTTTTTTAAAGCTTGGGATCACTCATAGCAACTCTTGACTTTTAGTGATTTTGGCACCTATACTCTGATCAGGGCTAGTGCATCCCTTATAGGGAAAGTGCGTACATGCTATAAATCTAATGAGACAAAGCTTGAATACCCCTTGTTAAGCCTGAGTTGCTCAGTACCTGTATCTTCCTCCTCATGTATTTTTTGCGCTATAGCTGCGCCCTTCATTTCCTGCGCGGATTATACTGGTAAGGACGAAATACGTAGAAAAGATGAAAAGCTCTTACACTTCTTTATAGTAGTAAGAAAGAGAAATAGTCGGCTTTATGTCGGCTGAAGATATAATGAAAGGATCAAATTATGCAAGAGAAGCAGGAAGTGACGATGGAAGAGCGACGAATGGCTGCAGAGGCGGTGCTTAATCCCTTTGACTACTACCGAAAGATGCGCGAGTCCAGCCCTGTGTCCTATGACCAAAAGAACAAAATCTGGACTCTTTTCCGCTATGAAGATGTTTTACGTGTTACCTCCGACTACAGTACCTTTTCTTCGGAGCAAGTGATGACATCGGAGCAAGCGTTAGAGGGCATACGGAAAGAAGGTGTAAGTGAAGAGGATATGCCTACGAGAAGTATCCTCTCGCTCGACCCACCGCGCCATCGCCAACTGCGCTCGCTTGTCTCCCAGGCCTTTACACCGCGCTCAATTGCACTGCTAACGCCGCGTATCAACCAGATCGCGCATGAATACCTGGACAAAGTCGCGGCCACAGGCAAGATGGACATCATCCAGGACCTCTCTTATCCGTTGCCCGTGATCGTCATCGCTGAACTGCTAGGCATACCCGCAGAGGATCGCGCACAGTTTAAACGCTGGTCGGATGGGCTGCTCGATCCATCGCCCCATGTGAGCACAGGAGTCATAGTAGAGATGAACCGCTACTTCCGGCAGGTGATTGCCGAGCGGCGCAGTGATCCGCAAGAAGATCTGATCAGCGGCCTGGTGGCGGCGGAGGTAGATGGAGAGAAGCTTACCGAGCAAGAACTTTTGAGCTTTTGTGTCGTACTGCTCGTCGCAGGCAACATCACGACCACAAATTTGATCGGAAACGCAATCCTGTGTTTTGACGAACATCCCGAAGTAATGGACCAGTTGCAGGAAGATCTGTCTTTGCTGTCAGCGGCCATCGAGGAAGTCCTGCGCTATCGCTCACCAGTGCAGATGCTTGTCCGCGCCGCCGCCAGCGATACTCTTATTGGAGGACAAGAGATCAAGCGAGGACAGTTTGTCGTTCCTTATCTTGGTTCAGCCAACCGCGATGGCTCGCAGTTTCCAGAGCCTGATGTCTTCGATATCAGAAGAGCGCCCAACCGTCACGTCGCTTTTGGGCACGGAATCCATTTCTGTATTGGTGCACCCCTTGCCCGACTAGAGACCAGAATCGCCTTCGAAGCGTTGCTCACCCGCTTCAAAAACATCAAACGGGTACAGGGTACGCAGCTAGAGCCAATACAGGCCGGAGGAGCCTTCTACGGTGTCAAAAACCTGCCCGTAACCTTTCAGGCTTAAACATCATCTAATAGAAGAAGCAGGAAAGAACGTCTAAAAGCGACCCTGAAGCCTCTTCCTTATCAAGCGAAACGGAACAAACGAAACGGAACAAACGAAACGGAAGAGTATTAAACCCAGCCGCGCCAGCCGAGACGACCGCCTGGAAGGGCCTTCCGCCACCAGGTCACCGCGTGCCAGCGGGAGCGGATCGCCTGAAATTGTGCCTCTGAAAGTGGTCCCTCTGCAATAGTTGCGGCATTATGATCGAGGTGGCGTAGATTTGTTGTGCCAACAATAGAGGTATGCACACCCGGAGTACTCGTCGTAAAACGGAGAGCAATGTCAGCAGCATCCTCGTTTTGAAGAAACCCATAGTTAAGTGTTTGAAGTCGTTCCTGATAGACGCGCGCGGGTTCAGCAAGAGGAGCCTCGCGTGTCTTCCAGGCCAGATTTGCCAGCGAGCGCTTCGCGATGACGCCTATATCATGAGCCCTGGTGAGGGGGATAAGCTGATCGATAGCATCCTGATCAGCAATATTTAGCGAAAACTCAAGCGCATCGAATACACCGCAATTAGCTGCGAAACGAGCCGCCTCGCGATCTCCACTATACCCGATGAAGCGGACCTTCCCAGCTCGTTGAGCACGCTGCAGGCTTACGATGGCCTCTCCTTGTTGAAGCTGCTGCAGTGAGCAACTGTGCAAGAAAAGCAGATCGAGACGATCAGTGTGCAGGCGGCGCAGGCTACGCTCAATGCTCAGCTCTAGCAGTTTTGGGCTCCAGGGAGGCAGATCGAAGTCATCGGCATGACCGCACTTGGTGAATACATAACACTCCTCGCGGCGTGAGCCAAGCGCACGCCCGATCCGCTCCTCGCTCTCCCCATAGCACTCAGCTGTATCAATAACATTGAAGCCTACATCCAATGCATGCTGTACAACCCTGTCTGCCTGTTGTTCGGAACACGAGTTTAGCTCGTGCCCGCCCAGACCAAGCACGCTAACTTGCATGCCCGTCTTGCCAAAATTATGTGTTTTCATTATGTGTTTGACGCTGTCTGGCATGTCCATCTTTCTTTCGGTCGTCTCAATTTTTTAGACAACCATACAGTATAGTATCATATATCTTGGAGAGGCCACCATGAGTAGTACGTTTGATAGCCTGGTTGCTGAATACTGCTTCCCGTTACACTAATACATGTCGGGGTTGCACATTACTTACAACGATGAGGGATTTCTTATCGATACTTCCAGGAGGTATAAGCCGATCTAAAATACTATACTAAGGCTTTATAGATGGATACAGTTGATGTCAACGGGTAAGGTAAGGCGGCAAAAAA
>CAXTXB010000507.1:0-563 GCA_964247965.1 uncultured Dictyobacter sp. | reverse complement strand
GACTCGTATGTATGCCGCCTTACCTGCTCTAATCTTTTACGCAGAAGGACCTTCGCGCGGTGGAAATAAGTCTTCGTCGTCTGCTCTGGCATGTTCAGGATTTTTCCGATCTCGGAGAAACGCAAATTTGATGTGTAGCGCAGGACGACGACGTTGCGAAATTTTATCGGCAAGGAGAGAATGGCCCCTCGCAGCAAGCACTGCATGTCCTGCTCCTCAATCAGGTCCTCCACAGATGGGCTTGTATCGGGAATTTCATCGAGTGGTGAGACCTCAGCATCGCCGTTCTCAATTTCCAACTGTGAAAAGCGCAGCGTATACCTGCGCCTCTGTCGCAGCCTATCGATGCAATAGTTGTGTGCCACCTGAAAAAGCCAGGACTTAAACGGCTTCTCGTCCTCTAACGATGGTAACGCAAGGTAGAAGCGCACAAAGACCTCTTGTAGCACATCGCTTGCATCCTCCTGATCACACATAAGATGATAAATATAGCTGAAGAGAGGCCCACTATAACGCTTCACTAATATCTCAAAGGCGCTAGTATCACCCATGATTACTCGTCG
>CAXTXB010000506.1:0-4543 GCA_964247965.1 uncultured Dictyobacter sp. | reverse complement strand
GTGTGAAATCGGAAGAGATGTTGCTGAATATGGGTCCTCAGCATCCTAGCACGCACGGTGTTTTGCGCCTGGTATTGAGTATAGAAGGCGAGACCATCACTGGTTGTACTCCGGTTATTGGCTACCTGCATCGTGGCATTGAGAAGATTCTAGAGAACCGGCCGGTAATGGGTGGTATCCGCTATATGGATAACTCCGATTATCTTTCACCAATGCTTAACGAGACCGTTTATGTAGGCGCTGTTGAGCAGTTGATGGATATTGAGCCCCCACGCCGTGCCCAGTATATCCGCCTGCTTACCAATGAACTTCAGCGTATCTCCAGTCATCTTGTGGCCATAGGTACGTATGGCCTGGCCCTGGGTGCATATACGCCTGTTCTATGGACTTTCCGCGACCGTGAGGGCATTATGGCCCTTTTTGAGGCGTTAACCGGCAGCCGCTTCAATATAAACTATATGCGTGTGGGCGGCGTTCTCCATGATTTTCCTAAAGGGTGGTTGCGTGAGTGTGAAGACTACCTGGATGTGCTAGAGAAGAATATGAAAGAGCTGGATGGGCTCCTCTCTGCCAATGAGATCTTCGAATCGCGTACTCAGGGCGTTGGCTATGTCGATCCACAACAGGCTCTTGCTTATGGCTTGACAGGCCCAATGGCGCGTGGAAGTGGAGTGAACTGGGATTTACGCGTTAATCGTCCCTATATGGCTTATCGCGAGGTTCCCGTAAATGTGCAGGTGCGCCAGGAAGGCGACTGCTATGCCCGCTATGTAGTGAAGATGAGAGAGGTTACCGAGAGCATTCGTCTATGCCGTGTGGCAATCGATAAGTTGCCTGGTGGCCCTATCGGCACGCGTACTCCCATTGCCCTGCGCCCTCCCCGTGGCGAGACCTACTTCGCGCTTGAGAGCAGTAAGGGTGAATTAGGTGTGTACTTTATTAGTGACGGCAGCGAGTATCCCTGGCGTGCAAAATTACGCGGCCCTTCTTTTATAAATTTACAAATTCTACCTGAATTGCTGCGTGGACACAAAATGGGTGACGCCATTGCGATTATGGGAAGTATTGATATCGTTCTTGGTGAGGTCGATCGATAAATTTGTGTCCGGGTAATGGAGTTATCTTATGTTTGCAATGCTTTTAGCTGACAACCTGGGAACACAACTGCTACAAGGCATCATCTCCTGGCAGTTTCTGCAGTTTGTTGTAGCTTTCATTACTATCTTCGGTTTTGTGCTGACGAGTGCAACGATTCTGGTGCTTGCCGAGCGCAAGGTGATGGCGTGGATGCAGGATCGTGTCGGCCCTCTGCATACTGGTCCCTGGGGTCTTTTACAGACAGTGGCTGATGTTGCTAAACTGCTGCTAAAGGAAGATATTCATGTTGCAAAGAGCGACAAGGTTCTCTTCTTGCTAGCTCCGTCAGTCTTTATTGCTCCTGTTATTGCTAGCTTTGCCGTTCTGCCCTTCTCGCCATATATTGCTTTGCCGGGTAGTGCTCTGGCTACTGGAATTGTTTATCTTATTGCAATGAGCTCGATTGACGTGATTGGCGTCATTATGGGCGGCTGGGGCTCAAATAACAAATATGCATTGATGGGCGGTCTGCGGTCTGCCGCCCAGATGATTTCTTATGAGCTTCCCCTCTTCCTGGCTCTCGTTAGTATTATTATGTTAACCAGCGTGCTGGCTGGCCTGCCAGGCTATCCGCATTATGGCGGCCAGGATGGTGTGGGCACAATCTCGATTCTCGACATCAGCCGTTTCCAGAACATCTGGCAGGGGCCGCATAACCCCGTGCTCGACTTCATTTTTCAGGGCTTTACTCCCTGGTCCTGGTTCTTTCTTTTCCAGCCATTGATGCTTATTATCTACTATACCTGTGGTCTTGCTGAGACGAACCGGGCCCCCTTCGATCTGCCTGAGGCTGAGTCAGAACTGGTTGCCGGTTACCTGACAGAGTATAGCGGTATGCGCTGGGCCATGTTCTTCCTTGGTGAGTATGGGAATATGACCATTGTGTCAGGGATTGCTTCTTATCTCTTTCTGGGTGGCTTCTCTGGTCCTGGCGTGGATTTCCTGGTTCATCAGAACTCTCTCCTCTGGGGCTTTGTTGGTAACATCCTGGCCTTGGGCTACTTTGCACTAAAGATCTACCTCCTCTGCTTTGTGTTCATCTGGGTTCGTGCAACGCTGCCACGCTTGCGTGCTGACCAGCTAATGCAGTTTGCATGGTTGATCTTGATCCCAGTGACCCTGGTCAATATCCTGGTGACTGGCTTCCTGTACCTGCTGAGTGCAAGCCTGGGCCTGCCTACCTGGGTCTTCCTGGTGGTGCTGGCGTGTGTAAACTGGGCCGCCGTCTTCGGCTTCATCTCGCTGGTAACTCGTGTGACGAACACTACGACGCGCCGCGCTCAGGCTCCCGCCATTCGCGCCCAGCTTCGCTCGAAGCCCGCGACTGTGCCCGCCCTGCGCGATGGCATCCCTGCTCGCGTAGCCCTTCCTGCCGGAACGGCCGAGACTGCAAGCAGTAAATAGGGAACGAGGTAATTACTGGACATTGTTACAAGCTCGCCCACTTTTGTACTTCATGCAAAAGTGGGCGAGCTTGTAACAATGTCCAGTAATTACCTCGTTCCCTACTCATATACCGCGAATGCTCAGCAGGAGCCAGGAGAGCACAATGCTCATAAGCGAGCCTACAGCAACCTGGGCGACAGTATGCCGGCGTAGCACTACACGTGACCAGCTTACCAGTAGCACGAGCAAAAATGCGGGCAACATGAATTTGCCGTACAGAATGCTGAGCATGGTTACGGCACCAGATAAGGATGAGGCGTGCATGCTGATCTTCCACCAGAAGGTAATGATCATGAGAATAATGCCACTTATGACTGTGATAAGGAGTACATTCTCTAGATTCTTACTGCCGTGGATGCTGTCCAGGACAAAAAAGCCGATCAAGCTCGATATAATGCTAAATAAAAATGGCCCTGTACGCTGCGAACGGACGCTGACATCTACATCGGTAAATTTCCCTGATCTCACTCCGCTCAGGATATAGATGGTTGGCCCAAAGCTGAGGAAGAAGAGGGTTAATGCAGCCGAGAGCAGCACGTTCGACTCATGCGAGTAGAGTGCGACCAGCGCAATAAAGGGTAATGAGATAGTGACAGGTGAAAGGACGATAGATACAAGGCGCGCGATCCGAACATGAAGGGGATTGAAGGGTTTAAGAGGATGTAATTCTGTCTTTATGTTTTCGTCGTTCTCTGGCAGTGCCATATTCTGCATTGCGCTGTATGTCTCCTTAAGCAACTATACATTCACATATATGATTATAAAATGTACTGACAAACCAGTTGATAAAACCGGTTTAAAAACCAGGGTTTATAACTCAAAGGCAAATAGAGATTAGAGTGTGGCCTGGCTGGCAATGACGGGATAGCCGAGTACTGCACTGGCAACCCTGCTAAAGTCCTGGGCGTTACCGCTGCAGCATATTTGTACCGCCCCCCTTTCTTTCTGCCCCGGGCGTATCAGCCCTTCTGCGTCCAGGATGGTGTGTGTGCGCCGGGCGATGGCTGCTCCGCTATCGATAACCTGGACGTTCTCTCCTACTACGTGCTGAATTGCGGAACGCAGCGCGGGAAAGTGTGTACATCCTAGGACGAGAACATCTACCTCATTTTCTAATAAAGGTGCAAATGCTTGTCGCAGCGTTGCTTCAACAAAATCCCCTTCAAGTTCACCACGTTCCACCAGGGTTACTAGTTGTGGGCAGCCGACGGTATAAACCTGGATATCGGCCGCGAAGTTCTCGATCAAGTGGCGCAGATACGCCGCTTTGATCGCCTGGTTCGTGGCGGCTATACCGATGCGCCCCCGTTTGGTGATACGGGCTGCGGGTTTGACTGCGGGTACAACTCCTACAAAAGGAGTTGTGTAGGTGGAGCGTAGGACGCTCAGAGCAGCCTGTGATGCGGTGTTGCAGGCGACAACAATAAGCTTTACTCCCTGCTCAAGCAAGAAATGGTTTGCGCGCACGGTTAAGTCGATAATCTCCTCTTCGCTGCGTGCTCCATAGGGGCAATGTGCTGTATCGCCAAAGTAAATGTAGTTCTCATTGGGTAATTCTTGTCGTAAATCTGCGAGAATCGTGAGACCGCCCGCGCCGGAGTCGAAGACTCCTATGGGTGCCTGGGCCAGTTGCTGCCTCTGCTCTTGCATGAGTGTTGTAGATCCCCTTTATGCTAATTCTGGAATAGCAAGAATTCTATTCCAGGCTACGAAACTCCCTCTGTTCTCCGAAGACTTGCCTCATGGTATCACTGATCTCTCCCAGCGTGGCGTATGCCTCTACTGCATCGATAATCAGTGGCATCAGATTCTCTTTCCCGGCCGCCCCCTTGCTCAGGGCGTGCAGGGCGTGCCCAACTTTTTCATTGTCCCGTTTCTGGCGTAGTGCGGCCAGCCTGCTGGCGTGCCGCCTGCCCACTTCGGCATTGATCTGCTGCAGAACAGTTTTTTCCTCTTGCTC
>CAXTXB010000505.1:0-4549 GCA_964247965.1 uncultured Dictyobacter sp. | reverse complement strand
ACAAGCACTAAATCACAAGATTATGCACAAAAACAATAATAATCACAATAAGTAGCAAATGAAACATGAACCCAACGATAAAAATGGCGGGGGACCCCACGCGGCGGCGGCAGCCACTGCCGATATCGACGGGGGCAAAATGGATGGCTTTATTGCGCAGGCGGACCAGGCAAGCAAGGGCTGCACCGATCCCAACAATCCAAACTGCGCCAATGGGACCACGCCCGATGTGATGGGCTATCACGATGCACGCGAGATTCCTAATTATTGGACGTATGCCAAAGATTTTGTATTACAGGATCATATGTTTGAGCCAAACGCATCCTGGAGCCTGCCCTCGCATCTCTTCATGGTCTCAGGCTGGTCGGCGAAGTGCACGAAAGCGGGAGATCCTCAGAGTTGCACAAATGCACTTGATGGCGCAAGTAAGTCAAAAGGAGTTCTAAAGAACGATTATGCCTGGACTGACCTTAGCTATCTGCTTTACAAGAACAAGGTAAGCTGGGCATACTATCTGTGATGTGTCCTGGTATTATTCGATTGTGGAGTGTCTCTCGTCATTTTGTGGATTTTTTCCCCAAGCGGTGAGCAGTTTCCACTCGACCATGAAGTCTGGTTGCTGGATCTCTTTAAGCATCTGTTGATAGTCATTGGGAACCTGGGTCCACTTGCGCAAGAACGGCAAGAGGGTTCGATAGATCAATCTCATATCTTGTGCAAAGAGTTCCCTGTTGGGAGTTCCCGGACGGTGTTCTAGCGTATAGGTATGCGTCTGGACGTTCTGCAACCCAAACTGGCGTAGTAGACTTTCGAGCTCGCTTGTGAAGCCACCTCCCGATTCGCACAAAATCCTGCCGTTGAGTTACCTTGAACTCATACCGTTCAGCGATTCTTCAAGTACTTCAGAATAATGAATGTTGACGACAACAAGGAGCCTTTCCTTTTAAGTTTATGTAGTGCTACTTATGTTGTTTTTCATATCGCGTGATCTGCCACCTGCTTACGCCTTCAACTTCGCCCTCATAGCCTGTAGTGAGGAGCTTTACTTTAATGTACTCGGCGGCATACACAATAGAGAGAATAATTCCCTTCCACTCTTTATTTTCATGGACTGGATTATCCGCTGGCTTCATTCGATAGTAAATAATATCTCCAATAGTAAGAGCCATAAATTCACGAAGTGGTATAGGGGAATCCTGCACTTCCATCCTTTTCTTCCCTGTCCTATTCTAGTATTAATTTATAAAGATAAGCGCAGCAACATTTCTCAACGAGAATGCTGCCGGGTGATTTTCCGTACAGGCAACGTTGGCAGCTGGTCAATACTCTGTTCCTACATAAGAGCGATCAGAGAGCGATCAGGCCCAGATAAGGAAAACCGTTGAGGTTAATGTGCTTCATTCGTTGCTCATGTTCAGACGTAATTGGATTTCCTCTTGTCACATTCCAGATAATTAAATAACGAACTGTCGCCTTGATAGAGACTGTGATCGCTTCAAGCTTCTTGAGATGCACTTCAAATGGATGCATCATTTTATCCCGTATAACTGGTAAACGACGCTCCTTGCCAATGTTATGCAATTTGCTAATCATATGGTACTTTTGCTTCACTCCATAGAGGCAGCATCCAAATATATAATCTCAGGAGCAGGGGTAATCCTGGACGCTATTGCCTTTGCGAAGCGCCCCATCGCGATGTATAATGTAAACAATATGCCAGGTGATCATTCTTTCTGCATTGTATACGAAAGGCGTAGGTCCTAAGCGAGAGGAGCAAGTGCTATGCTCAGGCGTCGGGCATTTATGCTTGGTGGCATCAGTGTCGTCGTGCTAGTCATTGTGGCACTTCGGTCGGCGAATTGGTTCTCGCCGCGCATTTCTCAGGCGGAGGTGAGGCATCAGATTCAAACGGGTCTGCCGATGGGATCAACGATCGCGCAGACTATCGCGTTCCTCCGTGCGCGCGGTTGGGTCTCTCCCCATAATGTGGGGGTGTACTCTAATGCTGGTCTTAGCAGTTCCGATGGATTCGAGCAGAAGGACCCGGAGGGTAGCACGCTACTGGCAGCAATCCCAGACGCTTATCCAGGATTCATTGTTAGTGGTGGCATCTATATGCAATTTGGCTTCGATATCAAAGGGCACTTGACGCGTTATCAATTACGTGATGAATATACCGGTCCATGAGGGTACATTGAGAATATTGGACTGACCCGCTTCATCTAGTGGGTGACAGGGTCCGCGTCGCGACAATCCCTTGTGGTTGTCGTGTCGGGTGAGTAAGAGGCTAGCAACTACGACAACCACAAGGGACATTGACTCCAACTTATTACAGCTGCGCGCCCCGAAATACACTCAGCTTCCCTTTCTCCACTTCCAAAGATGATTTCGTTGGAGTTGATGCCACAAGGGATTGTCGCGACGCGGACCCTGTCACCCACTAGATGAGAAAAAGATGAGGACAAGTTCTACATGATGTTCCACTTTATATGTAGTGAATGCAAGCAAGAGTATGATCCAGCGAGCTTTATCTGGCGCTGCCCAGCATGTGGAGGTCTGCTGGACCTTGCTGATTTTCCTGTTAGCTTTCCCTTTGATAAAATCAAGACGCGCGCGGCCACGCTCTGGCGCTATCGGGAGGCGTTACCGTTCGATAGGGCATATACGGGTTGGGAGGCGGTGACGATGGGAGAAGGTCTGACACCGCTGGTGCCGCTGAGTAAGGACAGGCCGAACGTTTCACTCAAGATCGATTATCTTATGCCCACGCTCTCATTCAAGGATCGCGGCGCGGCAGTCTTGATCGCGAAGGCGCAGGAACTGAGTGTGACGCACGCAGTGGCTGACAGCAGCGGCAACGCAGGGACGGCATTCGCAGCTTATGCAGCGCGGGCAGGCATTGTCTGTGATATTTATGTACCTAGTAGTACATCAGCGAAGAAAATCAAGCAGATTGCGGCCCATGGCGCAACCGTTCATCCCATTCCAGGCACACGTGAGGATACAGCAAATGCAGCTATTGCAGATGTCGAGAAAAGTAATAGCTACTATGCCAGCCACATCTATAATCCTTTTTTCTATCAAGGGACAAAAACGTACGCATTCGAGATCTGGGAGCAGCTCGGAGGGCGCGCGCCAGATATCCTGGTGCTCCCGGTCGGCAATGGCACCCTCGTGCTCGGACCATATTATGGTTTTAGAGAATTGCTGTGGGCAGGTATGATCGAGAAGATACCGCACATCCTGGCAGTCCAGGCAGAGGGCTGCGCACCGCTGGCAGAGGCATTTGAGCGCGGCGACGATGTTGCGGTCCCAGTTATGAATACAGGAACCCAGGCTGAAGGCATCGCCATTGCAGCACCCGCCCGCAGCCGCCAGATTCTCTCAGCCATTCGCGATGTACAGGGCAGCATTATTACTGTACCAGATACAGCTATTGAAGATGCGCGTCAGGCACTGGCGGCGCAAGGATTCTATGTCGAGCCTACAGCAGCAGTCGCCTACGCAGGCTTTCGCGCTTGCCTCAACCTGGCGAGCAATAATCATGCTGCAGATCAACAAAATCTCCAGTTTGCCTCACTTGTGCAAGAAGTTGTGGATAGAGATAGGCAGATAATAATTCCTCTCTGTGGAGCGGGACTCAAGGCAGCATAAGTATTTTTTCATCTATTTAGGGGCGCTCGCCTGACCGGAATCAGGCGAGCAATCTTTGATAGGACAGATAGTGGTGCTCCAGGATAAAGCCAGCCTCGCGATAGAGCGCAACCGTCCGTTCGGAATCTCCACCGGCCAGGTCGGTTTAGCAATTAGTGTGGTGGCGGAGGCATGTAACAACCAGGTTGAACCCGCCATTGAAAAGCCGTGCTCATGAACAAAACTATTCGAAGCCTCGTTTCGTTCATTGACAGTCAGAATGATACGCCGCCCACCTCGCTCACGCGCGCACAAGCGTCTTTTCCAGCAAGACAGAACCCAGGCCGTGGCCTCGCCAGTGAGGATGAACAACAACATTGAGCGCATAGCGCAGTGGCGTCTGGGCAAATACCGAACAATATCCGATCAAGCGACCAGGTTTTTCAGAAGACTCGGCCACCCAACAATCCAGATCAGGAACATAGCCCGGCCAGTGCAACTGCTCTCGCAATGCATCCTCCGTCATTGCCTCTCTATCATGATCATGCCGCTCGATCTCTTTCAGTAAATTCGCTAGCTCACACAGATCTTGATCCAGCTGGTAGTGCCGCAGAACCAATAAGTTCCCTGACATAATGCACCCCTAATTTATAAATGCGTATGCATTGATTTTTCTCTTCTGTCTTCCTCTATAAAGAGTACGTACATAGTACGCAAAAGAGATAAAAAGCATCACATTTTCAGGGAGCTGGGGAGCACATAGTTTTGATCTTTCTTGTCGTTTAACCAATATACATCCCATATAGCTATCACGCACCTGCTCTCTGACTTGTCGCAGCTTCGCTGCTCTTTACGATTTTTAATAATGTTTTACATTTTGTACATTTTCACAATCTTTCGCTCGAAGCGCGAAAGA
>CAXTXB010000504.1:2186-4566 GCA_964247965.1 uncultured Dictyobacter sp. | reverse complement strand
GATATATATATTTACATTTCTACTGCTTCTTCGTCAAGTGGAAAAGCAGTAGAAATGTAAATATATATATCTGCTCATAAAAGAGGAAGAAGGGCACGCCGAAGGCGTGTAGATGAGCGAAAAAAGAGAAACTTTGCGGAAATCAAGCGAGCTTTAAGGGAATTACCCTTGAAGAGAATAAAGAAGAGGTGCATATGACAGCAGAGCAGCAAGCCGTGAACAACGATGCTACAGAACCGACGCAACCGACCCCTCGCACCCTGTTCCAGAAAATATGGGACGCGCATGTTGTGAAGAAGCAGGACGAGCAGACGACCCTTTTATATATTGATCGTCACCTTGTACATGAGGTGACCTCGCCTCAGGCCTTCGCGAATATGCGTAGCGCCCATGTTCCTGTTCGTCGCCCTGATGCGACCATCGCCGTCCTCGACCACAATATCCCCACGACACAGGGGCGGCGGAAAGTAGACATTATTGATCCCGTCATTGGCACGACCATCACAACATTGGAGCAGAACACGCACGATTTTGGTGTCACACTCTTTGATATGCAGGACGCGCGGCAAGGCATTGTGCATATCATTGGCCCCGAGCTGGGTATTACACTTCCAGGCATGACGATCGTGTGTGGCGACTCGCATACATCCACACATGGAGCCTTTGGCGCGCTGGCCTTCGGCATCGGCACGAGCGAGGTTGAGCATGTCCTGGCGACGCAGTGTCTATGGCAGGAGCAGCCCAAGACAATGAACATTCGCGTCGAAGGTCAACTGTCCGACGGCGTTACAGCCAAAGATCTTGCCCTGGCAATCATCGGCAAGCTCGGCACGGGCGTGGGCACGGGACATGTGATCGAGTTCAGCGGCTCAACGGTGCGTGCGCTCTCAATGGAGGGACGCATGACCCTCTGCAATCTGGCTATCGAGGCTGGAGCGCGCGCGGGCATGGTTGCGCCCGATGAGACGACCTTCGCGTATATTAAAGGTCGTCTCTACGCTCCCAAGGGGGAACTCTATGAGCAGGCGGTAGCAGCCTGGCGGAATCTTGCTAGCGATCCCGGCGCACAGTTTGACGCCGTTTATGAAATCAACGTCGAGGGGCTGGGTCCGCAGGTCACCTGGGGCATTAATCCTGGCATGGTCATTGAGGTCACCGACGTCGTCCCCGATCCCGCTGCCGAGACCGATGCATTGAAGCGCGAGAGCTATGAGCGCGCCTTGAAGTATATGGATCTGACGCCCGGGCAGAAGATCACCGATATCAAGCTTGACACGGTCTTCATTGGCTCATGTACCAATTCGCGCCTGGACGATCTGCGTATGGCCGCCAACTACGTCAAGGGTAAGCATGTTGCCCCCAATGTACGCGCGCTGGTCGTGCCTGGTTCCACCAATGTGCGCCGGGTGGCGGAGGAAGAGGGCCTGGCCGATATTTTCCGTGAGGCTGGCTTTGAGTGGCGTGAGGCCGGGTGTAGTATGTGTATTGCGATGAATGGCGATCGCCTCAGCGAGGGCGAGCGCTGCGCCTCGACCAGTAACCGCAACTTCGAGGGGCGTCAGGGCAAGGGCGGGCGCACACACCTGGTGAGCCCGGCCATGGCGGCGGCGGCGGCGGTTGAGGGCCATTTCGTTGATATCCGTACCGTTGAAGTCCTGGCGTAGGGCGCGCTCAACAGTTTCTGTGTTTTGAAAGGTAGCTACTTATGGAACCATTTACATCGCTTAAGGGCCTGGTCATGCCGCTGAACCGCGTCAACGTCAATACTGACGAGATCACGCCTGCCCGCTTCCTTAAAACGGTCAAGAAGACCGGCTTTGCCGAGGCGCTCTTCGCCAACTGGCGCTATCTGGGCGACGGCAACACGCCCAATCCCGACTTTGTGTTGAATGAGCCACGCTACCAGGGAGCTAGCGTTCTGGTGGCGGGCGATAACTTCGGCTGTGGCTCCTCGCGTGAGCATGCTCCATGGGCGCTGGCACAATACGGTTTCCGTGCCCTCATCGCGCCCAGCTTTGCCGATATCTTCTATAACAATTGCTTCAGCAACGGCATTCTGCCCCTGACACTTGATGAAGCAACCATAGAGGACCTGTTCAAGGAGATCGAGCCCACTCCTGGCTACACGCTCAGCATCGATCTGGCCGCGCAGACCGTCACCAAACCCGATCAGCAGGTGCTCCACTTCGAGATTGACCCTTTCCGTAAAGAACGTCTCTTAAAAGGCCTGGATATGGTCGGCTGGACGCTCCAGTTCAACAACGATATCTCCGCCTACGAGCAGCACCGCCGCCAGGAAGCCCCCTGGTACTTCGCGGCGAAAGCCTGAAGCTACGATGTAGGGTGTGGTTATGAGTCATGCCCAAATAGAAAAACTTTG
>CAXTXB010000504.1:0-2159 GCA_964247965.1 uncultured Dictyobacter sp. | reverse complement strand
AAAAAAAAAATTCCCCCCACCGTTACCAAATGCGGGATGACCCATCAGTTTTGCCATTTTCTGGTAAAGGAAACTCTTCCAAATATAACTCTGTCGCTTCTTTCAGATTGGCAACTGCGCCCTCAATGATATTTCCCTGACTTGCTGTACCAACTTCAGGACATTCTGCCACATATAGATCGTCTTCTTTGTGTAGAATAGCGGTAAAAGTTCTTGTTGCCATAGATACCTCCTATCCCTGCTATATCAACAAAATCTTGAATCTTCAAGTACTCATTAGCTTATAGTAATCTGGCCGATTTGGGGGGTCCAGCTTTGATCCACGGGATTTCCCCAGCGTATTCTGACAAAGTTCGTGTTCGATAGGTTGCTTATGCTGTAGGTGTACTGCCGCCAGTCGCCGCCGCCGCCGGTAATAGTTGGAGTAAGCTGTATCCAGTGGTTGGCGTCATAGGAGATGTAGATGATAAAGGGCGAGATCGCCGCGTTGGGCCAGAAGTACGTTGTTGCGCTAAAAGAATACATATTTTGCACATGCCAGATAATTTCATTGACTCCGCCCGGATAAATTATCTCACGAAATGCACGTGACGTATCGCCATTAAAGTACTGGCTGTTGCTGTGATCAATGCCTAGCGTGCTTGTGTGATAAAAGGTTTGACTCCAGTCATTTAGGTTATCGAGTAGCCTGATCTCTGTATGCACACCGTAGACAGGAGAATAGCCGCCGGGCACGCCCACACGATTATACGCTTGCGCCCTGTACCAGACAGGCGCTAATGGTTGCGCTGTATCAATAAATGGAGTGCTATAGTCAGTCGTACATTGATTGCAGATAGTCGTCCATGGTCCTGTGGCACTGGCTGTAGAACGCTCAAAAGAATACGTATCTCCCAGCGTTGCCCCCCGCCAGACAATCTGATTGCCATTCACACTGCTAATTAGAGGTGCTCCGGGAGGGCTATCAGCCGGCACGGAAATGCCTTGCATTGCATAGCCATGGGCACGGACAATCTGCGCCCTTTGTCGGCGATCGGGTGTATCTCCAGGATAGGTCAGATTGATCCCGCCCCAGCCTATAAAATATCCATGGATATCATCGTGCGGCCAGATACTCCAGAAAAGGTCTCCCGCCGCATTGTTATTGTTGAGAATTGCCGCCAGGAATGAACTCAGAGGCGTGCCTTGCGTTGTCTCCCAATCATACTCTCCGATGATGTACGCCTTATTCGCGCTACTCGTCTCCGCCGTATCAGCGGCGAGCTTGTTTATGTCAGGAGGATAATGATGATCGGAGTAAATATCAACCGTGGAATAGGACAGACTATTCGGATCAACGCCATAGTTCCCATCCATCACTAAATGGTTAGGATCAATGCTTTTGATATAACTAGAAATGACCTGCGTCCAACTGCTGGGGGGCAATAGTTCGTTCCCTGTCTCCCATGCCATAATGGTTGGATCATTCATGTATGCCACACCTGTATAACTGTTCACATGTGTCAGGATATTGTAAATATACTTCTCAAAGTCGCTGATCACCTGCATGTTCGTATAAAACTGATTTTCGTCGGCGATGCCACGCCAATCTGTAAAGGTATGTTTGCCTCCATGGTAAAAGTGGTAGTTATCGGTGAGGGGAATGATGAGCCTGAGCTCATGCGCTTTCGCCGCCTGGATCGCGTAGTCAATATGTTGAAATGCCGTCGAATTAAATACTCCAAGCGTTGGTTCGACGCATAGGCTGCAGCCAACTGAAGTTCCCAGTGAGTGGGCGCGTACCACCGTCAGACCCATCTCCGTCGCGGTATTCATTGCATCATCGATCCGAAAAGGTGTGGGATATGTTTGTGCCCCATCGTCAAGCCCTAACCAGTAGATGTTAGCACCAGCAAAGCGAAATCGATTTCCATTCACCAATAATTGAGTACCAGAGCGAGTCACAAAGCCTGAGCTCTGCGCGTGGAGCGGTTTAGCTTGCTGAAAAAAGGAGTACCAACTCGTGAGTATGATGCATACCGCCAGTAGTTCGATAATAAAAATATAGTTTCGGCGGCATTGTGGTGTAAAGGACATCCTTCTATTCTGCCTTTCTTTTGAGAGAAACGACCCATGCCGAATGTGATACTGTTGGGAAACTTTTTTTGTGAGCTTCTTTT
>CAXTXB010000503.1:0-4614 GCA_964247965.1 uncultured Dictyobacter sp. | reverse complement strand
CCAGGCTGTGTACTGGGTAGGAAATAATAATGGAATGCGCGTTGAGGTTGCTCAGAAGAGCATGCGCGGCCTGTTTATCTACCTGCTCCAGACATGGTAGAGCTTTGAGCAATAGGACAACATCCACCTGACGCGTTGGACAGTCTTGAAGCACATCTACAGCCTGTGCATGGCCTCGTACACCTATAAGTTGCATATACTGGTTCAGAAAGTCCATCGCGTGTTCATAGATATCATAGGCATAATACTCTATATCATCTGCGACTTTCATCCAAGGTAGGGCCAGCGGATTCAGTCCACAGGCAAGATCGAGTATGCTATGAATGGGCTGCAGATCGGCGAAGAGGCGGCTGTAAAACTGCGCCAGAATAGGGATACGTTCTTTTGTAGAGGCATGATGAAGCATTATCTTCGAGCTCACCCCCTGTAGCTCTGCCTGATCGCCTGCCTGTACCGCGCGCTGAAGCTCTTTCAGCCATCCCGAGAAGTTTGCACCGCTTTCAAGCTCTCCATGACCATGAAAATAGGCTCCCCCGACCTGGTGAAGCTTATTTTTAGTGGCTTTGAGCGCATCTTTAAAATTGCGTCGCTTCTGCAACTCTTGCCTGCCAACACTTCTTATAATATCCGGATGAATGTCCCTGTACTTACTACTCATCAGGACATAACTGATCAGCCGCTCAAGCGCCGCGTTATCTGTTGGAAGCATAATAAATCTTTTGTAGCCGTTCAGTAAGCATCGTCATAAAGCGTAGATTATGGAGAGTAGCTAGCCGGTAGAACAGCGTATCGTTGATCTTGAAGAGGTGATGTAGATAGCCCTGTGAGTAACGCGAGCAGCACAGGCAGTCACAAAACTGGGATACCGGTTTATCATCTTTAATATGCTTATCATCACTCACATATGTATAAGCGAACCACTTCTCGCCTACTGCAAACGAGGCTTCTGCACTAGTAAATGTATACAGCCGTGCGTGCCGTGCATCACGCGTAGGCATCGCACTATCAAAGATGTCATAACCAATCCGCGTACACTCAGCCACGTTTCCCGGATGGCCTACGCCCAGCGCGTGCATAGGATAGCGGCGCGGCACCAGCTCACGCGTATAGGTAATAATATCAGTCAGCAATTGCCCCTTATTATCGAGCGGCCAGCCACCGTAGCCAAAGCCATCGAAACCGATCTCCAGCAGTGCCTCCGCGCAACGCCTGCGCAATTCAGGCGCCCCTCCTCCCTGAATGACCCCGTACAGTAAAGGCTGTTTTCCCTCTTCAAAGCGCTTCTGCTTGAGCAGCCGCTCAAACTCACTTTTGCAGCGCTTAGCCCAGGCGATCGTGTGCAGCACGGCGTCTTCTTGAATTGCGACGGGAGCATCAACGTGCGTGCAGTAGTCCAGACACATAATAATATCGGCCCCATAGCTCATCTGGAGCTGAACTGCTTTTTCCGGTGTAAGATGAAACTTGCGATCGGCCCCCTCCGGCTTAATTGTAATCCCGTTATCATCCAGGGACCCAAACTTCGCGTTCTGCTGAATCAGCGAGTAGGCTTGAAAACCGCCGGAATCAGTAATAATGGGAAACGGCCACCCGCTCATCGTATGCAGATCTCCCAGCGCCTGAATCGTTGAGCTACCCGGCTTCTGCATCAAGTGAAACGTATTCATCACCAGAGCCTGTACTCCGCACCGCTCCAGATCAGTCGCATCAACCGCACGCACAACGCCCAGCGTGGCATCCGGCATGTAAATTGGCAGGTCAATGCGACCATGAGGCAGTTGCAAAACGCCATCCTTCAGTTCTTCTTGCCCCATATCATCCGCATCCCTTATATCGTTTATATCGCTAACCATCGCATCCCTTCGACTATTATTGTTCTGAGCCAGGAGGTTTACTACCTCGAAGTATACCGCAGCACTCTATCGTTCGTTAATTATATATGCATTTCATACGACGTGTCTAATCGCTTCCCGCGTGGACTGCAAGACTATTTAAGAGCGGGTAAACAAGGCTCAGAGCGAGCAATTCATTCTCTCCGCCTTCTCACGCTCCGCAAATTCGCAGCTTCGCTGCTCTTTACAAGTAATATTAAACTTTTTCCATTTTTTGCACTTTTCTCATTTTTTGGGCATTGCGCAAAAAATGAGAAAAGTGCAAAAAATGGAAAAAGTTTAATAAGAAAGGAACACGCTGAAGGCGTGCAGATAGGCGAGCAAGGAGAGGTGCCCAGCACGATGAGGATCAAGCACTCTCTATGAGTTACCGAGACATGGTTGTGGGAGAAGGTGCAGGCTTGGGAAGAAATTTGATAGGTGTCCCAATTAAGACAACTCGCTGCTTCGTGTTCCATTGCGTAGCCCCAAAAAAGGTACTGATGGAAATTTGTACACCGACAACAGCATCAGCGCCAATCTGGTAGGCTTGCGCACGAAGCTGTTCAAATGCCTCAGAAACATTTCCTTGCTCATTTAATGCTACAATAGCGTCGTACATAGTATAAGGAATATCTGGATGTGGGGGAAGAGTCGATATAACAATATGTTTTTTTGGGTTACTCACGAGAGCCTCCTGAAATGGGAAGCTATGCCCGTCTTGAGACTCTCAATCCGCCCCGAAATGAAGCGATCTGCAATTTTTGCGATCATTAACATCCCTCCTGCAAAGCGGTATATAGAACGTTCCAACAGTTATTCAGTCCGAGCCAAAGAAATTTGTGTACAACTCTCAGAAGGAGTATACCAGATATGGAGGTATTTTCCCAGATAACGCGCGCCCAGTGCTCATGCTTCGCACCGATTGCTCACTCTGAACCTTAAAACCTGCTCACTCTTCGGTTCCTACACACTTCCGGTGAAGCTCGCCTGCTTCTCAACACGGTTTGATGTTTCACAAGTGAGCTTCACCGACTTTGTGCCATGAGCCGCAGGAACTTTTTCACAAGAGTCGATACCACAAGGAATTGTTGCTACGCAGAGGTAACTTGTTTCCTTACCTGCCAAAAAAGCTGTGCCAGAGCAATACTTAAAAAATGGAGATCTTTTTTATGTTTTTCGCCATTAGTTATATAGAGATATTAAATGGGGGAGGGATGCAAGAAGCAGGAGTAATATAGACAATAAATACAGGAGGACAGAGATGGTTTCTATGACCCTGGCCCGAGTCCAACGGCAAGAAAAACTTTTGCGCACAACAGTCGTGCTTGTTGACGAGCCCCGGCAACGAGCTCTCTTGCTGTGGTTTATGACCGAGCGAGACTTTTCTTCACAGATGCGCATGTTCACCTCGACGCAACAGAAAGCCGACGCCGCCGAGCCGCTTACTACCGACTTTATCATAAGCATCCTTCAGACGCTTCATGGAACGCTCGAAGGGGTTGAGATCGACACGCTGCAAGCTGATATTCTGTATGCACGAGTCAAACTGCGAGGTCCGGATGGTGTGCAGCAGAGCATCAAAGCGCGTCTGGAAAATGCTCTTTCCCTGGTAATAGAGATACGCTGCCCTATTGAGGTTACCGAGGAGATCCTTGAACGCCAGGGGGTCAGGCTGATGGAGTTTGGCGAGACGTTTGAGCAGCAGCTTGACAACGCTGTTCGCCAGGCGCAACAGTCATTCCGTCTTGGAACTTCGCAAGCTATCTCTCCCGGCAAAGTGCCGCGCAACCTGAACTTCGCAGATGGCTTTCGCAGTTGGTCCTTCATGGGCTATCCAGAGACACCTAAACAGTATGAATACCAGCTCGATAGCACAATAATGTACAAGAACAAGGCCAGCTTAGCTATTACCTTGCGCGAGGGGGAGCAGAGCGCTGATGAAACGTTTTCCAATAGTTTTGTCTTCCTACACCACGAAGGTTTCATTGCCGACGACTATCAGGGAAAGCGATTGCGCATGCTGGCTTATGCCCGCGCTGAAGATGTAAAGCAGGGAGTATTTAACTTACATATTAATGGCCCTTCTCGTGATACTGAGGGAGTAGAGCTCAAAGCGATGTATATGACTAGCAACCAGCATGAGCCAATCGAGGGTACAAGCGACTGGAGGCGCTATGAGCTGGTAATTGATGTGCCGCAGGATGCCGCATCAATTCAATGCGGTTTCAGCATGATGGGTAGCGGCAAGGTCTGGCTGGATGGCTTCCAGTTTGAAGTGGTCGATGCCAGCGTATCCCTTACAGGAACACGCATCATGCCACCCCCTCGTCAGCCCGTGAATCTGTCATTCGAGCACCACTTTGATGGTTGGATTATCGCTGGCAGCGGCCCCCAGGACTATATACGCAGCATTGAGGTTGTTGAGCAAGGAAAAAATGTAAAAAATGCAGCTTACTTCAAAAACGCTGTAGAGCAACCTCGTGGCAATATCATGCTTCAGCAGATAATCAATGCCTACGACTATCGCGGCAAAACTGTGCATCTTTCGGCAATCCTTCGTGCGGAAGGTGTCACTCAGCAGGCCAGCCTTTACCTTGGGCAAGGTGTAGGGAACAACAGTCAGATTGAGCGCACTATCCAGGGTACTGGTGACTGGCAAATATATGATATTACTCTGCCTATACCCGATGAGCCGGGAAGGATCGAGTTCGGGCTGACACTTTATGGACCAGGTCAAATA
>CAXTXB010000502.1:0-4619 GCA_964247965.1 uncultured Dictyobacter sp. | reverse complement strand
GTCCGAAATGTATAATCAATAATAAAATTACTGCAATGGTTTTAAATGGGCACAAAGCTGCAACAGGTTATGTTTCCTCTGTAGGGATTAAAGAATTCTTTTGTGGGTGGATGCGGGTGTAAAGGAAGAGAAGCAAAAAGGGGAGAGCCCAGCCCCATAGACCACGTAAGTAGGACCAGCGAAAATCTGGTGGCCAGGGAACACTCGTCGCATAGAGTCCCCAGGGATAGAAGCAGTAAAGGCCGAGCATACTAAAAGCTAGAAGGCGTATGAGAAGAGAAAGATAGCCTGGCCTCAAAAATCCCAGACGAGCGTTTATAAGCGGATCGGCAGCCTCCAGGACTGCAAAAAGCCCAAAGAAAGTCACCAGGTACCAGGGCCAGAACCAGGGAGAGCCAATAACACAATAGAGAAACCAGGCGCAAGTCATCCAGCGGATAAGCTGTAGTGGTGTCTGCAGTCCATGTCGTCGCGAAAGTGCGCGTAGACAAAGTACAGCATAAAGAAAGACAAAAATAGCCAGGCACGTCGTGTGTAAAATATTTTCGGCCGGCGAGCCAATTTCCTGCGGTTTAGGGCCACCAGCGAGATAGATGAAGCTATTGATGGCATGGGTTAGAACCTCGGCTGGCGTATTAATATTCCGATAAGTACCCGGGTTAACATGCACCAGGTTGAAAATTGCACCATTGCTCCAGAACGGCAGATAAAGAGCAACCACCGTAACAGCATAAAAGATGAGTACAAGGAAAATTGTTTGGATACGTCGCGCTTGAGTCCATAAAAAGAGCACATAGCCTGGGAACAACAAGACGATATTCACCTTTAAACAGGTCGCTACAGCCAGTAGAACAGCGACCGAGAGAGCGGTTCGTCTATTAAAAGTTGGAGTGCGTACGAGAATCCAGAGAGAGAGGAGAAGGAAGAGCAAAAGAATCGTATCATTATGTGCATTGGTGCAAGCTTCGAAGAGCAGTAGAGGATTCCAGGCAAAGGCAAGGGTTGCCAGCATCCTCTGCCGTGCAGAAATGGTCTTATTGGAGCGCTGAAGATGACCACCTAGAGACCAGACCAGAAAGACCGAGCAGAGATGTGCGAATAGGCCAAGCAGGCGTAGTGCCACAACCATAAGATCAATACTGGCCTTATCAAAGAGGGCAGTGAACCACTGAAGGGCACAGGTAATAATCACCCACGTCGGGCCGTAAGCAGATGGCTGATCGTGCCAATAGATATAAGGGTAGACCGGATCATGTGGTATCTGCAACGGAATAGTAGTCACTGGACTTAGATGGTAGATAACACCCATACGAGCATAAATAATATATGAAAAAATATCTTGAGATGTCACCATCGTAATACAGGCGCATACAGCGCCGAGAAGAGTTGTAGAGAGGAAAAGATAGCGGTACGTAATGATTTTTGGTAAAACGCGCAAGGCTATAAAATACACAACTAGCACTGAAGAGAAAGCAAACAAGAGCAATGCCGTCTCATACCAACTGATAGGAATATCTGGAGGCACATTTGGTAAGCCCGCAATAGATGATGCCAGCCTCCATCGAGGAAAGAGGAGCAGAGTTGGGAGCAGCAGCCATTGTTGTAGGTTATATGGAAGGAGCGCGGAGGCGAAACCAAGCCCATATAAAGGTAGCACCGCCGCCGTCAAAAGAAATGCAGCCAGCGCGGCTAACAGAATGAAGAAAGGTAAAAAGGAGGAGAGCTTCGCACCTGAAAGAACAAAATCTCGTTTCTGTTGTGTTTGAGACTGCGCTGTATCCAATATATCCACTCCCAATATAATGAGCTAACTATACACCTGGTTCTTGTGGGAAGCAAGAGCAAACCCTTAAATCCTCTTGAGCTTTTCTTGATTTCTGTCTGTTAGAATACACTCATAAGAACAAATAAGAGTGTAGTGTCACATATACCTATTAGTCAATCACACGATAGATTTTTCCTGATTTTATAACAGGTTCTAGAAAAAGGAGCCGTTGGCATGGATATATATGAACAACCGACAGAGCCATGGAAGCCAGAAAAAGGAGCGCATGCTCAACAAAGCGCCACGGCTGTCGGAACGAGCGTACAACAGCGCAAAGGCCCATCACGACGAGCGCTTCTCACAGGATTGCTAGGGGCGGGGGCTGTTGCAGTTGCGGGTGGAGTTGCATTTGAGCAATGGGAACAGCACGGAGGCCTGGGTTACCATGGAGCGCCAGCAGCAACGCAACAGATAGGTCATCTATTGCGTCGTGCAGGGTTTGGAGCACGGCCCGACGAACTGGCAACGTATGCTGCACTCGGCTATAGTGGTGCAGTAGATCGTCTGATCAACTATCAACAGATATCAGATGACGACATGGAGAACCGACTCAAAGCGCTCAACCTGGATTTTAGTAAAATTCAGGATCAGCAGCGCTGGTGGCTATTGCGCATGGCATGGACACAGCGTCCTCTGCTGGAGAAAATGACGCTCTTCTGGCATGGAGTATTAACAAGCAGCTATCGTAAGACTGGCGCTCAGCCTATCATTATGAATGGGCAGAATAACTTCTTGCGCAGTCACGCCTTTGATACCTATGATAACATCTTACTGGGCATCACAAGTGATCCCGCTATGCTCTACTACCTGGATCTAACCAAAAGCACCAAAAAAGCTCCAAATGAGAACTACGCCCGTGAGTTAATGGAGCTCTTCACACTCGGGCTTGGTCATTACACGCAGCAAGATGTCTCCGAAGGAGCAGCAGCCCTGACGGGTTGGCATGTGCGAGGGAGGGTGAAGGCAGGGCAGACGCCGACTGCAATCTATTACCCCCATGATCATACGAATCAAGAACTAACGTACCTGGGTCAAAAGGGCAAACTTGATTATAAAGACGTTGTGCACATCCTGGCCAACCATCCTGCCACCCCGTGGTTCATATCCAACAAAATCTTCACCTTTTTTGCATATGAGAACCCCAGTAACGACGATCTCAAACCCCTGGTGGACACCTATGTGAAGAGCAACCACAACATAGGTGAAGTTATGAAGACCCTGTTGCTTTCGCCACAATTCAACTCGGCAAAAGCCTATCGTACACGAGTAAAGTCACCCACAGAGTTCGTGGCTGGAGCTTATCGGGCCCTTAACATAACGAGCGATGGAAAAGAACTGCCGTACCAGACAATCATCATGGGGCAGACCTTGTACGATCCACCCAATGTCGCGGGCTGGCCTGGTGACAAAGTAAGTGCACTCTGGTTAAACAGTGGCACATGGATGGCTCGCCTTAACTACATCAACCTGCTTCTGAACGGCGGCCGCAGCAGCACCAGTGCATACAAATCCATAGATTTTCAAAGCATTGTAAACACCAATCATATAGATACGCCCGAGCACTTTGTAGATTACTTCGCCTCCTATCTATTAGATGGGAATATGGAAGCGGACCGCAAGGCCCAGGTCGTAGACTACTTCAAGGCACAAGACACCAGGCCAGGAAAAGGAAAGATTACCCTGACGAACGGTCAGAGCTACGCGCTCAGCAAGGTGCGAGGCACCGTATACCTGATGATGGCGTTGCCCGAGTACCAACTCAATTAGAAGGAGAAGAAAAATGAGACTCTCTCGCAGAGCTATGATAAGAGACGGCATGTTGGTAGTATCGGCGGGTATGGTCATGCCTGCCATCTTCAGTCGCGGTGTCGCCTCAGCAAAATCGTTAACCCTGGATAACACGCGATCCTCATTTGCAGCAAGTGATCATACGCTGATCGTTGTACAGCTGGCCGGAGGCAACGACGGCTTAAACACAGTTGTACCCTATAACGATCCAACCTATCGCAAGCTGCGCCCCACAATTGGTATCGCAGAAAACCAGGTCTTGCAACTAGATGAACGTTTAGGGCTGCATCCCAACCTCGCGCCGCTCAAAAGTTTCTGGGATCAAGGTCATATGGCCATCGTCGAAGGGGTGGGCTATCCCAACCAGAGTTTATCGCACTTCCAGGCAATGGATATATGGCAGACGCTAGATCTCAACGGAACTGGGACTGATGGGTGGCTGGGCAAGCTGGTTTCTGGCCTGGTTGACAAAGACGGTCATCCATTTCAGGCCATGAATATAGGTGTGCAGACCGCGCAGGCCCTCTCTTCAATCTCAACGCCAGTGCCGACTCTGTCCACTCCGCAGGCGTATCGCATAGCTCCCGACCCGACTGAGCACGATAGCGGGAACGCCCGTGTGCAAGCGTTGATGAAGTTGTACAATACCTATCCTAAGTCCTCTCCGTACGCAGCGCTTTTAGACACAACGGCGCTAGGAGCCCAGGAAGGGAGCAAGCAGCTTCAACAGGCCGGGACGGCCTATCATTCAGACATAACGTATCCTAAAAATCCTTTTGCAGCGGGCCTGCAAGTGCTAGCAGAGGCGATCGTACAAGATTTGGGACTGCGCGTTGGCTATGTCACTCTTGGCGGATTTGACACTCATGCCAATCAGCAAGCCACCCACGCCACGCTCATGAAAACGCTAGCAGATGGTCTTTCGGCTTTCTATACCGACCTGACCAAGCATGGTAAAGCTGACAACGTCGTCGTCATGACCTGGTCAGAGTTCGGCCGGCGCGTA
>CAXTXB010000501.1:0-4622 GCA_964247965.1 uncultured Dictyobacter sp. | reverse complement strand
GGCTGATTCATCAGGCCTTTTTGCTGGTAGAACTCTTGTTCACCTGCTGTGAATACGAAGTCGTTTCCGCACTCACGGCATTTTAGGGTTTTGTCAACGATGTTCAACTAGGGACCTCCTGTGTGATAGGTTGGTAATCCTCCGGGTCCATATCCTAGCAGTTGTCACCAGTTTTTCTCCCCCTACCAGCGTGGGATTTTATACTCTGGACGAGCACTGTATGCGAGACCGAGATTGGATACCGGTTGCAAGCATACACCATCTTTTTACGATTTGCAAGCGTTTTTCTAACAATTTGTCTTCATAGTACATATTTTTATGTATCTTTTATAACCAATAATTATTTTTAAGTTCTACATTTCTGCCCACTTTTGCACGAAGCGCAAAAGTTTCCCAACGGTATCAACTTCGGGATGACTCATGGCCAGGGAAGACAGGGGAGACTTGACGTTTATGAGACAATAAGAGGTGAACAAGTAGGTCGCAGGAAGAGCGAATGAGCTCCCGTGCTTCATTTATCCATTGGGAAGTGCATGTCATCATTTACATTTACGATCGAGGCTGAATGCGCCGCCAGTTGGGCGCGGGCTGGCACGATTCAAACACCTCATGGCGCAAATCAGACGCCTAGTTTTATGCCCGTCGGCACACAGGCCACCGTCAAAAGTGTCTCGCCCGAGGAGCTACAGGGAGTGGGCGCACAGATCATCCTGGCGAACACCTATCATCTGATGCTACGGCCCGGTTCCGAGCTTATAGATTCTTTCGGTGGGCTGCACTCGTTTATGAACTGGCATGGCCCCATCTTGACCGATAGTGGGGGCTTCCAGGTCTGGAGCCTGGGGCATCTCCGTACGCTGGACGAGAACGGAGTTGTCTTTAAGTCACACATCGATGGATCAGCGCACAGCCTTACACCTGAACGCATTATGCAGATCGAAGCGGAGATTGGCGCTGATATCATTCTCCCGCTCGACATTTGCGCCCCCTACCCCTGCTCGCGCGAGGAAGCAAACAAAGCGATGGAGTGGACGCATCGCTGGGAGGAGCGTGCGCTGGTCGAGAAGGCAAAGCAGCGACCTGAGCAGACGCTCTTTGGCATTGTGCAAGGTGCCTTTGAGCCCGATCTACGCGCGCTGAGCGCGCGCATCATTGGAGAGATGCCTTTTCCAGGGCTCTCGATCGGCGGGCTCTCGGTTGGTGAGCCAAAAGCTCAAATGTGGGGGATGCTTGAGCACGTCACGCCCAATCTGCCACGCGATAAGCCGCGTCACCTGCTGGGAGTGGGCTCGCCCGAAGACCTCGTCATTGGCGTGGGACTGGGCATGGACATGTTTGATTGTGTTTTGCCCACACGTGTCGCACGCCACGGCGGACTCTTCACGCGCGATGGGCGCGTCAGTATCAAAGGGGCCCGCTTCCGCACCGAGCACGGGCCGATTGAAGAGGGCTGCGACTGCTACACCTGCCAGCACTATAGTGCGGCCTATGTTCATCACCTCGCCCGCGTGGAAGAGCAACTCTACTATCGCCTGGGCAGTATTCACAATATCCGCTTTATGCTACGCCTGGCCGGCCAGCTACGAGAGTCGATTCTCTCAGGCAGCTATCCAGCATTCCGCGAGGAGTTTCTGGCTCGCTACGTTCCTGCCTCCGAGGATGTCCGCGAGGCACAACGCGAAAAATGGAAGCAAACAGCTCGATCTAACGTTCAGTATCCTTAACTTTTCAATCTATTTATTTCTTTTGCTTTTTGTACATAATTTGGGGTACAGCCACATCAAACGGTGAAGAGCTCGAAAAAATACCGAAAGATGAGCTCAAATTATTCGGCCTTCACCACTTCATGATATTGTTGGCGAATTGGTTGTTCAAGCTCAAAGCGAAATGATTCTTGCTCTCAAGGCGAGCACAAATTTGGAATTCGCCAATAATATCTTAATGTAGCTGTACCTAATTTGTCGGAACCTAAATTATGTACAAAAAGCAAAAGAAATAAATAGACCAGGGGACGCCGCGATGCAGACAGTAGCATATCGTTTCATCAACACAGGCACACAGGATGCCGCCCTTAACATGGCAATCGACGAGGCCATTCTTACCCATCATCTCAGAGGCGAGGTTCCTCCAACCCTGCGCGTTTTCAAATGGTCACAAACGGCCATCTCTCTGGGGCGCTTCCAGAGTGTTGAGCGCGAAATAGAGTTGGAGGCATGTCAACGACTAGGAGTTGCCCTCGTGCGGCGTCCAACTGGTGGGCGCGCCGTCTATCATAAAGACGAGTTTACCTACAGCATTGTGATCGGCAAGCGCGATGGCGTCCCCTCAGGTGTTGTTGCCGCTTATGCTTATCTTTCGCAAGGTTTGCTCGCGGCCCTACACCTGCTTGGAGTGCAGGCTACGATGAGCGACGAGCGTGTCAGCAAACATCCATCCGCTGCCTGCTTCGCATCTTCAACCCAGGCAGACCTCACCACAGGCGGCTTCAAACTTGTCGGAAGCGCACAGGTCTGGAAAGACGATGCGTTGCTACAGCAGGGCTCTCTGCCCCTCGAAGACCATGCCGGCGAGTTCTTTGGGCTGCTGCGCTACCCTAATGCGGACGCGCGCCAGGAGGCTCTTACTCACTATCGAGAAAAAACCTCGCCGCTGCACACCTTTGCCCCTCAGGCAAGCTGGGACCAGGTAGCACAGGCGTTCCATAGCGGCTTTAGCGCATTTCTACAGAAGGAATTCCTTGCAAGCGAACTACGTCCATCCGAGTGGGATATGGCCCGGCACCTCGTGCAAGAAAAGTACAGCAAGCTAACATGGCGGAAAGAGCGCATCACCGTCGTCTAACCTGGTAGAGGACGTATCCGTAGATATATTTCGGAGATACAAAGTACTTGCTGTATCCAGTTGTGTCAACACCTATAGATAACCGCGAGGTACATTGCATAGATGCTTTACGTGGGGTACAATAGGCAAGCGTAGAGGACAGAAAAAGGAGATTCAGGGCGTGAGTATATCTATTGAGCTGGCACAGCGCGTGTTAGGAGCTTGCAAACAGCGTGCTCATGAGCTGCGCGCCCCTGTAAGTATAGCCATCGTCGATGCAGGAGGGCACCTCGTCGTCTTTGAGCGCATGATGGCCCCCTATGGCTGGGCCACAGGAGATATGAGTATAGCCAAGGCTCATACTTCAGTGATGTTCAACCAGCCGACCGATGCAATTGCACAGTGGGGCGCGGCCATCCCAGGCTTTGCATCCAGCCTGGCAGCTATGACCCATGGCAAATTTGTGATGGCCGCCGGCGGTTGGCCGCTACGTGTAAATGGAGTGACCATCGGTGGAGTCGGAGTGAGTGGGGGCAATGCACCTGGGCGAGATGATGAAATAGCACGCGCCGGAGTTTCCATCATCGAGGCTATGTCGCCAGCGGCACAGGCATCAATTGTGCAACCGGCAGGTCAACCCATACAATCTGGACAATCTGGACAACCAGCGCAAGCGGTGTCGCAGCCAACATCTTTCTACAATCCACCTGTAGGGGACGTGAATGGAGGAGATGTAAGCTCGGCTCAGCCGACCAGGGGCGAAATAGGCTCATCATTTTATCCAGAACCTCCAACTACACACCATTTGCCAGCGAATGAAGACGAACTATACCGGGCTTTTCGTCCCGATTCAGCTAATCCGAACCGTCCAGGAGAGCGAAAATGAGTCAAGAATACAATACCGTTCCAAAGAAACAGAGGCGTTCACGCTCGCCGCGTAATCGTCCCACCCTCGTCACAAATACTACGTCGGCCGAGAGCCTTTCATCCGCAAACGAAGACTTGTCCGTAGAGCCAGTAACAACAATAGCTGAGCCTATTCCTACGGTTGAATCCGAAGCCCCTATTGCATCCGTTCCCCAGCGCTCTTCGCTCTTGCCCCGCTTCTTCTCAAAAGTTGATAAGAGCGATCAGGACGAGACAGCCAACGGCACGACGGAAGAAGCGAACGTCATCCAGGCTCGGATGGCACGAGCCAGAAAAGGCATCGTCGTGGGTGAGAAGACGACGGCAAAACAAGCAGAGGTCAAAGAAACGGTCAGGTCAACTCCCAGCCCGACGCCTGCCAAAACCACACCCAATCGCCCGCCCAGCTTATTTAAGACCCGCCATATCGTTGGCATGGCCATCTATCTGCTCGCAGCACAGTTTATTTTACCCTATGAGCGCGTGTTTGCCATCAATTCAGGCATAGAGAAGAAACTGGCCGATTTCCCTTTCTTCGGCGTCAGCGCGTCGATCACAACCTCCTTTTTACTTAATATCATCACCTTGATCCTCCTGCTCTACCTCCTGGTACGTTTCGACTTCTTGCCCAACGGCAAAAAACTCGCAGCCACCCAGCAGGGCCAGCAAGGAAGAACGGGAACAGCGCGCAATACTAATGGCACAGCACCCGTCGAGAAGGTTGCACCAAAGCCCATACGCGAAGGTGTGAAAGGTGAGCACGACGATCTCTATATGGCCTATCGCAGTAATCAGCGCCGTGAAAAGAAGCGCTAGCATCACTCGTAAAACAACTTGTTGCGGCTTCGCCGCTCTTTAATTTTACTTTTTAACTTTTAATTTTTTTGCGCTTTCCG
>CAXTXB010000500.1:2003-4631 GCA_964247965.1 uncultured Dictyobacter sp. | reverse complement strand
TAGTTTTCCTGCTAGCTTCGAGAGCGTCAGCCGCCCACTACCTTCGCTTTCTTCTCTTTCCGGCTCATGTGCACGCCTTCGGCGTGCCCTATTTCTTAGAGATGTTTTTACATTTTTTATTTTTCATACTTTTTATGCTAAGCATAAAAAGATAGAAAAGCGAAAGATGTAAAAAAATTAGTAAAACTTTTAAAAGTAAATGCAGAATTTACCGAAAAGCTGAGACACATCTGCTAATCTCCACTACTCCGTGCCAGTTCGTCTGGTTTGGGAGCAACATTCACCTCAATATCGTCGTACCGCTTCACTTTGTAGATAATGGTCGAGACGAGCCAGCTTGCGAGAAACAAGCCGACGATGACGACACCTATGAGACCAAAGTTATCATTCAAGCTGCCGACTTGATCCCAGAAGGGGCCGCTCAGGTTCAATTCCTGCGCCACGATACTGAGTGCTTCGAGCCCACCAACGACCAGGGCCACGATGACCGAAATAAAGGTGATATTTAGATTGTAGTACAGCTTGCGGATCGGTTTGACAAACGCCCAGCCATACGCGCCCAGCATCAAGATACTATCGGTGGTGTCCATCAAGGTCATGCCGGCAGTGAACAACGCCGGGAAGATCAGGATAGAGAAGACGGGTACGCCTTTGCCAGCGGTAAACGCGGCGATCCCCAGCAGTCCGATCTCGGTGGCGGTGTCAAATCCCAGACCGAAAAGCACCCCGATCGGATACATCTTCCAACTACGATCGGTGATCTTGAGCAACGGACGGAAGAAGCGCCCCATCAGTCCACGCTTATTTAACGATTCATCCAGGGTAAATTCGTTGTACTCTTTCCCGTCGCGCACATCGCGAAATGTCCGGTAAATATCCACAAGGATGACGATATTGATGGCTGCGATGATCAGCAAGAAGAGGGCTGAGACGCTGGTGCCGATCAGCCCGCCGATATTTTTGAGGCCGTCAAAATTGCCCACGGCAACGGCGGCGAGCGCGATAAGAATCGTCAGGACGACAACGATAGTGGAATGTCCTAGCGAGAAGAAAAGACCAACACCAACCGGCCGCTGCTTCTCCTGCATCAGCTTACGCGTCACGTTATCGATGGCCGAGATATGGTCCGCGTCGAAGGCGTGACGCAGGCCAAACGTATAGGCCGTCAGCGCCAGCAGCAGGAGGGAAGGATGGCTTCCAAACGCGATGAAGGCAAGGAGCCAAGCCAGGACATTATACGCCACTAACAAGATGTAAATACCGATGACCCTGCGCCGGACACTAGTCGAGCTTTCACTAAAGACGCGGGAGAGCGTGGAAATACCGAAATTACTGCTCATGAAACCTCCTGAACAGATGACATGTACCAGAAAAGATGTGAAGTGGAATGCAACAATCAGACGACGAAGGACAAAATATTTACGAACGTACATCATAGACGCTCTAAGAAAATAGCCACAAAGAAGAACTTTCTTTTCTTCTACGAGAAGCTATAGCAAGCGTATCACATATTATTCTCACTTGCAATTATTTCGCAATAAGAAGTGAGCATGCCGAAGGCGTGCGAAAGCTCGGGTAGAGAGATACCTGGCGTGATGGGCATCAGACATGCTCTTAGAGAACGCGACGGAGGCTGGCGAGGGCAACCTGGATGCGCTTCTTGAGGGTGTTTTCGGAGGTACCCAGGTACTGGGCCATTTCGGTGAGGTGCATACCGCTGTAATAGTGGAGGACGATGGCAGTACGTTGCTTGATTGGCAGTCTTTGGACGGCGCGGGCGAGGTCCCAGTCTCCTTCGGCGCGGCCATTGTAGGCGTCGGAGACCTGGGAGGCGTGGTCGATCTCTCGCTCCAGCAGGACCCGGCGGGCCAGGGCAGCCTTTTGAGCCAGTTTGCGACGGAAGCTATTGCACTGATTGACGACGATGCGTAACAGCCACGGGCGCAGTGCGTTGGGATCACGCAGGTCGCCGAGGTGCTTCCAGGCTTCAATCAACGCATCCTGGACTACATCCTCGCCGATATCACGGTCCCCGACGATCATAATCGCAGTGTTCAGCATCAGAGATCCATACTGATCCACTATCTCTCTAAAAGCATGCACATCATCCTGCAGGGTAGGAGAGGGCGGGATGTCCAGTCCGGTGCTCTCAGATGCGGAAGATGTGGCCTGGTTTGCCTGGGGCTTAGAAGGGATCGCCTGGAAAAACCTTTTCATTCTTGTTCTTTTCTCCTGCTATTCGGTCCTGAGATGCAATCCGTGCGGAGAAGGAGAGAAGCACAAAAGCGCGAAGAAGCTAGAGATTACGCTCCTATTCAGAGGAAAGATGGACGAAATAGCACGTTAATAGAGTAGAGCATACCCGCATGGAGATAAAACCAGGCATCAACGTATGCGGGAAACTCGATCTTTTAAAGCATTAAAGTACATCCATTGATGCTATTATCATACCTTATTCTTTATAGAAACGCAACATGGAAACACAACGTTTATGAAGTTGCTTACCGATGTCCCTCAGGCGCTCAAGGTCCCCAACTCACGATACAAGCCCTCTTCCAGAGACTATCGGATAGGGGGGAACCTATAAATAGAGCATTCCTTTGCATAATTTTAGGTGAGCTCGGAACG
>CAXTXB010000500.1:0-1993 GCA_964247965.1 uncultured Dictyobacter sp. | reverse complement strand
AAGTCCCTTTTATTATTTGCTTTAACAATGAAAAAAAATCTATATATTTTTTTTAAATATTTTATTTTTTTTTTAAAAAACGTTCGAGCTCACCTAAAATTATGCAAAGGAATGCTCAGAGTGGAAGCCGCTTGCCGATTCATAGATTGCGGCTATGGAGTTGCACTCGGTCCAACACCCGTTCCTGTCGATGAGCCGTTCGTCCCTGTCCCCGTTGATGATCCATTGGTGCCTGTTCCCGTTGAGGAGCCGTTTGTACCCGTTCCGGTCGATGAACCACCGGTACCATTCGTTCCTGTCCCCGTTGACGATCCATTCGTTCCGTTCGTCCCTGTTCCCGTTGACGACCCATTCGTCCCTGTTCCCGTTGACGACCCATTCGTTCCCGTTCCCGTTGAGGAGCCGTTGGTGCCTGTTGATGAACCACCGGTACCATTTCCTGTTCCGGTCGAGGAGCCGTTGGTTCCATTTGAAGTTCCGGAGGAGCCGCCGCTCGTGCCACCCGCACCACCTGATCCAGTGCCGCCCGGCCCTCCTGATCCGCCGGGTCCGCCACCCGGCCCTCCAAGGCCTCCTTGCGTTGATGTTGCGGCGGGCGTGAGTCGCGTACTTGATGCAGATGAGGTTGATTCCAATATTGCGGCGGCGATAATTAAGGCGAGAAGGACAGCACCTGCTGCGAGGAAAAACGTGCGATTCCTGCGCAGAATGGTGCCCATTGTTTGTCTCTTGCTCGAATTGTTCGATGAATTAGCAGACATGATAGCTCCTTATCTACTATAAAGGTACGTACTACCCTCACTCATCGTCGGCACGTTTCTATGGGAAAAGAAGTTTCAGTCTGCGGCGCTCTTTTGCAGCGCTTGTAAGGATGCGAAGTCTACGCCGGTCAGGGCAACGGAGGCATCCCAGAGCTTTGCCGCCAGTGGACGGTCATACTCTTTGCGCGCTTTTGTCTCGATCGTTGGGGAGCCGCGCAGGCCGCCGAGGTCGCGAGGTCCGACGAGCTCGCCGCCCTGGATGTTGGAAGAGGTGCCAGCATAGAGTTGTGGCAGTGCGCCCATGGAACCAGATTGGGCGACGAGCGCTCCAAGTTGCATGCTGAAGCGCTCGAAGGCAGAGCCGGAGGCCGATACGCTTGTTCCCTGTAGATTGGTATTGGCATAGCCAGGATGGGCGGCGACACTGATTGTGTTTGCGCCAGCGGCTGCGAGGCGGCGCTGCAGCTCGAAGCTGAAGAGCAGGTTGGCTTGCTTGCTCTGCCCATAGGCATCCCATCGTCTATAAGACTTTGTGCGGTTCAGATCGTCCAGGCGAATTTTCCCTAGCGCACGTGCGCTGCTCGTTGTCGTCACCACCCTGCTCTTCGGCGTTGCCAACAGTAGCGGCAGGAGCAGGCCGGTCAGGGCGAAGTGGCCCAGGTGATTGGTGCCTAACTGCATCTCAAAGCCATCTTGCGTCTCGCGATGTGGAATCGCCATCACGCCTGCATTATTAAAGAGTAAATTCAACTTCTCTCCACCATCCAGCATCCCGGTTGCGAAGGCGCGTACCGATGCAAGCGAAGCCAGGTCAAGCTGCTGAACCTCAAGCGAGGCCTGAGGCATGTTCGACTTCACCATAGCCTCGGCCTTGCGAGCGCTGTCCAGGTTGCGGCTGGCCATAATCACGTGCGCGCCCTTTGCGGCCAGGGCGCTCGTCGTCTCTAATCCAAGGCCGCTATTCGCACCTGTCACAATCACGCGATACCCTTGCAAATTTGGAATGTCGTCCGTTGTCCATTTTATTGAAGCCATTCTTATTTTCTCTCCCTTTAGTTGTATTTAAGTATCGGTTGAATGTTCATTTTACTCTATTAAGCCGTGTGACAACCAGGCGGAGCATCCCCTCTATGTCACTGCTTTATCAATCTTCATCGTGCCTCGCAAGACGGGCAAGCGGCTCACTGCGCGTCGCGACACTCCCTTGCGGTCACGCCGCGATCTAGCGGATC
>CAXTXB010000499.1:4381-4645 GCA_964247965.1 uncultured Dictyobacter sp. | reverse complement strand
GTGCTGAAGCGTGGCTGTGGCTGATCCAATCAGCACGCTCTGCTTCGCAGAGGCGTGCGCGCTAACTGACTCTCTCTTTCCTCATGCCCTATCTTCTGCTATACTTTGCAATACTGTTAGCAATTTGTATAAACTAATCACAACCTTGCTATACAGTGGGCAATTTGGAGCTAGTGGACCGACCCACCTCATTTGACCGGGGCAAAGCCCCGTGGGGGCCAGAAGCTCCGGGTTGGGTGGGGGGGTGGGGGGGGGGGGGGGGGG
>CAXTXB010000499.1:0-4371 GCA_964247965.1 uncultured Dictyobacter sp. | reverse complement strand
ACCGTAATAGAGCACTAGCTATGCATATTCGTCGTTGGGAAGGACTGAGCTTTGTTAGAACATTTCGCTAGTATTCAAGAGATTGAGAGCCGGCTGTGGGAGTCGGCCGATGCTCTGCGCGCCAATACCCATCTGCGCGCATCCGAGTACTCCGTTCCTGTGTTGGGACTAATCTTCTTGAAGTTCGCCGACAAAAAATTTCAGAAGGTGCATCGGCTGCTGGAGCAAGAGAAAGAGTCCGGCAGCCGCTATATACCCGGTCCCTCAGCCTACCACGCGCGCGGCGCAATCTTTCTGGAGCGCGAGGCCCAGTATAACCACCTGCTCTCGCTGACCGATGGCGACGATCGGGGCGAGGCGGTGAACAAGGCCATGCGCCTGATCGAAGAGAAGAATCCAGATCTGAGCGGTGCGCTGCCAGTCCAGGGCTATACCGACCTGGATAACCCCACGCTGGGTGCCCTGCTGCGCGACTTCTCGATCATTCCCTTCGATCCCGATATGGAGGGCGACCCCTTCGGGCGCATCTACGAATATTTCCTGAGCAAGTTTGCCCTCAAAGAGGGCCAGCACGGCGGCGAGTTCTATACTCCCACCTCCCTGGTACAGTTGATCGTCGAGATCATCGAGCCCTTTCGTGGCTTGATTCTTGATCCCGCCTGCGGCTCCGGCGGTATGTTTGTGCAGAGCGCGCAGTTTGTGCAGCGCCACAATCGGCAAGAGAATCCCAATCAGCAGATCTCCATCTACGGCCAGGAGAAGACGCAGGGCACGGCACGGCTGTGCAAGATGAATCTGGCCGTGCATGGCCTGGGAGGCGATATCAAGGACGCCAATAGCTATTATGTGGATATTCATAACAGCTTGGGCCGCTTCGACTACGTCATGGCCAATCCTCCCTTCAACGTCAACGGCGTCGAGAAGTCGCGCCTGCTCGGCAATCGCTATCCCTTTGGCATTCCCCGTGTGGATAATGGCAACTATCTGTGGATACAGATGTTCTATAGCGCACTAAAAGAGACCGGCCGTGCCGGCTTCGTCATGCCCAACTCCGCCAGCGACGCCCGCGCCTCCGAGCAAGAGGTTCGCCAGCGCATCATCGAGGACCGCGTCGTCGACGTCATGGTCTCCATCGGCTCCAACTTCTTCTATACCGTCACCCTGCCCTGCACCCTCTGGTTCTTCGACAAAGGCAAGCGTGACAGCGAGCGGCGCGACAAAGTCCTCTTCATCGACGCCCGCGACATCTTCCACCAGCTCGACCGTGCCCACCGCGAATTCACCCCCCAGCAGATCGAATACCTCGCCAACATCGTCCGCCTCTACCGCAGCGAACCCCCCGAGTACGAGAACGGCAGCGAACAACTAGTCCAGGAGAGCTTCCCCGATAAAACCTATGCCGATGTACCTGGACGCTGCAAAGTCGCAACAATCGAAGAGATCTCCAGGCAAGGCTGGAGCCTCAACCCCGGCCGCTACGTCGGTGTGGCCGAGCGCGCACTCGAAGATTTCGATTTCAAGGAGGGGCTTGAGGGGCTGAACGAGGAACTGGAGACGCTGAATGTAGAGGCTCATGATTTGGAACTGCGTATTAGCGAGAACGTAGCGCGGCTGCTGGAGAGGGAGAAATAATGTTGACGAAGTGGAGGTATTGTAAATTAGGTGATGTTTTGACTCTGCAAAGAGGTTTCGATTTACCAGAGAGAGAACGGCAAGAAGGGCATATTCCGATCGTCTCTTCTTCAGGTATAACAGGGTATCATAACATTGCAAAAGTTCATGGTCCTGGTGTTATCACCGGTCGCTATGGTACTCTAGGTGAAGTATTTTATGTCAAGCAAGATTTCTGGCCTCTCAATACAACTTTGTATGTTCGCGATTTTAAAGGGAATGATTCTTTATTCATCAGCTATTTCCTTCGTACTCTCAATTTTTCGCATCAAAATGCTGCTGGAGCTGTTCCTGGATTAAATAGAAATGCGCTACATTTGCTGGATGTTCAAGTTCCATCACTTCCTATTCAACGCAAAATCGCCGACATCCTCTCCGCCTACGACGATCTGATCGAGAATAACACCCGCCGCATTGCCATTTTAGAAGAGATGGCGCGGATGCTTTACCATGAGTGGTTTGTAAAGTTTCATTTCCCAGGGCATGAGCAAGTGAAGCTGGTGGAGTCGGTGTTAGGGTTGATACCGGAGGAATGGGAGGTAGCGAATTTTGTGGACGTTGCGGATATTTTAAGTGGTGGTACTCCTAAAACGTCAAATCCAGAATACTGGAACGGTAATATTCCTTTTTTTTCTCCTAGAGACGTTCCAAATTCTCTTTATGTTCTAGAGACAGAAAAGTATATTACAGAATCAGGTCTAAAAACTTGTAGTAGCAGATTATATCCGAAAGACACCGTTTTTATTACAGCAAGAGGAACTGTTGGTAAGGTTGTATTAAATGCTGTTGACATGGCAATGAATCAATCTTGTTATGCTCTCGTAGGAAAAGAAAATGTTAGCCAATTTTTTGTGTTCTTACATATTGAGAATTATATTAGAAATTTAAAGCAGACGGCTAACGGAGCTGTTTTTGATACTATAATCGTTGACACTTTTAAAAATTTACAAGTTATCAAACCTTCATCATCCATAATAGAGCAGTTTAGTATCATCGTTTTGCCTTTATTCGAGCAGATACTAAATCTACTAAAGAAAAACGCTAACCTTCGCCGCACCCGCGACCTCCTCCTGCCCAGGCTCATCTCCGGCGAGATTGATGTCTCCTCCTGGGTTGAGGAGAGTGATGGGGAGGAGATAGGGCGGGAGCCGGTTCATACGGGGCGTGTGCAGCAAGTGGAGCGCAGGATTGAGCCGGATGTGGAGCTGGTGAAGCCGATTGATGTGAAGAATCTGGTGCGGCATTCGCTGTGGGAGGATTAATTTCTTATAGCCGCAGTTAGAGGCAGTTCGTCTTTTTCTGGTATGTGTATCTTTGAGATGTGTGATGTCTTTTGCACTAAGGGGTGCGGGATTTGTTGAGGATACGGGGAGAATACCGTATACTATAGTATAGAGAAGGGCTTGTTATGAGCCTGAGGGAGAGGAGGGCAGGGGATGAGGGCTACTGTACTGACGCGCATTTTGCTCTTCTTGAGTTCGTACTTTTTCTTGTTCATCATTTTCAGCCTGCTGTGGTATGAGAAGCATTTCTGGCTCTCTGTCGCTGTTGCGGCGGCGAGTGTGCTGACTCTGCTGGCGCTGCTGGGGTATATTCGCTCGGTGAGCAGGACGAATCAGCGTAAGACGGGGAAGGTGGTGAGCGTTGAACGGAAGGATGGTGAGGTGATGGGCTATGTCGCTAGCTATCTGATCCCCTTTGTGACGTTCTCGATCGATAATGAGCATGGGCAGGTGAGTGTGCCGCAGGTGCTCGCCCTGGCTGTCTTTCTTCTGGTGCTCCTGGTGATCTATGTCAATTCGAATATGATCTATATCAATCCGGTGCTCAATATCTTCGGGTATCACCTGTATGCCATTGAGATCGAACACGGTGGGCGCGAGGTGTATTATCTTGCGCGCAAGCCTGTGAGGCGCGATGAGAGTATCAGTTATGTGCGTTTGAGCGATGATATCTTTCTTGAACGGTGAGTGTGCGTTTATGTCTGTGCTGTATCTCAATAGAAAGGGAAAATGCGATCGATGGCAGCTACCAAAAAGTCTCAACAGCAGACAAAGCCGAAGCAAGCGAGTATGACGGTGCAGGAGCTGGAGCGGGTCACGCAGGTTCTGGCGCAGCTTTTGGGCCTGACGCTGGCACAGTGTGAGCTGGACCTGTGCCTGGCCTCCACCCAGAATCAGCTTGATCCTCCCAGCTATCGGCGTGTGAATATTACTGAGAAGACCGCGCAGGTCTTCCGCAAATCCATCCAGGATGTGCTTAACCCGCTCAAAGAGAATCTCGAACAGGGAAACCTGGAGGTGCAGGAGTTTTCGGTCGAGCCGGTGGATGAGAAGCGTGTCGTCTCCTACATCGATCTCTCCAGGCAGGAATACGATGTCATCAAGCAGCAGCTCACCCCTATTAGCCAGAACTATAATGGTCTGGATAGCTTTGACCAGGGCGAGAGCAAGCTAGTCGAGGGATTGCGCTTCTATGCCACCCTCGTCCAGCCTGCCAACTCTGATCCGGTCTACTTCTACCGTAAGTACGCCGAGACCCAGGTGCTCAAAGAATCTACTTTTTTCGGCCTGAGCTGGCAGCACGATAATTATAAATATATTGAGGAGCCAACCCTGCTCTTTGATCGCCATATCGACTGCCTGAGCTATCAAAATCATCTCTTCATCTTCAAAAAAGAGAACTTCTACATCATCTTCC
>CAXTXB010000498.1:0-4658 GCA_964247965.1 uncultured Dictyobacter sp. | reverse complement strand
CCTTGTTCCAGGACCCTGGTCGCTTCGGGGAGAGGTGCTTGGCGCGTCTCCGGCTGAAGCCGGTCTGTGCTCGATACAATCGGCACGCTCTGCTTCGCAGAGACGCGATGTAGCTTGACGGGGCAGTACTGCTCTGCCAAGCTACATTGCAGCCCTACGTCCCAACACTAGCAGCGGCGAAGCCGCGTAGCCCGCCTCGAAATCCACCCAGCTTCCCTTTTCGAGCGATTCCCTCTGAATACGTTGGAGTTGATGTCCCTTGCGGTTGTCGTGCTCGCCGGCTTCGCTGCTCAATGAGCACAACAACCGCAAGGGATTGTCGCTACGCGCAGTCAGCCTGATAAAGTGGGTCGGTCCAATACGCTTGTAGTAGCAGCTAGAGGAAACCTTTATGCCAACTTACAACAGCATAGAACGTGCGGCAGACGCATTTCAGCAACCAATCGCGCTAGAGCAAATTGTTACCATGTGTCAGCGAGCATTCGGAGATAATCACCAGGTCATTGAGGTCAATGAACTGAGTGGAGGTGGTTTCAACAATGTCTATCGGGTTAATCTGATGGAAATGCAGCCAGTCATTTTGCGTGTAGCCCCACGCTCTAACAAACTGGCGAGTGCAGCAGAGGCTGACAGAATGCGCCAGGAGCATCTTGGACAAGGCTTTTTAGCACCAATTGCTCCCCTGATCCCTAAAACGATAATGGCAGATTTTACCCATCAGTTAATCGATTGCGACTATATGTTTCAGACATATATGGAAGGAGAACAATGGGGACAGGTCTATGATATATTCACGCTTGACGAGAATAAGAGCTTATGGAGACAGTTGGGCGAGATCACACGCACTATTCATGCAGTCGAGGGTCCTGCCTTTGGCGCGCTCTATTCTGGCCCCCGGTACAAGACATGGAGCCAGGCAGTTATCGCTAACCTGACTGAAAGCGTCCACAACCTGGAAGAGCATGCAGGGCTTGATGCCAGCGACCTGCGAGCAGTGCGGGAGATAGCACGGACACATACAGCATATCTAGACGAGATTGACCGCCCCCGACTGCGTCACGGCGATCTATGGACGGTCAATATCCTGGTCAAACGCACAGCAGAAGGTCCCAGAATCAGCGCGGTGCTCGACGCCGATGGTGTTTACTGGGGCGATCCCCTGGCCGACTGGACCATCTTCCTGCTGCAACTGCACAAACCCTCCGGCTCCAAAGCCTTCTGGGAAGCCTACGGCCGACCCGAACAAAGCAAAGGTTGGCGCATTCGTGACCTGATCTACTACTGCAACCACCTGGGCGGAGCCCGCCTCGAATGCTGGCGCAACCATAGAGACGAAGCGGTGCAGCGCTCGTATAGAGATATTCGGAAAGCGATTGTAGAGCTAAGCGAGCTAGTCGAATAACTCGATATTGATTACCACATGCTAGATCGTATACACACTGAAATTTCAGGTAAGATTAGAATTAGAAGTCGGTATCATCACACATCCCACGCGATGCGCAACGAATGGCTTCCTTGCCAGCCTAGCTCCATCCCTCGGCTGGCTCGTCACGGTCATAAATGGTGATGGCGTAGCCGTCGGGATCAACGAAGGTAAATTGCCGACCAAAGCGTCCGTCGAAAGGCTCTCTCAAGATGGTGACCCCAGACTCAACCAATGCGTCATGAACTGCCTGGCTCTCAGCTGCCTTGAACCAGATACCGGGCGTCTCAATCGGACGAGGAATACGCTCCCAGCCCGAACCTGGAGGCAATGGACTTAATCCCAGAGGGATAGGGAGGGTCAGGAACGCGACCGCTCCGTTTGGAAAACCCTTAGGATCGCGATCGCGCCTGAGACCGAGTGTCTTCTCGTAGAAGTCGGCTGAGGCTTGTATGTCACGGACTTTCAGGCCGACGAAAACGGGGCCTTTGAGGTCAAATTTTTTTGGCATGCTCTCTTTTCTCTTTCTGTTTTAAAGACTCGAATATGGCCCGAGATTCTCTCATAGCCACTGCGTCGGCCGGATGAGTACCCTTCAGGAACCCTGTCGGGTCACATCCACTTGGACGTCTATTAATTAGACTGTGGTGAAGAGCAAAACTGTGCGGTTTGAGGAAGATGATTTCTACTTGACGTGACATCCAGGATCAATCGTCTCTCCACAAGCAAGATCAATGCCAGGAGCAGAAAGGCGTGGTAGAATGGAGATGTCTGTCTGGAACATCAGTTTATGCCTTTCGGCAATGGCGTTGATGATGAGCCAAGTTTCTGCAAGAGAGGAAGCATTGTGACAGCTGAACAGAGGAAGAGAGGGAGTATCACAGGCAAGGCAGATTGCCTTGATCCGGCAACGGTCATCGGTCTTACGGCTCATGACCCATCTGACATTGACATTGGTGCCTTGATTGAACCCTATCGCCAGGAATTACTTCTGCACTGTTATCGCCTCCTGGGATCACTGCACGATGCTGAAGACCTGGTACAGGAAACGATGCTGCGTGCCTGGCGGCACTTCGACACCTTCAAGGGCTCAGCCTCGTTGCGTACGTGGCTGTACACGATTGCCACCAATGCCAGCCTCGATGTCCTCAAGAAGCGCTCGTCGCGCACGCTGCCGATGGCCGCCTTTCCTACAGCAGATCCAAAGAGCCCGATTGCGCCACCACTTGCCGAGGTAACCTGGCTTGAGCCTCTCCCTGACAGTTGGCTGGCTGAGGCAACGGAAAATCCAGAAGCACGCTATACGCGATCGGAGAGCATCTCGCTGGCTTTCCTCACCGCGCTCCAATTGCTCCCGCCTCGCCAACGGGCGATTTTGATCCTCTCCGATGTACTGGACTGGCGTGCGAGCGAGGTCGCACACCTGCTTGAGATCTCTGGCTCAGCGGTGAATAGTGCCTTGCACCGTGCTCGCGTCACGCTTGAGAAGCACTATGATACGAATGAGCGTGAGAAGATGCAGATGAGTTGCACTGATGCGGAGACGAGCACGCTGCTCTCTCGCTATGTGCAGGCATGGGAAACTGATGATGTCGCGGGACTCGTGGCACTGCTGAAAGAAGAGGCGACGCTCTCTATGCCACCTTTCCCTTCATGGTATTGTGGACGCGATGCCATCCGCGCTATTCTCACCGCTTACCCATTTCGATTTGGGACGCATGGTCTCTGGCGTCTATATCCGACTGTTGCCAATGGACAGCCAGCATTTGCTTTCTATCGGGCTAATGAATCAAAGGACTTTTACCTGGCCTTCGGCATTCAAGTCGTCACCCTCGACAGCTCTACATTAGCCAGGTACGTTGCTGATGTGACCATGTTTCATAGCCCATCGCTTGTCGCCTTCTTTGGCTTGCCGCTCCAACTCCCCGCCTCATCGAACAAATAGCAATCTTCTAGAGGTATTTCTGATCTCATCAGAAAAGATTGCGAGAGAACTGGACGAGTTTGTAAAGCTGCCTCGGTCAAACAAGTTTTTGTGCCAGTTCAAAAGCCTCCACCAGGTGCTCTTTTGAGGCATAGCGTTCCCATTGTTGTTCTAGAGACCTTGTAAGACATAATGTGGCAGCATGGCGTGGACGCCATAGATGTCGCCGTTTACAATCTGGGAGATGTGCAGATTGACGACGAGGCTGGCGAGGGCGAGGGCTTCGGCTCGGGGGACGGAGTGAAGTTCTTGAATGAGGTCGAGCATGGCGCTGAGGGCGATGAGTATGGCTTCGTGCAGGTCGGAATCGAAGCCGAGTGTGATCCAGCTTGAGGGTGTTTTGGCTCGCGGGGTTGAGATATTTATGTCGTCGTGCAGGAAGAAGGTGAGGTCGACGCGTTCCATGGGACATTCGATGGCGACTCCGCTGACCTCGCCATCGCCCTGGATGCCATGGCCGTCTCCTGTAGAGAAGAGGGCTCCGGGAACGGCGATGGGCAGGTAGAGCTTGCTACCAGCGACCAGTTCTTTACAATCCATGTTGCCGCCGCAGAAGCGTGGCGGCACGGTCGAGTGCATACCAGGTTCAGCAGGAGGCATGCCCATCACACCCATAAAGGGGTGGAGGGCGAGAGTGTGGCCATGCTGATTTTTGCCCTGCATCCTCTCGGGATCAAGCGTCCAGTCAAGCGATGCTGACTCGTAGATGCCGAGCCTCTTTGTTACTTCATTCTGACGCACTCCAGCAGTGGTCCAGCCCCAGAGGCCGGGAAGAATATCCTCTATCTGTACTTCAAGGACCATGCCGGGCTGAGCGCCACGAACCTCTACAGGTCCACACAGGGCATGTCCATCATCACGCCCCAGCACACGTGGAGAGAACATACGGCCAGGTACATTATCAGCCGTGCGCGGCTCCAATCCCCACCCTGCATCCAGCGTACGAAAACGCACTGTATCACCAGGATCAATAGTCAAAGCAGGTGCAAGGTCACGCGAAAAGCTGCCATGAAGCGTACCCTGCCTCGGCTCAATAGTATGGAGAGTCATAATGCATCCCTCTCTTGCCTCACAATAATTATAGAATCTAGTATACCTGAACCTGGTCTATTCTTCCATAAATAAGAATATTATGAGTCATCGCGAACTTGATACCGTTGGCGAACTTTTTTTGTGAGCTCCTTTTTTGCGCGAACGCCTAAGTTTGGGCCAAATTAGTGTCACGTTCCTCAAACAGCTTGAGAGCACACT
>CAXTXB010000497.1:0-4662 GCA_964247965.1 uncultured Dictyobacter sp. | reverse complement strand
ATCAACCTCAGGCTGCTATTCTGGCTGTTGGACGTATAACCGAGCGTGTTGTGGCCATACAGGGTCAGCCAGCGGTTCAACCCATAATGATACTTACACTCTCTTGTGATCATCGTGTCGTAGATGGTGCACGAGGGGCGCGCTTCCTGGATAGTATAGCAAACTTTCTAGAGGAACCGCTTAGTCTTTTAATGTAAGTTGCAGCGTAAAAAGGATAACATAAGGAGAGTATGATTGTAATGCAGGACAGGAGGATGAGTGTACCTCCTGCTTAAACACCATCCATCTGGTGTTAAGAGGCAAAGAGTAACCACGGTGGTTACTCTCTAGTAATTGGGGTAGCCAGGACGCTATCCCACAGTAAATGGAGGACAGCCATGAGCATGCAATTTGCCTTATGGAAAAACCAAACGTTGAAGGGCATAGGTGTATTGCTGGTAGCGCTTTTCTTGCTTAGCGCCTGCGGTGGCGCTTCTACTACTAGCACGACCACCAACCAGCCTAAAACTCCCATCAAGATCGGCGTATCATTATCACTTTCTGGGGACTTTTCTGCTGACGGCCTTGCATTCCAGCAGGGCTATAAGCTATGGGCTGCTACAGTCAACAAAAATGGCGGCATACTTGGTCGCCAGGTTCAACTAGATGTCCTTTCTGATGCTAGTAGCACTGCACAGGTAGTCACTAACTATCAGAAACTAATTACTGTCGATCATTGTGACCTGGTATTTGGACCATTCTCCTCCCTACTAACGAAATCGGCATCAGTCGTTGCCAACCGCTACGGCTACGCGTTTATTGAAGGCGCGGGCGGCGGACCTTCTGTCTTCACCCAGGGTTTGCACAACCTATTTGATGTTTCTGCGCCTGTAGCAAATCTGTTGGTCAGCTTTACGCAGTACATTCAGGCCCTACCAGCGGCACAGCGTCCTGCGACAGCAGCTTATGCTACCCAGGATGATCCGTTCACCCAACCACAGGTGGATACCGCAAGGAAGTTCCTAGAACAAGCTGGCGTTAAAACAGTCTCCTACCAGGTATATCCGGCAGAGACTACTGACTATAGCCCTATTGCCCAGAAGATGGTTGCCTCGGGTGCACAGGTAGTTGTAACAGGCACATTGTTGCCTGATATCGTTGCATACATTCAAGCGTTTAAACAGCAGCACTACAATCCGCGAGCTATCATTGCCACAGCGGGACCAGACCAGGGCGCACAGTTTACCAAAGCTATTGGTGGCACTAATAATGCTGAAGGAGTATTCGTACCAAATGGTGGCTGGTATCCCGGTATCAAAACGTTCCAGAACGCACAGATGGTCAAAGACTACCTGGCGCAATATGGCGGCACCGCCGATGCCATTAGCTCTGATGTAGCGGAGGCGTTCTCTGTCGGGCAAGTACTGCAGCAGGCTGCGGCTAAAACGAATAGCATTGATAACACAAAACTTATTGCGACGATGCATGCAGGCGATACCTATCAGACTGTGCAGGGACCTGTAAAGTTCAATGACCAGGGGCAAAACATCCTTGCAACTGGCTATCTGTTCCAGTGGCAGAAAGGGTCGTTAGTCTCAGTCTATCCAGCATCTCAGGCATCGAATACTCCTGAGTATCCCAAGCCAAACTGGCCTTAGCGCTCTACTCAGAGGATTGCAGTTTTGGAATTCGCCTGCTGCCATGCTACTGGCAGTAGGCAGCACCACCTAGCTACAAGAGATAGAGCGTATAGCACTTCGTAGTGTAGCCGGGGCTCATTGTTGCCAAACTTCTTCATTGGAAGGAAAAGAGGCGTCTCATGAACATTATTGTAGAGGCAATTATTACCGGATTACTTACCGGAGGTGTCTATGCTTTGATGGCATCCGGGCTGACATTGGTCTTCGGGGTAATGAATATCATCAATGTAGGCCAGGGAGCTCTGGTAATTCTGGGTGCCTATTTGAGTTATTTCCTGCAACAAAACTTACATATCGATCTGTTTCTAGGTTTGCTCATTACCCTGCCACTTATGTTTGTCTTCGGCCTACTGATAGAGTGGCTATTCATTCGTCCAATTAAGCGTGATCGTACCATGCTTTCTATCCTGGTAACGTATGGGGTAGCGCTGGTCATTGAAGGCATACTCAATCTTGTCTTCTCTGCCAATAACGTCAAACTACAGGCCTGGTATATCACCGACTCGCTCCAAATTGGAGGGTTTTATCTCTCCTATATCTACCTGTTTGGTTTTCTACTAGCAGTAGGTCTACTGGGCGCACTCTACCTATTGCTCTACCGCACGAAGTTCGGCTACAGCGTACTGGCGTCGATGGAGAATCGTACAGCTGCAGAACTGATCGGCATCAACGTTGAGCGGGTTTCGGCGATTACGTTTGGCATTGGCATTGCACTGGCAGCCGCTGGAGGTATGGCATTCGGGGCGACCAATGCCTTCAATGCTGGTAGTTCGTATGATCTAATTTCATGCCTGTTGGCAATTATCATCTTCGGTGGCATGGGCAGTCTATCTGGCGCGCTCATTGCCTCTTAAACTATGCTGGTGATTGAGGACGTTACCTCGGTGCTCTGGTCGCCGGTCTGGGCCAGCACCGTCTTTTTCATCCTACTCGTGATTATTCTGCTGATCCGTCCACAAGGGTTGCTTGGACGCGCAGAGTGGAGGAAACAATGAGAACTTTGAAGATAGTTGGGCTACTGCTAGCGGTAGCGCTGGCGATCATCTTTCCATTGATATTCCCCAATCCGGCCGTCATGACCATCGCGGTCTTTACGTTGATCTTTGCTGCCGCGACTACCGGGTGGAACGTCTTCTCGGGCTTTACGGGCTATGTCTCTCTAGGCCATGCCGCTTACTTTGGCCTGGGTGGGTATGCTATGGCCATTATGTGCCAGGATTGGAAGGTCCCGGGGGGCTATCTTCCTTTTCTCATTGTTCCTCTCGCGGGCCTGGCGGCAGCTATCTTTGCTGTCCCGTTGGGCTGGATTGCCCTGCGTGTACGACGACATACCTTTGTTGTAATTACTATCGCGATGTTCTTTATTCTGCAGCTACTCAGCTACAACCTGAGAAATATCACTAATGGTTCTACTGGCATTGGATTGCCTATTCCAACCGAGTGGAGCGGCGACTTCTTCGCGTTTCCGTTCTACTATGTGGCTCTGGCCTTGTTGATCGTCTCCGTCGCGATCGCATGGTGGGTGCGCAGCTCTAAATATGGGTTGGGCTTGCTGGCAATACGTGATGACGAGGACCGGGCGCTAGGTCTTGGCGTGAGGACGGGAGTATCCAAACTGATGGCTTTTGTAATCTCCGCATTTATTGTGGGGATGGTTGGAGCTATCTGGGCCTACTTTGTCGAGTCAATCTATCCAGCCTCGGGCTTTGATGCAACCTTCGATGTGGCCGTAGTTTTGATGGCCTATCTGGGGGGCCTGGGAACAATCGGCGGCCCCATCCTGGGTGCACTGATTCTAGAGCCAGCGCAGCAATATTTCACATTGCAGTACGGCACAAGTGGCTACTACCTTATAATCTACGGGGCGCTCTTCCTGGTAATTATGTTGCTGCTGCCACGAGGTATTCTTCCCACTCTTAATGAACGATGGCTCAAATTGCAATATGCGCGTCAGCGCCAGCAGTTGGGGAACGACGCCTCTGTTGCCGCACTTTCCACACAAAGTGGGTCTATAACCCCTGCAACCCGTGCAACCCCTGAGAGGAAGGGAGGAATCAATTTATGAGCTTATTAGAGGCACGCGATGTTTCCAAATCATTTGGGGGCATTCACGCACTGGATACCTGTTCGGTCAGCGTAGAGCCGGGTTCTATCACCGGCCTGATCGGTCCCAATGGATCGGGTAAGACCACCATGTTTAATATTATGACGGGCTACGAGCAGGTCGATAGCGGGCAAGTACTTTTTCGAGAGCAGGCCATCACGAATGTAGCACCGGACAAGGTCTTCCGCCTGGGTGTTGGGCGCACCTTTCAATTGACTCGCATCTTTCCACGCCTGACGGTGTTAGAAAACATGCATGTGGCAGCCCAGCGCAACGATTTTAAAGGACAGATCAGTCGCTGGAGCTCAACCCATGAGCAGAAGCGTGCAATGGAACTGCTAGACTTCGTTGGATTGACCAGGGTCAAAGATTTGCTGGCTGGGAACCTCTCCTTCGGACAAAAGAAATTGCTGGAGTTTGCCTTTGTGTTGATCGCTGAGCCACAGGTCATTTTGCTTGACGAACCGGCGGGCGGCGTCAATCCAACCATGATCAACTATCTGGCGGATCGTATTCGCACCCTGAATGAACGTGGTGTAACTTTTCTGGTGGTTGAGCATAATATGGAATTTGTGATGAATCTCTGTCATAAGGTCGTTGTCATGCATCGTGGTACCAGAATTGCTGAGGGGACACCTGTGGAAGTGCGCGAGAATCCTGCGGTTCTGGAAGCATATTTGGGAGATTAAGAAGATGCTACTGAAATTGAATAACATCTATGCTGGCTATGATGGAAGCGATGTGCTCAAGGATGTCAGCCTTGAGGTGGAGCAGGGCACGACGACCTGCATCGTCGGACCCAACGGGGCCGGGAAGTCTACAGTGTTACGCGTCCTCAGCGGGCTCTTAAAGCCCCGAGTGGGCGAAATCATCTTCGAT
>CAXTXB010000496.1:0-4677 GCA_964247965.1 uncultured Dictyobacter sp. | reverse complement strand
CCGCCCCCTACCCTATCGCCTCGCCCCCCCCGCCCCCCCCCCCCCCCCCCCCCCCCCACCTCCCGCTGTTGGTCCACTACTGTCGCACAAAGCTAGATGTTCTATGCCTGGAGAGGATAGAAGGGAAAGATACTTTGTCTTTTCAGACAAGAACTAGACCAGTACATATAGGATGATTTGCGGCATTTATTGTATCCAAATTTGAATTCTTGTATACTGCTAACATGAGACTATGCAGAGAACGAAAATACGAGAGAGGATAGTATCTATTTTTTATGAATCAAAATCCTGATCCATCTCAGCCAAGAGAGCCTGATCCACCAGGATATGCCCCTCATTCGTCTTCTTACTATGGAAACCTTCCTATGCAGCCGGGAACAACCGACTATTATCACAATTCTGGTATGCAGCAGGGACAGCCCGGTCCGAATCCCGGGTATCCAGTAGGAGGAGCAGGATTTCCACCACCACCTGGCTACATGCCTCCACCACCTGGTTACATACCTCCACCTCCCAGCTATATGCCTCCACCACCATTTATGAACGGTGGCATGCCACCAATGTATCCTGCGCCAAAGAAGAAACGAACCTGGCTGTGGGTATTGATTGGTTCTGCAATCGTTCTTTTTGTCCTCCTGCTTTCTGCCTGTGGAGTGTTTTTCTCCTCAATACTTCAGATTGCCAAATCTTCGAGCACTTCTAGTTACAGCCAGCAACTACATCAAGAAGAAACGCAGACGGCAAGTAGCGATAGCACATCGAATAGTGACACATCATCTAGTGATACATCATCGAGCTCATCGAGCACAGATACAGGTGGAGCAAGCACCGTTGTAAATATTGGGCAAAAGATCACCTCAAATGGTGTAGATTGTACTGTAGTCTCCGTGCAAAAAATTGATGGAGACAGCTATGCACAACCGGATGCAGGGAATCAGCTGATCGTGGTGCATGTGAAGCTAGAAAATCATTCGTCACAGAAGCAAGCGTATAATGTCTTTGACTTTCATAGTATAAGCAAGGGGCAGGCACATATTGAGTTCATCTTCACACCGAGCGCATACACTGCTAATAACCGCTTACACTATGGAGAACTGCTACCAGGCGCAACAGTGGAAGGCGATATCTTTTTCCAGGTGCCGATAGATGATCACCAGGTGAAGGTGAGCTGGGAACCAACCTGGGTATATTCAGAGACACAATATGAGTGGAATTTGGGGCTCTAGCATCAGGGTAACCTTCTATAGATAGAGGAGAGAGATGGAGGAGAGGAACTTGGATTTAGAGAAAGACCAGGGACAGAAGACACGAGAACTATCTTCACAACTTGTTTCAATCGTAACGACCGAACATTACAATTTACAGACCGGGCGCGCCATGACCATTTCGGACACAAATGGACGCGCCAGCCTATTTTTAGGAACGGTATCGAGTACACTTGTAGCACTCGCATTTGTAGGGCAGATCTCACAGGTAGGGACGGCCTTTTTCGTATTTAGCCTTGTGCTCTTTCCCACCCTTTTCTTCCTGGGGCTGGTAACTTTTGAGCGTGTATTGCAATCCGGCATCGAAGACATTATATATGCACGCGGAATTAACCGTATCCGACACTTATATTTGGAATATGCCCCGCAGATGCACCAATATTTTATCCTTTCGTCACATGATGATGACCTGGGTACGATGCGCAATATGGGATTAAAAATGGGCCGGGGGCAATCGTTTCTGACAATGGCTGGTATGATGGCGGTCATCAACAGTGTTATAGCCGGAGCTTTCGTGGGTTTGTTGCTATATGCCATCTTCCGAGCCTCGCCATTTCTCTGCGCAGGCGTCGGTATGGTAGCCTTCGCACTAAGTGTCCTGCTGCATCAACGCTACCAATGGTCGCGCTGGGAGCAGTTGGATAAGAACGTTCCAGTTGTCTTTCCTAGTTCCGCCGAGTAGATCTGCAAGCAGTAGAGGACAAGAGAGCGCAAGTGGAAGAACTATATATATCCATGCCTGGAGAACAGAAGAGTGAGAGCGTGCTCACCCATGCAGAGCGCATAGAAGCCGGTCGAGCCCTGCGCAAAGACGTTCCTCGTTCAGCGCACGCAGAGTGGACGAGTGCCGGTAACCGCCCCGACCCGCTCAGCCTTTTATTGCAGGGGGACCAGTATCGAATTGCAGAGCTACTACCTATTCGTTATGGCCGCATGCTCGTCAACCCCTTCACCTTTCTGCGTGGATCAGCGATCATCATGGCGAACGACCTGGCAAGTACAGCAACCACGGGCATCCGAGTGCAGCTCTGTGGAGATGCACATCTCTCCAACTTCGGTACGTATGCGACACCCGAGCGCAACAGAGTCTTCGATGTCAACGATTTCGACGAGACACTGCCGGGGCCATGGGAATGGGACATCAAACGGCTAGCCACCAGTTTTATCGTTGCCGGTCGCTCTCAAGGCTTTCCCGAGAGTGTAAACATGCAGGCAGCCACACGCTGCGTCCAATCCTATCGAGAGCATATGTGGACGTTTGCGGGCATGCCGAATCTGGATCTCTGGTACACACGCATAGATGTCGAGAGCACACTGCTCCGCATCCATCCTGATAGCCGGGCCTACCTGCACCGCGAACTAGAGAAAGCACGCAGGCGGACCAACAGCCACGTCTTCCCCAAGCTTGCCCGCCAGGATCAGGGCAAATACACCATCAAAGACGATCCGCCCCTCATCTCACATCTGGAAGATGGAGTATGGATCGATCAACTGCCAGAAATGATCGAGATGTATATTGAGTCTTTGCCGGATGACCGGCGCGTATTGTTGAGCCGTTATCGACTGGTAGACGTGGCGCGCAAGGTTGTAGGCGTTGGCAGTGTCGGAACGAGCTGCTATATCGCCCTGCTACTGGGAGACCAGGACGACGACCCTCTCTTCCTGCAGATCAAGCAGGCGCAGGCATCAGTACTAGAGCCTCACGTAGGTTTTAGCCGCTATGGAAACCATGCGCGTCGCGTCGTCTATGGGCAACGACTCATACAGGCGGCCAGCGACATCTTCTTAGGCTGGACGCGCTATGACAACATCAATTTCTATGTACGGCAACTACGGGACATGTCGTTATCGCCCAGCATAGAGCGAATGGGTACCCACGACCTCATCACCTATGCTGGACTCTGCGGCTGGGTGCTTGCCCGTGGTCACGCCCGCTCCGGCGACTCCGTGCGCATAAGCAGCTACCTGGGGAAGAGCGACACATTCGATCAGGCCATCGTCGCATTTGCCGAGACCTATGCTCACCAGGTCGAACTTGATCACGCAGCCCTTGTCAGAGCCGTTCAGAGCGGGCAGATCGCTGCGGAAGTTGGCGTGTGAACTGCCTTGAATAGAAAATCGTTTTAATGGATAGACATGCGCGTCAAAGATTTTTCGAAGGAGAAATCGATCGCGTCATCGCCGCTCACATAGCGCCAGAGCATGGCACGCAGCACATGTTCCAGGCGCTTCTCATTGCCCTGCCATTCCTGCGTTCCATGAGAGATAATATTCTCCACCTCTTCACTATCGTAACCCTCGGTATTGAACAGATTGCGCTGCTCCTGGCCGGGGCGCATTCGTAATTTGAAGACGTAGCGCGTCTGGTCAGTATGATTGGGCTGGGCACAATGCCAGATGCCATGATGCATAAAGACAATCGTGCCCGCAGTAGCAGCGAGCTGGCGCTGACCAATAATATTTTTATAACGAGCAATGCTGCCTCCGTTGGCCTTGCGCAGATGTGAGCCAGGCAGAACCAGGGTTGGACCCATCTCGGCGGGAGCATCATGCGAAAAGTAGAAGGCCTGCACATCGAAGGCGTAGGGACGCGTATCGATAATAGAATCTGCGTGCCAATCCTGGGCCGTGAGCTTACGCGCGCCAACGATATGTAAGAACGAGTGATCATAAATTGGTCTCACGCCAAGAAAGCTCTGCAGCACACCCTTCACCTGAGGCAACTCAAAAACCTCGCGAATGTGCTCAGAAGTCGCCCAGAAGTTATAGCCTGCACCTTCCCACTTTTTCTGTTCAGCCAGGACCGCCTGATTAAGATCAGCGGGCACCAGCCCCTCAAGTTTTAAGAAGCCATCCGTCACAAACTGGGCCATCTGCCGTGCGGTAAGCAGATGCTGTTTTTCCACATTACTCATCGACAGTCACCATCCTTTCCAACACATACTCATAGGGCAGATGCCCACTCTCGTGCTCGTGACCCGGCAGATAGAGGGGAAGCGTGGCCAACTGAAGGACGCGCCAGCCATCGCGCATCGCGGCAAGCACAGAAGGGTACGTCGGCTCTGAAGAATCGCCCGACTGCATAGGCAATGCCGAGCTCGCACCATCGTACAGAGCCCAGGCCACCGTCCGCGACTCCAGATTAGGAGTCGCTAGATGAAGAATGAGAATTTGCTGACGAAGCGCACTCATCGTTGATATCTCCTACATATTTACTAATCTCTCCTGGTAAAGAGAGCGTGCAACATTCTCTGCTTCAAAAGTACACTCCAGGTCGCCGTAATACTATATCTTTAGCCGCACTAGTTGTGTCCGATTCCGACCATTTCTTTTGTAGCCTGTCGTAGCTTCGTCGTTAGTCATGGGAACTTTTAAAAATGATGAAAATTGTGTTGCACCTGCTCTTTTTACT
>CAXTXB010000495.1:0-4692 GCA_964247965.1 uncultured Dictyobacter sp. | reverse complement strand
GTATATTAGGAGGCTGTGACGACTAAAGAGCGGTAACGTGAACAGTCTGACTGTGAATATACTGGCAAAGCGTACCAGGATTCAGATCTGTTAAGAAGGCCGCATTGATGGAGAAAAGAAAAGAGTTGACGCATGGCAATAATTACACCCGGGGCGAAGGAAAGTAAGAAGGCCTCAAGGCCTACGAAAGGGCAGGCACGCTTTGCCTTCACCATTTTATTTACCATCAATGTACTCAATTATGCGGACCGCTACGTGTTATCAGCAGTGATGCCAAAAATCAAACATGAATTCGGTTTGACCGACTTTCGTGGCGGCCTGCTCATATCGTCGTTTCTTCTGGTCTACGCTCTTACAACCTTGCCTTTTGGTCGCTTGGCCGATAGAGAGGTGCGCAAGAGCATTGTTGCACTCTGCGTGGCTTTCTGGAGCGTTGCGACAGTGTTTGCAGGATTTTCACGCACAATAGTACAATTATTTAGCATGCGATCGATACTGGGCATTGGCGAAGCTGGCTATGGGCCTGCAACTATTTCCCTGCTAGGAGATTATTTTCCCAAAGGGCAGCGTGGGCGCATCCTCTCCTACTGGTCAGTGGGCACGTTGGTCGGCGGTGCTCTTGGCATCTCCGTTGGAGGACATATCGCGGACCTCTATGGGTGGCGCTGGGCCTTTTTCGCCGTTGGTCTGCCTGGTTTAATCCTGGCCTTGCTCGCGTGGCGTATGCTAGAACCGAAGCGTGGGGGCTTTGAGCAAGAAGAGGACGATAAGGAGGATACAGACGATGAGCAAGAGCACGACCATAATTTTATGAAGACAGTGCGCTATCTGCTATCTATCCCGACGTACTGGACTTTGTTGGGCGCATTGACTTTTAGCCTCTTTGCCATTGGAGGGACTTCGTTCTGGCTTCCCACCTATCTTGTCAGAGAATTTCATTTTACGCTCTCACGAGCCGGGTCTCTTTCAGGTATTGTCCTGGTCGTAAGTGGCTTGCTAGGAACGCTTATCGGAGGCTGGTTGTCTGATTTTATGCAGCGTCACAGACCGGAGGGACGTTTGCTGACAGCCATGCTTGGGCTACTGATAGGAGCACCATTGGTACTGATCGCTCTATTAACCCATAATCTGGTCGTATTCGTCACGATATTCATACTTGCAGGTATCGCGCTCAATTTTTGTACAGGACCGCTTAATGCTGTATTGCAGGATATCGTGAGTCCTGGCATGCGTGCGACGGCTGTTGGTCTTTTGCTACTATGTGCCCATGTATTTGGCGATGCGGCAGCACCGACAATTATCGGTCTTCTCTCAGATCTCTACAGGCTCAATACTGCCCTGCTTGTCACCACTCCAACGTTCATTTTTCTTGCAGGGCTTGTCTGCTTGTTTGGACTACGCACCGTTGCACACGATATGCGGCAAGTGCAGCGAGCACAGGAAAAACGTGTCATAACAGGAGAAATGCAGTAGTGGAAACATTCAGACCGAAAATTTTAATTCTTACCACACGTACCGGCGGTGGGCATATGAATCTTGCACGTTCGATGAAAGAAAAATTGGCTGCGCGCTATGAGATATACATCGAAGACCCGTATCCTGTCCTCTTGCATGATTACTACGCTATATTGAGCCGTTACTTCTTAACACTGTGGGATATTCAGTATAGAGTTTTTGACAGTAAGGGTGGATCTTTGCTGTTCCATCATGCAATGACATTTCTTATCAAACAGCGTGTGGTCGATATCATCGAGAAGGTTAAGCCTCAATTGATCATTTCGACACATTCACTCCTCTCTTACGAGGTTGCGCGGGCAAATGAGCAGCGAGGCGAGAAAATTCCACTTGTGTTTCAACTGACTGATCTGGAAGAGGTACATACTACCTGGTTTACGGAGAAGCATGCCGAGGCCTATCTCGCACCATCGCGCGAGATTTACGCACAGGCATTGCGAAACGGCATCGATGAGCAACGGCTGTATGCGACTGGCAGGCCGATCCGCAAGCAATTTCTAGATACCTCATCGTTTAAGAGGACAGAAATATTAAGGGCGCTTGGGCTAGATCCGGACATCTTCACCGTCTTTTTACAGGGAGGCGCGAAGGGATCGGCGGGTATCTACCGAACGGTGAAAAGTATCTTGACGGCTGATGTGCCGATGCAGATAATTCTAGCTGCTGGCAACAACCCATTACTTGCTACACATTTCGCACACGTTGAACGCCTGCGCGTTCTTCCATTTACAGAAGCTATCGCACCTTACATGGCTGCCTCAGATCTGATCGCTGGCAAGGCTGGTGCTAGCTTTCTCACTGAGGCATTTATGCTAGAGAAACCGTTTCTGGTAACGACCTTTATTCCTGGACAGGAAGGGCCAAGTCTGCGCTTTCTTGAGCGCTACAATCTTGGCTGGGTCTGCCTGGACGCTGCGTCCCAGAAACGGCTGCTCACGACAATTGCCAGTAATCCAGCCATGATGACTGAGAAAGTCACAGATATTCAGACGTATAAAGCCTGGAATATGCAGGCCAACGAAACCTTCGTACCCATCATAGAGAGGCTACTTGGCATCGCTAGTCCTCTCTTTCAGGAGGAAAGCTTGCAAGAGCCTGTTGACTAGCTTGCAGAAAATTTCTCTCCTACGGCAGCACAACTTCTTCTGTTTGGACCGTTTCCGGTGCTTGAGAAGTTTGTTCTGTAGCACTCACCGCATTGGTTGTCTGACGCCAGTTAACGGTGGGGACGATCAGACGGGTATCAACGCGATCCTTATACTGAATTGCAAGCTGGAGTAGCGATTCTAGCACAGTCTCTGTCAAGAGATGTGGCTCAAGCCCCAGATCGACCAGTTTGGTATGGATCGCGTTGAAGTAGTGCTCCTCTTTTTCGACACGAGGATTAGGTAGATAATCTACTTTTGTCTCCAGCCCCAGAATCTTGCTCTGCTTAACAACGATGTCAGCAATATCAAGCAAAGAAAACTGTTCGGTGATCTGGTTAAACACGCGGTACTCGCCGGCTTCAGGGGGCGTCATCATCGCAAGCTCGATACAGCGTACCGTGTCTTTTATATTGATGTAGCCGCGCGTCTGCCCGCCTTTGCCATAAACCGTCAGAGGATAGCCCACGGCAGCCTGCGTACAAAAACGGTTGAGCGCAGTTCCATAGACCTGATCATAGTCAAAACGAGTTGCCAGGCGCTTATCGAGCTGTGTCTCCTCAGTTTCGACTCCATAGACGATGCCCTGGTTGAGATCAGTCGCGCGAATGCCCCAGATTTTGCAGCAGAACATGATATTATGGCTATCATGAACTTTACTAAGGTGATAAAAAGAGCCCGGCTGTTTAGGGAATGGCAGGACATCTGAGCGCCCCTTATGGTGAATCTCGATGAAGCCCTCTTCGATATCGATATTTGGCGTCCCATATTCCCCCATCGTTCCCAGCTTAACGAGATGGCAGTCCGGTGCGAAGTCTTTGATCGCGTATAGCACGTTAAGCGTACCAACAACGTTGTTTACCTGGGTATAGACGGCATGCTTGCGATCAATCATAGAATAGGGAGCTGAACGCTGTTCCGCGAAGTGAACGACTGCCTCCGGCTGGAATGATTTGAAGGCCGCTCCCAGTACATCATAGTCTGCTGCATCGCCAACATAGAGGCGAATATTCTGTCCAGAAATATCCTTCCATACTTGCACACGCTCATGGAGTGATTTGATCGGAACCAGGCTATCGAAGCCCTCTTCCAGATCGAACTGTCTGCGTGCAAAATTGTCAAGAATTGCAACCTCATGTCCCTTACGTGAGAGATATAAGGATTGCGGCCAACCAAGGTATCCATCGCCGCCAAGGATGAGAACGCGCATTTTCCCTCCAGAGAATTTTATTGTGCTTCTAAGAGGCATTATACCTGACTATCTATGCTTTTGATATGCGAAAGTCAGGCTCAACGACATAGAAGAAGTAGCCTTATTATGCATATCATACAAGATAGATAGCAAGGTAGCCAATGAGGCCTTATCAATGGCACGAATAAGCACTGTTCGTAGTTGCACGAGGAGCTAAAAATCTTTTCAAGCCAGTTTTTTCTGTTTCTTTAGCTTTTTTACTTTTTGCATAATGTGGTCGGAGCCCAAATTGCAAAAAGTAAAAAAGCTAAAGAAACAGAAAAAACTGGCTTGGGCAGCGAAGCTGCACATCCTCAAAGACGTAGTTCGGATTACAAATAATGTATACTGATATAAACGCTGTAATGAGAAAGACACAAGGAGCTTTAGCCGAAAAATTCTATATTTGAAATGGCAAAGGAACTTTCAAGAGAGGAAAGAGAGATGAGATATTTATCTAGTGTTGTACTCATTTTGATTGCCCTGGCTTTAGGAGTATCTGGCATCCTTTTTAAGCAGTTCGATCTTGACGTTGCCGCTATAGTGGTAGCACTGGTGGCGATCGTCGTATTTTTCTGGTCGTCTCTACACCTCTCTCTACGGCTGCGTCCTTCAGGTCAAAGACGGTATGATACTCCTGTTCCACGGAGTGACGAGGAGCAAGCGACGGCGCTCGGAGATGTCATCTTTCGTTCTAAAAACGATCCTGCGGAATGAAAAAAATGATGCTATAGTGATATTAATAGATCCACTTTTATAATATATGTACATTTTCTAGCTTTTTAGCTTTTTCTATATTTT
>CAXTXB010000494.1:2018-4693 GCA_964247965.1 uncultured Dictyobacter sp. | reverse complement strand
AATGTATACAATGCAATAATCCTTCATGATAACTATTGAGCTGCAGGAGCATTGCTACCACGGCGTCCCTGAGCGATCTCCACATGGTAGCCGTCAGGGTCCGCAGTGGACATCGCGCGCTCCCATGGCTCATCGTGTGGCGGTTCGCTGAAAGTCAGCCCGCCGGCCCTTAGTTCTTCATAGAGAGCGTCCAGGCGCTCGGTACTCAGCTCGACGTGAATGCGACCGCGCAACTGTTGTGTCTCGTCGGACAACTTTGCTCTAAGTAGGCCCAGAGTCCCTTCGCCAAGACGAAGAAGGGCGAACACCGGGCTGGACTGCTCGACCTGAAAGCCAAGCTGCTGATAGAAAGCCACCGAGCGGCTCACATCACTGACTGGAAGGCTCAGGCCCTCAAAACGGATTGTTTCTGACATAATAGATATCCTCTTTCTTTGTTGGTTGTGTATGCTGTGAATTCAGGATACAACTTTTGGGGGTAGTAATCTATCAAGTTCTTGTGGTCGTGTAGTTTGAGTATTTACCCGGGAAATGAGTGGATTTCGGGTTGAGCTGAGCAGTAAGTAGAACCTACACTGCGCTAGATCACTTCACCAAAAAACAGATTCGCTCCTTACCCATCTTGACATAGAGCGCACTCTAGGTTGTATGCTTTTGTCAACACTCAATAGTCAGGAGGGAATTGATGGATGACGGTCTCACCATTCAACAAGTTGCGAAAATAACTGGCCTCAGTATTCATACATTGCGCTACTACGAACGATTAGGCCTTCTCATCTCTGTTCATCGCTTGCCTAATGGACATAGGCGCTACGACGAGAACGACCTTCGATGGATTGATCTCCTAAAATGTTTACGCGCAAGCGCCATGCCTATTAGCGAAATGCGGCGCTTCGCAGAGATAACACGACAGGGAACATCAACTGCAAGTGAGAGACGTGAGCTTCTGGAGGCTCACCGTCTGAAAGTAGTGGCACAATTGCAGGAAACCCAGCACACCCTGGCGTTCCTGGATACAAAAATTGCCCGCTTACACTCTATTGAAATCGAGCAAGATAGAGAAAAGGTGGGAGCGAAACTCTAGAATTTCTTGAAAGAGTTGGATATAAGCAGTTTAAAAGCAGAAAAAGGACACAATAGTATGCCATTGCAATCTGATGCGAAAACACTTCCCGGCGGAACATTCAGCATGGCCGAAAATCTGACGGTCACCCGTATGGGGTACGGCGCGATACAGCTGGCCGGCCCACACGTGTTTGGCCCACCGGCCGACCGCGCTGCCGCCGTGGCCGTACTGCGTGAGGTGATAGCGCTGGGTATCACGCATATCGACACCAGTGACTTCTACGGCCCCCACGTCACAAACCAGATCATCAAGGAAGCTCTGCACCCCTACCCGGATGGGCTGCACATCGTCACCAAGGTCGGATCGTTGCGAGACGCCAAGGGGAACTGGCCCCAGGCGCTAGCTCCCGAGCAACTGCGCCAGGCTGTGCACGACAATCTAAACAACCTTGGCCTCGACGCACTCGATGTTGTCAACCTGCGCGTCGGAGGGCTCGACAGCCCTACTCCTGGCTCGATCGCCGAACCGTTCAGCGTGCTCGCGCAACTGCAGCAGGAGGGATTGATCAAACATCTCGGTATCAGCACTGTCACCGCCGAGCAGATTGCCGAAGCACAGTCCATCGCGCCGATCGTGTGCGTGCAGAACTTCTACAACCTCGCCCACCGGGTCGACGACGACCTGATCGACTCCCTGGCTATACAGGGCATTGCCTACGTGCCCTACTTCCCGCTCGGCGGCTTCTCCCCACTGCAGTCCGACACACTAGCGTCAGTCGCCAGGCGTCGCGATGCCACACCGATGGCCGTCGCGCTGGCATGGCTGTTACAACGCTCCCCGAACATCCTGCTTATCCCAGGTACCTCATCCGTCGCGCATCTGCGCGATAATGTCGCGGGCGCTGCGCTGACCCTTTCTAAGGACGAACTGACCGAGCTGAACGGCATCGCCTCATAAGCACCGCGTAACCTGCGACCGGGTTTATCGGCCCGGGCTACCAGGATTGCCTGTGGCGACCGCCATCACCGAGGTGGCTACCCTGGCATGTTTGGGCCCGACAAACCCCTCTCTCGATGCGCGGTCGCGCACATCCGCAACATGTTGGGCACTCGGCCTCACACTCTCGATGGAATATGCGATTGCTCTTGCAATTGCCGACAATGACGTCTCCTAAGAGATATTGGAGCTTGCTATTCTATAGGCAGGTTTAGCTCCTCTTTCTTTTATGCATGTATTGGCAAGGATGAACAAAGATGAGATATCAGGGACATTATATTTCTACGGAATACGTGGCATGGTCGCCGAATGGCCGCTATCTTGCTGCGACCTCATCTTATATCGGTATTGTGCAGGTGTGGGAGGTAGAGCAGGGGGCACTTGTATATGAACGTGATTTCTCTAATGGCGGCTATGTCAAGGTACTGGCGTGGTCGCCAGATGGTCGCTATCTTTTGCTTGGTACTAGCCGTGGTGGAGCTATCCTCTGGGAGCTAGAAGCCGGTCTTGATGTCGCTACTTTTCATCAATTTACCTTTAACTCGGTCTGGGCCTCGACCCCTCTTGCCTGGTCACCCGATGGCGAATCTTTTGCCCTGGCTTGCAGGAGGGA
>CAXTXB010000494.1:0-2008 GCA_964247965.1 uncultured Dictyobacter sp. | reverse complement strand
GTGCATATTGTGAGCCATTCGCTTGGAGAGACCAGGACAGTCTATCGTGGGTATGACGGCAACGTGTTGGCGCTCTCCTGGTCACCTGATAGTATGCACGTTGTTTCAACGAGCGAAAAAGGAAATCAGATACGCGTCTGGAACGCTTTATCCGGACAAGTGGTAACCAGTTATCAAGGTCATACTGATGAAGTATTAACGGTGGCGTGGTCGCCAGATGGTGAGGTCATTGCTTCCGGGTCCCGCGATCATACAGTGCATATCTGGCGGCCGTTTGATGGAAATCGGCTACGGACGTACCAGGGGAATCCTACACCTGTACGCGAGGTGGCATGGTCACATCAAGATAGGTATCTCGCGGCAGCTTACGACTATGATGCAGTACATGTGTGGGAAGATCTAACCGAAAAAGAGGTGAGAAGAGAACAGACATTCAAAAAAGGAAGTAGTTCGGTAGCCTGGTCACCGGATGATCAGAAGCTGGCGGAGGCTGGATATAGGGCGTTGATAACAGATGCACTGAGTGGTGAAGTTCTGGCTCACTACGGGAATACCACACATGGGGAGGTTGATGGAGCGACACTCAATCCCAATGGGAGCCTGATTGCGACCTCAGCGTATGATGGTATCAACATATGGGATAGTCGCACAGGAGAGCAGCGCTTTAAGTATCACGGGCATGACCAGGAGGGTTACATTTCAGAGCTAGCCTGGTCGCCGGATGGAAAATATATTGCCTCTTCTGCAGCGCTGCCAGACTATCGTTGCCCACCTGGTCAATCGAGAGGATCTATACAGGTCTGGAGCGCCGAGCAAGAAACCATGGGACAGCAAGTATGTATGTGGGAGGAGCGTTCGGGCATGCTCTTTGCCTTGCGCTGGTCACCAGATAGTCGCCGCCTGGTTACGATTGGGCAAAACAGGCTTGTGCGCGTCTGGGATGCGTTGACAGGGATGCATCTATTGAACTACCGGAAACGTTCGCGGCATCATTCTGTCGGATTGTGCTGGTCACCTGATGGCGAGTGGATAGCCTCAAGTGAAGAGGATCAAGTGCATGTCTGGAACACGGCCAGTGGAATGGATGCGCTGATCTATCGAGATCATGGACTGGATGCGCAAGGAAAGCGTGTGCATGGTCATACTATCACAGCAGCGCTAGACTGGTCACCGGACGGCCGCTCTATTGCTTCCGCAGCGAGAGAAGATGGTTTACGTGTGTGGGAAGCTCTGAGCGGGAAGACGCTTTGGATCGGTAGGTGGAAGCTCAATGAGGATGATGAAGAGAACGAGTTTTCTCGTAGTTATCGAGCAACTATTAGAGAGGTAGTATGGTCGCCTGATAGCCAGTATATTCTTGCCAGTGGTGGGGATAATACCGTCAGGGTATGGGATGCGGCAAGTGGTGAGCAGTCGTTTGTATATACAGGACACCATGTGATTGTGAGAGCTATACGTTGGTTTCCCGACAGCAAACATGTTGTTTCGACCGGTGATGGTGGAGCACATATCTGGCAAGCGGTACCCTGATAGAGCCTGCCAGGTGGATATAGAGTTACTGGTAACTCATTGGAGGCACAAGCAGCATTCAGGGGAAAGGGAAGTTTGCGGTAACTTGGCCTCGTGTCACCTAGATAAATCTCATAGCTCATTTCATAATCAAGTTCTCACAACGTCGGACGGTTGACGGCAAAGGTAAGGTAAAAAAGGTGGAATGAGACATCAGGAGACAGAATGAAGACGATTGAGTCGATGATGAAAGAAAGAACAAAAGAAAAGGCGCTCACCCATACCAGCCAGATAGGAAGAGCGCCTTGACTGAAACCTCTCCACGCCGCCACCTCTCCTCAGCACCTATAGTATACAGAATCGTCGATGAGAAATGCATGAAATATTCTCTCCTTCTCTGAATATTTATTCATCAACGTCCGTCAACTCGTGCCCTTCTTGCTGACAATTTTTTCATAATGCGATCATTAGGCCGGCACCGAGATGGTTCAGTTTAAAT
>CAXTXB010000493.1:0-4713 GCA_964247965.1 uncultured Dictyobacter sp. | reverse complement strand
TCCATTTGCAAGCTCTTCCTTTGCAAGCCCTCTCTAATTTGGCCCAAACTTAGGCAATGCCCAAATTATGTGGAAATACAAAATATATGGAAACGCAAAATATAAAAATAGACAACGTTAAATATCACTAGTAAAAAGAAGCACACGCCTTCGGCGCGTATAAGAATCCATATTTCCTATAAAAGATGAATTTTTACTTCAACACTCATGCCGGGCAGCAACGATTGACCCTGATCCTGATCAGGGTAGATATAGACCGGGAAGCGTTGGCTGACCTTGGTGAAATTGCCACTGCTGTTATCCTGTGACGGCAGCAGGGAGAACTCACCAGCCGAAGCAGAGACGATCTGCGTGACATGACCTGTAAAGTCCGAGTTATTGGCATCTACATGGACATCTACCGCCTGCCCCACAGCTACTGTCTTCAGCGCAGTCTCATCCACATAAGCCGTAACTTTCACGCCCTTGAGATCGGTTTCCTGAACGACTGCGGTTGCCGTGGTGACGGTTTGGCCAATCACGCCTGGGACCTGCACAATGACGCCGTCAAAAGGAGCGGTGAGATGATCTTCAGATAGCAGGTTATCAGATCTTACCGTACCAATAATCTGCCTGGCGCTCACCTCATCGCCAACCTGTACATTCAAATCAACCAGCGTACCCGATACACGTGGCACGACATTAACGATGTTGCCTGTAACCTGTGCATCATCAGTTGTGTAAAAATGAGCGTTGTTGTAGAGGATATATCCACCTACGCTTGTGACGATGATGACCACCAGCACGATAATAACTGGGATCAAAGCGCCTCGGTTTTTCTTCATCCAGCCCATAAGTACCTGTTCCTTTCTTTTCCCTAGCGAATACTATGCCGTTCAGTTGCGTGAGTGAAAGCGCCTGACCAACTGATCCGTTTCCTGGATACTATTCAGCTTGCTCCACTCCGTTGTGGCGCTTTCACTAGTCGCGTCCAAGCGGCGTTCGCAACTGTCTTTCTAGCGTGCCATCTGTCCTTACCAAACGGCAGGAGCGACCTATACAGACCAAATCAAAATATAAATACATATGCATTTACTTGTGTTACTGTGACACAGCTACTAACGGAGTACAAACTTAAGGTTTAAAGAGACGCATCACAATGCGAGCATCTATCGGTGGTATCTCACCGCCCCGCATTACAGCTGAGCATGCCATGCCCTGAAAGAGTGAGAGCAGAAGTACGACAAGCTGGTCAGGGTCATCCTGCACTATCTGTCCAGCAGCCTGTCCCTCAACGATCAGATGATGCGCAACCTCCATCATGCGGCGGCGCTTATCTTGTACGCGCTCCCAGAGCTTGCTATGAACCTCTTCATCATGCAATGCCTGATAAAGGACCACAAGGAACTCAGGGTGCTCTTGAAAAGACTGTAAAGCTCCTGCAACAAACATCTCCAGACGATCCCAGGAAGTTCCTGAAGCCTCAAGGGCTCGTTGCACGTTGTTAGAACCTCTTTCTAAAGCTTCCTCTAGCAATTCAGACAAAATCTGTTCTTTATTGGAGAAGTAGTGATACACGAGGCCGTAACTGACCTCTGCCTCCGCTGCGATATCAGCTATTTTCGTCGCTGACAACCCCTTGCGTGCAAGCACTCTTACCGCAGATTTTATGATATGTCTCTTCTGCTCCTCCCGTATACGCAGATTCTCTTCTTCAGTGCGTGGCATACCACTCCTTATCATTGATTGATAATGTCAATCTAACTTATGAGGATACTATAGTATCCTGCTTTTCCTCTGTCAAGGGGAAATACAATGAGTCATGCTAAAGTTCGTCAACGGTATCAAACTTTAGCATGACTCATTATTCCTTCTTTTCAGCCTATAAAATTTCTGTTATGCTGATGGTAGCAAACATTGCGAAAAGATATGGCAGAAAGATTTCCTCTTTTTTTATGGGCGGTTAGATATAGTTAGCAGGAGCCACAAAGCGAAACCACCAGTACCATTTTGGGGGCATACATGATCGACTTGAGTGATCCTACGCTCGATGAGCGTTTACGCAGCCGAAGTGCAGAGGGGCGCTACGAGATAAGTGAAATTCAGCTTGTCGTCACTATTCGCGCGCTACAAACTGAGGGCAATGTTCCCGGTGCTCGCCGCCTTAGTGAGGTGCTACTAAAACGTTGTGCGCCAGCATTTCAGCGCTATACACAAGGGCTCAGCCATCGTCCAGACCTGCGCGAGGAGGCCATTGCAAATATGGCTGAACACTTACTACGTGAGGTTCAGGACACGACGGAGACATTTATTACACAGAACTTTATTCACTATCTGCGCTGCCTGTGCGCAGACGAATTTAATCGCATACTGCGCCAGGAGGGACTATTCTATCGACGTGATAGCGAGGGTCGCCCGGCAGGTAGACCACAGCACGTGCCACGTGCGTTGGTAGAGTCGCTACGGCCAGCACCCGCCGATGACGAGAGTCAGCCGGCCTCAGATGTGGCAGATCCACGTGACCAGTATGAAGAGATGCATGCGGAAGAAGAGAGCACGCGTATCCTGACCTATCTCCGTGATCCTTTAGATCGTCAGATTATGACCTTGCGCGCGATCGAGGGGATGAAATGGGATGACATCGCTGAACTTTGCAAGCGCACTGAACGCACTGTACGCCTGCGCTATGAACGCGCCCGCAGTTATCTGCGCGAGTGCGTGATCAAAGAACGCTACACGACCTTTACTCCTGCTATGCAACAGCAATAGGCGGAGTAAGGTAAGCAGAAGTAGAGAGATCATTGGGAACTGAAAGGAATAGGATCATGAATATACTTGAACTACAACGCCTGAAAATGGCCTGGCTGGCGGCAAAAGAGAGCGGAGATATACAGGCGCAAACGCGTATATTGCGTGAACATCCCAACGAACGCGAGCAATTGATTGACTTTATCGCGGCCTATTCCGCAACTGGTGGTGCTGAACCGGTAGACCTGGATGCACCTATGCTACCTCTGACTCAACGCGCTTATCAAAGCGCCCTGGATCGTGCTTTCGCGCCCCAGCCCGTTGCCTCTTTCGCTAATTTAGCTGAGCTGCGGAAAAGTCGTAATCTAAGCAAGGTCGATGTGGCAAAGGGACTGCGCTTGAGCGTCGACGTGTGGAACAAATTTGAGGTTGGCGCGGTCGAGCTGGTGAGCTTGAGCCAGCGTCAATTAGAGCGGATCGCGACATTCTTCCAGATCGGTGCGGATCAGTTCGGTGCGCTGCTGGATGGAAGCCTACCTACGATGACGCTCAATCGTCGCCAGACACAGGAAGCGGCACGCGATGTAAAGCAGGGGCCGCAAAAACAAAGCTTCACAGAGGCGATTGCACGCAGCACTATGGCGAAAGAGGATAAGCAGTTCTGGCTGGAGTAACAGGGTCCGTGATGAGTACGGTGGATGTCATGGAAGGGAGGCCTGCCCTAAACGTTACTACGCCCTCTGGTGGCGTACCCGATGTAAGAGACTCCTTTGAACCAGCCGGGACTAAGCGTCAACCGGCCCTCGATTAGCCTGGGCATAAAACCGGTCAGTTCCTGTACTTGCAAACCGTTCTGCTCGACAAGCGCTTGCAATTCGCTCGGCTTAATAAATGCATGATACTCGTGCAGGCCCGGCACCAGACCATTTTTTTGAAAAAAACGCTCTCCAAGCCAGATGAGGGCGAGACGGGCCAGAAATGTACGGTTGATCGTGTCGAAGATAAATATACCGCCAGGAGCCAGGACGCGCGCAATCTCTTTAATAGTCGCCTCCAGATCACGTACATGCTCTAGCACGTCGAGGCACACAATCACCGAGAAGCTGCCATCGGCGTATGGTAGCGCCTCTGCGAGGCCAGTTTCAAAGTAGGCATTGGCACCTAAATAGTTCTTCTGCACATACTTACGGGCCTCTTCCAGAGCCGCCTCGGCAGGATCGATGCCCACGACTACAAGCCCCCGGCGAGCCAGTTCTTCACAAAGCAATCCGCCACCACAGCCAACCTCCAGGACCTCCTGCTGCCCAAACGCTCCCCTCCCAAAAACACGCTCAAGCCGCGACTCAATATAATCGCAACGCTCAGTGGTCAGGCGGTGCAGTAAATTATTCTTTTCGCGCCACCCATAGGTCGAGAAAATTTCCGATTGCGACTGCTTCTGGAAACGTTGCGCTACAACCATGAATTCACCTACCCGGGCTTTCTACCATAGAAAAAACTTCTCAACTGGAACATCTGCAATGGTTGGAACGATCTGAGATACAAGACCATCATGACCAGTAAAGACACCCTGTGAGAGATATGTCTTTCCTTCCAAAAATAGTACTTCGATAGCTTGCGCAACAGCATCAACGATCCAGTATTCGCTTACTCCAGCACGCGCATACGCATCCTGCTTTTCCCGACGATCGTAGCCTGCAGTTGTGGGGGAGGAAACTTCAATCACCAGATCAGGCGCTCCCACAATACGTGAGGTTGTAATTTTTTCACGTCTCGCGTTTAGTATCACAAAGACATCAGGCTGAACGACAGTATTTAGAGCTAATTCGACATCGAAAGGAGCAACATAAACTCTTCCAAGGCTAGCGGGCTGAATATGCAGAAGTAAATGATGGCTTAACAATACTACAGCAGTTTGGTGAGGCTCAGAAGGAGAAGGTGACATATACAGCACTCCATCTACAATTTCGTAGCGGTGCCCATCTT
>CAXTXB010000492.1:0-4715 GCA_964247965.1 uncultured Dictyobacter sp. | reverse complement strand
AGAGCAAGAATCATTTCGCTTTGAGCTTGAACAACCAATTCGCCAACAATATCTTCATGTGGCTGTACCAAAAGTGTGTAGAAACGCAAGAAATTTAAAATGAAGGAGTTTTTTCTTTATGAGCAGCTTAACACTGTTGGGAACAGGAACCTGTCAGATCGAACACGAGCGACGGGCATCCAGCGTACTGCTTGAGTTAGAGCATACATATATTCTTTTTGACTGCGGGCACGGAATTGTCCAGCGACTACTAGAGGTGGGCGTGCGGCATCACCAGTTACAACACATTGTCCTATCACACTTCCATCCCGACCATATATCCGACCTCGTCCCACTACTTCAAGCCGGTGCGTGGTCAAGACGAGATCCACGCAAAGACGACCTGCATATTTACGGACCAGTAGGAGTTCAGAAGCTGATCGATGGATTGAAACGAGTCTTTGGTGTCAGCAGTTTTGAGCAACCTGCATATCAGGTTATTGTCCATGAGATCAACACAGAACAGTTCAACATTGGCAGGCATCAGTTCGAATTTCTCAGCCTACCACCCGCAAGCAACCATGGACTGCGCTTTGGCTGGCAAGGGAAACGCTATGCGATCACCGGCGACTCTTATTTTCATGAAGAAGAGATTGCCTTTCTGACCGATGTTGATCTTGCCATCATTGACTCAGGACATATAGAGGATAGGGAGATCGTAGAGCTCGCAACCGCATCACAGGCAAAGCAGATTGTTTGCTCCCACCTCTACCGCGACATCGACGCTGCACGCCTGCAGGTCGAGGCAGAGATCAAGGGATACAAGGGAACAATCCAGGTCGGTTATGACCTGCTCTCTTTCCTGATCTAGAGAACTAGAAAAGATACATCTTTAGCAATCAACACCTTCATGGTAAATTTTGCTATAAATATAGCAAAATTTACCATGAAGGTGTTGATTTTTTCTAAAACATAGGGTATTATACCTTTAAGGTTAGCAATAATCATCATTCTGAAGGCATTCTTACAGAAGATAACAGAACTGTTACAGAGAGGGCTGATATAAGTAGAAGAGGATTCTTAGAGTGTGTTTGATCCTCATCGCCTCCACCTTCCTGTGCTCTGATTTGTCGCAGCTTCGCTGCTCTTTACGAGCCTTAAAAGGCTTTTTACGTTTTTTGGGCGTTTTTTTTTTTTAAATTTTTTTTTTTGTGCCCTAAAAAAAAAAAAAAAAAAAAACGCCAAAAAAACGTAAAAAGTTCCTTAAGAAGGGGGCACGCCGAAGGCGTGTTGGAAATTATGTCACAAGGAGAAATAAACGTATGCATCCATTGATTACGCGGGACCCGGTGAGCGGGGAAGAGATGATTGTCACGCGGCTGGAGTGCCCCGCCAGTGGAATCACCATTGAAGGGCAATTTAGCCTGGGATGGATCGGGCACCTGACACGAGAGCAACTAGACTTTGTCGAGCTGATGGTCAAGTATAGGGGCAATATCCAAAAGTTGGCAGCCGAGATGAATATAGCTTATAACACAGCACGCAGCCGACTGGATGACATTGTCGTAGCCCTTGGAGGTCCACCCGAATACGACGGGAGGGTAGACCGGCGATCAGTGCTGGACCGACTTGCCGCTAAAGAGATCAGCGTCGAAGAAGCCATGAAAATGTTGAAAAGTTAAGAGGCTAAAAGGCTAAAAGCATGTCATCACCAAAGGATGAGCGCAATCGTATCCTCTCGATGGTCGAGGCCGGGCAGGTCAGTGCTATCCAGGCAGCCCAATTGCTAGACACGATAGAGGGCGAGCCTGCATACCACCAGCCACCAGAAAAGGTTCGCGCACGAATCTTGCGCATTCGGGCCACATCGCAACAATCTAAACAGCAAAAGACAAACTTTAGCGCGAGTATATCCGTACAACTTGTCAAGCTAAGCACACGGTTAGGAGGACACCTGCTGCCCCAACTCGACAATGAAGTCATAGAAGAGATCCTACACTCTATTGAGAGCGGAGCAACAGGGCGTCTACTCGATCTACAAGACCTGGAACAGGGCGAACGAATAGAGATTTTTGTTGAGTAGTAATCACGAGAGACGAAAGGAGTAGCAAGATGCAACAATCATTTGATGCAGGCACAGCGCAACGCATAGTCATAGCCAGGCTGGAGGACGCACTTAGAGTACGCGGAGGAGAGCAGCAGACCATCCAGGTCAGCTCAGCAGGACCGATCGCAACACTCCAGGTGGAGGGCGATACTCTTGTTATTAGCGGTTGTCAAGAAACACTTGAACTGACCGCCCCCTACGAAACAATCATCAGTGCCTCACATCTTCAGGACAAAGTCTCCATTGAGAACGTACACCAGGTAGAGATCCGAGACAGTAGAGATAACGTCACAATAGAGAGTATCTCGGGCGATGTCAGTATCGAAAGTATAGCTGGAAGCGTCTTCCTCAAAGACATCAAAGGAACAGTCACTATAGGAGATATAGACGACGACCTCTCAATCTTGAATGTCACACACGTCATCGCACAGGGAGAGCTCAAAGGCGACGGATTCTTCTCTGGCATAGAACAACTCGAAGTCAAACGAGTCAGCAACAGTGCCTCCCTACAAGACATCGAGCAAGCAGTGCTGGGTAGCATCGGCAACGACTTAAAAGCGCAAGACATCAACATGGCGAGAATAGGCAGCGTTGGCAACGAATGCAAGATCGAAGGTCAACGTGAAACAACTGTTACAATAGGAAGCGTCGGCAATAACCTCATGGTAAAAGCAGTCTCCGGGTTACAAGTCAACAACATAGGAAACAGCTGCCAGATCCAGGACAGCGCGCATGCAGGAGTGAGTCTGGGAAATGTTGGCAACGACCTCACAATCGACGGAGCGGCTCAGGTACAAGTTCGCAATACAGGCAACAGTTGCAGGCTACGCGACATCCAGGAAGACGTCAGCCTTGGCCATGTAGGACACGACCTTGTGCTAGAAAGGATTGGAGGAAATATCGTTAGCGGACAGGTTGGGGCTGATGCCACTTTACAGAGCATCCACGGCAGCATCAACCTGGGCAACGTCGGAGCCGATATATACGCCCAGGCCGACTTTCCGCCTGGCAGTGCTACCCGGCTACACGTCGGCAGCGACGCACGCATCGTGCTGCCAGAAAATCCCAACCTGACCATCCGCGCCACCGCCGGAGGAGGCATAAGAGGAAACGGAGTTACCTCGCAGATGGGGAGCTACGTCATGCTACAGTATGGAGACGGGTCTGCGCAATTGGATATCACAGCAGGAGGCGACCTGGACATACGCAGCAGCGCAGAGCCTACCAGCAGCAAAAGTGGCGCATGGTGGAACGACTTCGCGTACGATATGTCAGAATTTGAACGCAGCATGGGCCAGATGGGAAAGAACATAGAGGCAGAGATAACAGCGTCCATAGGCGACATGGCCTCCTCATTCAACGAAGACCTCGCGCGCAAAATGAATCGAAACGCTGAAAAGCAGAGACGAGAGGCGGAGAGGCAACGACGCAAGGCAGAAGAGCAGGCCCGACGCTTCGGCGAAAAGATGGCACGTATGAACGTACGTATCCACAACCGGGAATGGAGGATGGACCCAGAGCGCATAAACCGCATCGTAGAGCAAGCCAACAGGGCCGCCGCCGAAGGAGTTTATGGCGCGATGGAGGCAGTTGAACAGGCGCTTCGAAACATGAGTATGACACCACCAGAGCCTCCAGCACCTCCTACGCCGCCCACTCCTCCTAACACGGAAGCAACGGAACAAGCTTTTAACGAACGAGCACAACCTGAAGTGCCAATAGAGCCGGTGGAGCCAGTAGAGGATCAAACGGGCACAGTAGAAACAGCGGCTAATGTCAATCCAGAACAGGAGCGTGAGGCCATCCTGCGTATGATTGCTGAGGGACGTATCACTCCTGATGAAGGAGATATGTTATTGGAGGCATTGGGTAGCTAAGTAGTTAAATAGCTACCTGAAAGCCTATAGACTTGCAAAAGGTACGGACAGTTGTATACTATGATATATAAATGTCCGTGCCATCTAAATAGAAAGTATAGCAAGAGATCTCACTTGCATTGGAGAAAAACAGGTCATGGACTGGACTGCCACAGCAACCATAGCCCCGCTTACACTCATATTTTACCTTTTCATCGTAGACTGGATAAACCTCTTTCCCTGGAATAACGTCTCGGCACTATCACTACAGGAGAAGCTCCTGAATAGCGTAGCAAATTATATGCCGCTACTCTTCGTCTCGGTTGCATTTCTTAAGCATGACCATGGGTTAATGCTTGGTGCACTCATTATTGTCCTGCTCTACGTTATCCTTCACATTGTATCTAGATGGATACCGTACTTCTTTGGTGCAAGCAAAGAGCAATGTGAGGAGCACCAGCGCATATTCGGCAAAACCATAACAATTTTGCCACCTATCAAAAACAATCCCGTACCAAACGTCGGACACATGATAGCAGGCATCTATATGGTAATTCTCCTGATCAGCACCGGAAATGCCGTTGCAACAACAAGTTGGTAGCAATAATGTACTGGTACAGCCCTTTTGACAGGTGAGGGTGAGAGGCTCCGCGTAGCGACAATCCCTTGCGATTTTCGTTCTCCCTTCGCAGAGGAGGCTCGCGTAGCGACAATCCCTTGCGGTTGTCGTGATGGGTGAGCACTGAGGTCAGCTACCACGACAACCGCAAGGG
>CAXTXB010000491.1:3894-4723 GCA_964247965.1 uncultured Dictyobacter sp. | reverse complement strand
TCACGCGAAAGCATTCGCGGCATGCAAGTGCAGCAGATGCGCGACTACTGGAACCGCCGCTACGCAGCCAACAACCTGATCCTCTCAGTTGCGGGTAAGTTCGACTGGGACCATATCGTCGAGCTCGCCGAGCAGCACTGCAACAACTGGCGCACAGGCGATACCAGGCGCGATGTTTCTCACTACGAGCCGGCGGGTCCCATCAACAACATCGTCGTAGACAAGAATCTCAAGCAGCAGATCATGATCCTCGCCATGCCAGCCGTAGATGTCAAAGATCCAGACTACTACGCCGCAGTGCTGGGCGGAAGCATCCTGGGCGATAACGACGGCTCACGCCTCTACTGGAACATCTATCAGCGTGGACTCGCCGAGTCCGCCAGCGCGGGCCTCTGGGCCATGGAAGGTACCGGCATCATGCTGCTAGAAGCTAACTCCACGCCAGACAACGCGCCCCAGGTTCTCAAAATGCTGCGCAAAGAACTGGACAGCCTGGTCGAAGACGGCGTGCATGAAGACGAACTACGACGCGCCAAAGACAAATGGATCAGCGGCCTCGTACTCAGCAGCGAATCAACCTTCTCACGCATGCGCGCATTGGCCAGCGACTGGGTCACCGAAGGCCGCCTCGTCACCGTCGAAGAAGAGACCGAGCGCATCGAAAAAGTCACCCCACAGGACATCATGCGCGCCCTGAAACGTTTCCCTATGCGCGACAAGCAGGTGCTCACTGCGCTGGGACCATTAAGCGAAACAGAGTTGCTAGCCTGAGGAAGTTCTTAAAAGGAATGACTCATCCCAAATGTTTCAAAAAGAAGGACTATCATGT
>CAXTXB010000491.1:0-3884 GCA_964247965.1 uncultured Dictyobacter sp. | reverse complement strand
AGTGTCACCCGCCCCTTTGGCCTCCCCCCGCAAAAAAAAAGAGCTGTCAAAACATGATAGTCCTTCTTTTTTAAACATTTGGGATGAGTCATTCCTTTTATTGAAATCTTTGGAGAACCACAAAGCCTCAGTATGTTAAAATGAAGTGGGTTGGTCCATTATGGACACAATGGAGGCAAGGAATGGTTGTTCTTTCGTATGTACAGGCAGATATTTTGTTAAAGGCGAAGCGGGAGGGACAAGTGAGCGTAGAGGTCTCACCCGATCTTGGCATTTCAAACGTAACAGTAGCAGTGTCGGATTTTGGGGTGGTATTTGCAGATGGAGAGAGGGTGAATTGGCGGCAGGTTGAGAAGATCAAGCAAGCGGATGTCAATTGCTTTGCCGTGGAGGGTGAGGATATACGAGCAATCAAGGTCTTTTCCGAAGCCACCAATCGTATGTGCAGCCTTTTGCCCACGAAGCGCACGCCGAGCATGTTAATTGCCGGCTTCACCATGCACAGGATTGTGGATATTGACCCTATGGAAGACACGTTGAAGAAGATTGGGACGATAACACCCATTGTGGGGAGGGTGTTGGACACCGCCACAGGGCTAGGATATACAGCAATTGAGGCAGCTAAGAGCGCCGAGCAGGTCATAACGATTGAGCTAGACCCGGGCGCGCAGGAGATGGCACGGCAGAATCCGTGGTCGCGCAAACTTTTTAATAATGATAAGATTCAGCAGATGATGGGTGATGCGTATGAGATCGTGCCTACATTCGACGAGGAAAGCTTCTCACGCATTATTCATGATCCGCCCGTCTTCAACCAGGCCGGCGAACTCTATTCGGGCGTGTTTTATAGGGAGCTCTATCGAGTATTGAAGCGTGGAGGGCGGTTATTCCATTATATTGGCGATTTGAATAGTAAGTCCAGTGGAACAGTCGCTCGTGGAGCTCTTAGACGGCTGCCGGAGGCCGGGTTTAAACGGGTCGAGCGCAGGCCGGAAGCGTTCGGCGTCGTTGCCTACAAATAATAGTTGAAAGCGTCTGACCTTATTTTTCTCACTCAGTAAAAGTGGGAAATGTCACGCGGGAAGATGATGTCATAAAAGACATGAAAAGGTAGTGGAAATGAGTGATCGTATCAAGCATTACGTCACACTTACAGAAGACCGCGAACTCAGCCGCAAAGACATATTCCTATCGATGCAGGAACGGATCAACAATCTGCCCGCCCCACTCTCCTCATTTCTTGGACGTACAGAGGAATGTGCCGCCATCTCAGCCCTGCTCCTGCAACAAGGGGTGCGTCTGCTCACCCTGACCGGAACTGGCGGCGTGGGTAAAACGCGCCTGGCACTAGGAGTGGCCAGCTGCATACACCAGTCCTGGGACTGCGGTGTATGTTTTGTCCCACTACAAGCAGTTCACAGCCCTGAACAGGTGGTCCCTTCAATAGCCCAGGCACTGGGGCTGCACACAGGCAACCTCCCAGTTTTTGACGCAGTGCAAGCCTACCTGCGTACCAGTCATCTCCTGCTCGTACTGGACAATTTCGAGCAGGTGGTGGAGGCCGCCCCTTACCTCAGCGCACTCCTCATGGCCTGTCAGAAAGTGACCATGTTGGTGACGAGTCGGCAGACGCTCCATATCAGTGGTGAACACGAATTTCCCGTTCTTCCACTGGCTGTACCCAACACTGAACGCGAGGACCTTCTGGAGGAACTGATCGTAAACCCGGCGGTAGCGCTTTTTCTGCAGCGTGCTCAGGCAATCTTGCCCACTTTTCAGCTCACCACGGAGAATGCGCAGGATATTGCTCACATCTGCGTGTACCTGGAAGGCCTACCACTGGCCCTGGAACTGGCAGCAGCACGCATCAAGCTACTGCCGCCGCATATGCTACTTTCCCGCCTCTCTCATCCTTTACAGATACTGAATCTTGGCTATAGTGATGCATCAATGCGCCAGAAAACACTACGCAATACCATCCAGTGGAGCTACGATCTGCTCTCAGTACAGGAGCAGACTCTCTTCCGACGACTGTGCATCTTCATCAGTGGATGCACTCTGGAGGCCATAGAAGCCGTCTATACCACGCTCGGTGATGATCCCACAGGAGTTTTTGATGGTATTGCCTCCCTACTAGACAAGAGCCTGCTCAAGCGCGACGAGCAAGAAGACGGAACGCTGCGTCTCCAGATGCTAGAAACGATCCGCGAGTTTGGCCTGGAACGCTTGCAGGAACACAACGAGATAGAACGGGTCCAGCAGGCACACGCACACTATTATCTAACCTGGACCGAAGCAAGCAGAAAAGTATTATTCGGAGGTGAACAAGGACTCTTGATCAAGCGCTATATCCAGGAGCAATGGAATTGGCGAGCCGTCATGTGCCTGGTACTCGAACAGCAAGACAAAGAGGCCGCACTACACCTTGGTGGAGCACTAAGCATCTTCTGGCTCATCTGGGGATACAGCTTCGACCAGGTCTACCTGATCGAAGGAAAGAACTTCCTGGAACGAGCACTTCTCAATAGTAAAGAGAGCGTAACAACCGCACGCGCCTGGGCTCTCGGTGTTTATGGAGGGATTCTGGCCTTATTGCGTGACCTTGAACGCAGCGAAATGGCGTGCCGGGAAGGCCTCACGCTGGCCCGCCAGATTGGAGACGTTCAGTACATCATCACAGCCCTTTGGATGCTATTGCTCCCGCTGCTAACGCGGGATGATTTCAAAACTGCCTATCAAGTAGTGGAGGAAGCCGTTTCCCTGACACGTGGAATGCGAGATGACGGTACAGATTGGGGCATCACCTGGCTGACCGGCTATTCTTTGCACCGCGCAGGCTATATAGCCCTCTGGCGGGGCCATTATACTCTAGCCAGAGATCTACTTACGGAAACGATAGCAGTATGTAACCAGAGCGGCGAACGCTTCTTCGCCCTCTGGTCAAACCTATACCTTGGCGAGACCGACTTTTTTGAAGGCAAGGATGAGGAGGCAAAAGGACGACTTGACTTCGTCATGAACATATACAAGAGCCTGGAAGTAAGAACGCAGGTCGCAGAAGCCCTCGGTTTCCTTGGGCTGCTCTCGCTACGTCAGGGCGAAGTCGAGAAGGCCCACGCCCAACTCGCAGAGAGCCTGCAGATACGCAAAGAAGTAGGAGAGGAGCAAGGAATCGTCTGGGCCAAGATCTGGCTCGCCCGGGTAGAGCACGCTCGCCAGAACCTGGATCAGGCCCGCCGCCTCCTGCAAGAGGCCCTGCCGCGAGCCATCAAAGTACACGGCACGGTATACACAGCCATGGGCCTGGAGGAAATGGGAAAGATAGTGGCAGAGCAAGGCGAGCCAGAATGGGCCACACAGCTTCTGGGCGCAGCAGAAGCCCTGCGCGAGACGATCGAAGCCCCAGTGCCGCTTGTCGAGCAACCTGACTATCAAAAACTGATTGCGACCGTGCGTGCAATGCTGGGGGAAGCACGCTGGTCAGCACTCTGGGCGCAGGGGCGCAACATGACGCCACAGCAAGTATTTGCCGAGCCCTCACCTGCTCCCTTCTCAGCAGAAGGCGAGCCCTCCACTCCTCGCCTGACCCCACGCGAACTGGACGTCTTGCAGCAGCTCGCGCAAGGCTTGACCAACGCCCAGATTGCTGAAAAGCTAGAGCTCAGCGTCGTCACAGTCAGTTCCTATCTGCGCTCCATCTACAAAAAACTAGGAGTCTCCTCGCGCACAGCAGCACTACGCTTTGCCCTCGATCATCACCTTATCTCATAGCCGAACACCTTCTCGCGGCTTCGCCGCTCGATTCACTGCTATTTATTGCTTTTGCTTTTCATACATAATTTGGACGAAGTCCAAATTATGTATGAAAAGCAAAAGCAATAAAT
>CAXTXB010000490.1:2676-4742 GCA_964247965.1 uncultured Dictyobacter sp. | reverse complement strand
GGTGATCAAAGCAGCGCAGATCGCGGCGATCCACGAGGATATCATGCAGATGCCTATGGAATATGAGACGATGGTGTCAGAAGGAGGGAATGCACTCTCAGGAGGACAGCGACAGCGGTTGGCAATTGCGCGGGCGGTAGCAAATGCGCCAGTAATTATCCTGCTGGATGAGGCAACGAGCAGCCTGGATGTGATGACCGAGAAGGCGGTGGAGGAACACCTGAACGCGTTAGCCTGTACCCAGATTATTATCGCCCACCGCTTGAGCACAATTCGCAATGCAGATGTGATCCTGGTATTGAACGAAGGCAAGATCATCGAGCGTGGCACTCACCAGGAATTACTCACCCTCGGCGGCTATTATGCCCAGTTGATTCAGAGCCAGCTTGCTAGTGGAGAGGTCATTGCAAGATAATTAGAGAGACGATGCATCGATCAGCAACAGATAAACTCATATTTTACCTTGACTGAGCCAGATTGAAAGGCAGAGCGCCCTATGGGCAGATTAAAACACGTCGAGAACTCGACGACGATCCGGTTTGCCTGCATCCAACTCATGAGCGGGCTGCATCACTCCAAACGCACTATGCTATACTAAGTAAGCTAACCACGCAAGAAGATGTGTACACCCATTGCAATAATAAAGGTCGCCGCTGCCAGTACGTGCGGCGATCGTACGTATTTCTTTCGTAATTTCTTAGACAAAATAGCTTGAAAACGCAGACCCAGGATGAAAAGCAGCAGTAAGATGCCCCAGGCAACTATACCAGTAAGCATACGCCGATTAAAGTATTGCAGTGGCAAAAAATAATATAGTGCGTGGATGGTGGCTGCCGCCAGGACAATCCAACCCCAGGCGGGATGAGTCTTACGCAAAAGCAAAAAAATCGGCCTCACTAGTTCTGGCAGCGAGGGAACCCGTCTCTTTTTAAGCTCTATATAAAGATGGCGGCTCGCCCATAATCCGAGCGAAAGTAGGGTGACAATTGCAGCAATTTTATCCGTCAGATTACTTGTTTTGAGAAAAAGATTGAAAGAGGTGTTACCGTCAAACAACAGGGCAGCGCCAAGTGTATTTATAATCATAAAACATATCCTATCATCTAATTTATAGTTTCATGTGTTCTCCATTGGAGGCCGGATTGATCGAATCGCTCGCACACAATACTGCATTTTTATGAAAAACACATGAAAAATACCCCAAATCTCTCATACAAAAGTCAACTTTGGAGCTTTTCGCGGAAGGTCCTCACTTCTCTCTCTACAGGAATTGAAGAAGCTGACCTTTTTCCTCCTTTTGAAGTAACACTTTTACAATCTCTTACGTTTAAAGATTGCAATGCAACGACTATAGAAGAGAGAAGGAGGTGATTTGCTTTTTAATATATTTGAATATATTTGCAGTAGTCCTTCTTAGCCGTAAAAGGGGCGTTTCATGTATCAGACCGTCAAAAAAGCGGGAGCGCTGCTCTCTATCGCTTTTCTGCTAGCGTTCGCATTTTCGCTAAGCCCACTTCGCGCTGGAAACGCGCACGCAGCTCAACTTGAGGTGGGTAAAGTTATTGTAGTCAGTCTGTCTCAGGGTCTTCTCTCGGCCTACGATAATGGGGATCAGGTCTATACGTCGCTGGTAGTAAGTGGGCGACCAGGGCTTGAGACGCCAACAGGCACATATCATGTCTTTGCCAAGCTTAGCCCTACAACGTTCTATTCGCCATGGCCTCCAAGCTCGCCTTATTACTATGCGCCCACGCATATCAACTTTGCTTTAGAGTTTAAAGCAGGCGGCTACTTCTTACATGATTCCTGGTGGCATACTGTTTATGGTCCCGGCACGAACGGATGGCATTATGATCCAACGTACGGCTGGCAATATGGTTCACATGGTTGTGTTTCGATGCCACTTAGTGCGGCTGAGTGGCTCTACGCCTGGGCTCCTATAGGCACTACTGTACAGATTAATCCATAAATAGAGCAAGCTTAAAAGATTGATGGGTCATCGCGAACTTGATTAAAAATGTGGGGGTTTTTTTTTTTTTTTGGGGGTTTTTTTGTGGGGGGGGGGG
>CAXTXB010000490.1:0-2663 GCA_964247965.1 uncultured Dictyobacter sp. | reverse complement strand
CCCGCGTTTTTCTCATTATCTTACCATTGTGCTAGACTGCTTTAGATAAGTCGAAGTAGTCTCTATTTTTAAGCACGAATATGAGCTACTGCGAGACATAGACGAGGAGTTTTTACTCTGTTATTATAGACGGGAGTTTTGCTCGTTTGTTTGTGACGCCGTTGTTTAAAGAACCTGATTAGAAAGAGAGAAACGCATGTCTTACGATCCAAATTCAAATCAGAATCCAGAGCCAAACTACAGTAGACCAGATTATGCAAATCCTGACTCCTATGCGACACCTAATGCGCCCTACGGATCTTCTAATCCCTATGAAACTCCCAGCACATCCTATGGTGCGCCTCCTAATACGCCTAACATGGCCTATGGCACACCTCCTAATATGGCCTATGGGGCTCCTGAAACGCCTTATGGGGCTCCACCCAGGGCTCCCCGACCACTAGGAGAAGCTATTCGCGAACTGCCTAATCAGTACATCAGAACAATTACAAAACCGGGTACAGCCGTCTTTGCTGAAGAACAGGGAAAAGCGGCCTGGAACATCATTTGGGTACAATTGATTGTGCTGGCTGTTATTAGTGCTTTTATTGGTTTAGGAGCACTTAACGTTTCTCTTAGTACCAGCACCACAATTTCTCAACAAGTAGTACAGTCTATCAGGTCATACTCAACTGTGCTTACAGTTCTTTTCTTCATACTTACTCCTATAGGATTCTTTATTAGCACCGGCATCTATCATCTCATTGCGAAAGCCTTTGGCGGCCGCGGTACCTTCCTGGCATATTGCTACTGTTACCTTCTGTTTGGGGTACCGCTGGGTATTGTCGGCGGATTGCTAGGTCTCATTCCTTTTATCGGCTCCTTTATAGCTTTCGCTGTAAGTATCTACCAAATTGTACTTCTGGTTTATATGACCATGGCGGTTCATCGCTTGAGGGGTGGTAGGGCAACTCTAGCTGTGCTTGTTCTACCTATCGTGGTCATTGTCCTGGGTATTATTGTCGGTATCATTGGTATCGCAGCCCTGGCTGGAGCGCGACATGCATAGGCAATCAATTATAAAGGCTACGTTGACAAACACTTGATGACCCAACAAAGGATATTATTAGTATTTCAATTGATTGCTAGTAATATCCTTTTCGCTTGTTCGCTTTATGATGCTAGTGTAACCATTGCTCTCTTCCACTTTAAGCAGGTAAAATAAGAAGGAGAAAAAGAGCATACTTCGATTAAATTATATATGTCTAGTTGCTTATTTCTTGCTGATACGTTGAAACTTAAGGGGAAGTGTTTTTGCAAGACTTTTCGCTGTAGGCAACATCCAGAGATGTGCATGTAAACGCTTGTGGGAGTTTCTATTTTGTACTATTATTTAATGTGTTGTTAGTATTCTCACAGGTATTATGTGATTCTATTCATAGTTTTCGTTAAGAGAAGAGCCTATTCTTTCTAAATAGGATGGTTTTAAACAATTTTAGCGTCCATGGTATTTACTTATTCGGACTTTTATTAAGAACTGCTGAAAAGCCAGGAGCAAATTTATGAGATGTCGCACATGTGGAGTAAACCTGCAGCCAGGAGCAAAAACATGTCCTAACTGCGGAACAGTTGTACCACGGCCAGATGAGACGGTCGTTGATACATCCGCTCAGGAACCTCTTATTCCACCCACTGTATATGGGGGTCCTGTCCCTTCAACACCAAATTACAATTCTAATATGCAAAATCCATATGATAGACCACCCTCCTCGCCATCATATAACAATCAGCCGAATCAGTACCCGTCATCTCCCTATAACCAGATAGAGCCAAACCCATACCCGCCTGGCTCTTTTAATCAGAGTCAAGCAAACCCATATCAGCCTGGCTCTTTTAATCAGAATCAAGCAAACCCGTATCCTAATCAGTATGCACCCGGGGGTATGCCGCCCGCTTATCCGCCTCCCGGCTATATGCCTCCTCAACAACAGCCACGCCGTAAGACGCGGTGGGGCCTGATCATTGGTATTATAGCTGGTGTCCTTGTTCTAGCTTGTATCGGTTCGTCTGTGCTTGTCCTTGCCCGTTTAGGGAGGTCAACAGCTAATACGCAGGCAACTTCAACAGCTAATACACAGACGACTCCAGCAGCTAACACTACCCCTGCTGGCAGCAACGCTACTCCAGCCAACACTAATACGACTCCAGCAGCCAACTCAAATTCGACTGGGGTCAGTCCTTCTGGTCTTACAATTGATCCAAATGCAGCTTCAATCGTCACTGACGCCCAATCAGCCAAAAATGTTAACCAGGATACTGCTGCGCCAGTAGATCCAACGAGTACCTTCAAGGCTGGTGATCGCGTCTATGTGGTTTTTAAAGTCAACAATAATAAGGTTGATGTTACCACTCAAAAGATTTATGTTGGCGCGAAATTCTACGTTGATCGTGTACTTGCGGCAAAGATTAATCCGATTACCTTCGATACAGTTGTACCGGGTGGCTACTTTGCAGGTACTTATAAAGTGGCGAGTCAGGGAACAGCTGAGCTGTACCTGTGCTACAAGTCAGATTGTAGCGATGAAAAACTTGCTCAAGTCGTCAATTTCACTGTAGCATGATCATGACTCTATACAGTAATGACTCAACCCGAATTTGATACCGTTGGAAAACTTGTTTGGAAG
>CAXTXB010000489.1:0-4747 GCA_964247965.1 uncultured Dictyobacter sp. | reverse complement strand
AACACACTGTTCCTCATTTCTCAAAACTTTGGGATGACCCAGTATAAAATCTAGATTGTTTCTAGAGAATGCTAATCATACTAGCCTTTCTAACTGGTGCTGCATATTTATCAGAGCGTTTGGAATGCTGATCTGGCCACTGAGGGCGTTGGAGACGTTGTCCTGGATGGCCTGGGAGATGAGGGGATAGTTGGGGGATTGCGGACGGAGCTGAGCTTGCTTGATGATGGGAGGAAGTTTACCGTATAAGGGATTCTGGTTGAGGACGCTCTGGTCGCTGTAGACACTCTCCAGTGCTACGGTGAATGAAGCATCGACGGCGGCGAACTTTTGCGCGTCCTTCTGCAGCATCCATTCGATGAATTTCCAGGCGGCATCTTGTTTCTTGGAGTAGGCGTTGATGCCCAGTCCCCAGCCGCCGGCGCAGGACCGAGTCGTCCCGCCTGGCAGGGCAGAGGGGAGGGAGGTCACGCTAAAGTTGAGCGCGACCTCTGGTTTGGCGTCATTGTAGGTGATGGCGATATAGGTGGGCCAGTGGCGCATGAATGCAGCATCTCCACTGTTCCAGAGCGCATCGCTCCTGTCCTGGATCAGGGTGTCAGGAGGAGAAATGGCCATTAATGACTGCATAAGAGTAAGCGCCTGGCGGGCCTCGGGACTATTGATAGTGACACGCTTAGGATTGTGAGGGTCGAGGATGTTTCCTCCACAACTGGACAACATCTCTGCAAACACGCAGACCAGGCCTTCGTTGCGCTGGCCCTGCCACACATATCCATAACGCGTCTTGCTCTTCACCTGCGGCGTGGAGGCGGCGCGTATCAACTCACTCCAGGTCCTGGGAGGAGTGGGAATGAGATCGGTGCGATAGTAGAGCAGCCCCACATCTGTACGCAAGGGAGCAGTCCAGAGCTTGCCCTGATAGGTCGAGCCGGCGAGCGGAGTGGAGAGGTAAACTCCGCGCTTATCCGGAGGCCAGAGATCATCCAGCTGTCTAAACCAGCGGTTTTGGGTAAACTCATCAGTCCAGATTACGTCCGTCGAAATGACATCTGGACTCTCCTGCCGGGCTTTGAGCCTGGCAACCAGCCCATCGTGCTGCTGATCGCTCGACTCATTCTTAATGTGGACGTGGATGCCATCCTTGTTCACCTTATTAAAGGTATCGACGAGAGCACTATACGTACCTATATCATCATGTTCGGTCTCCCACTCGATAAAATTTAGATTCGCATTGTCGACTGGGGTCGGCCGACTGTTATTAGTAGATTGTGAAGGAGTATTGCAGCCCATAAGGAGAGGAAGCATCGCACTGCCAGCGACCCCCATACTCACAATTCCCTTGCAGAAATCACGCCGTGTCGGTTCTCCTCTTACGAACATCCTGTTTTCAGCTTCACCTATAGTATCATCTTGCTCAGCAGACATCGAAGTATCTCCTTTCTATCTACGTAAAAACATATTTTCCATGTATATGTGCTCCGTCAATCTTGATCATAGCCTGAAAACTGGTGAAGCGAGACGGCCAGCGGCTTCGCAGCTCGATGCAGGGCCACAATGTAACTTGACAGAGCAGTAAAAGCTATCAAAGAGCATCTATTTAAGGATAGCGACCTTGCACAGCTATAAGTTGGATATGCTGCGATTCAGGCTGCAAGACGACGATTGCCTTATCCTGCGGCTCACCATCGGGTCCAAAGGAGATCGGCCCGCTTATCCCTGCAAAGGTTACATGGCCCTTTAATTTCTGCCCTACCGCATCAGCCGTAAGCTTTTGCTTTGTTCCAACCATACTGCCCGCCTGCAAAAGAACGCCCGCCGCGTCATAGGCCAGGATGGCATCACTGTCGGGCAAGCGATAGGTAAACGGATTTCCCGAATGCTGCTTCTGAGAATCAAAATTCTGCGTATACTCACCAAAGAACGCCGGCTTCGCCACCCGTCCTTGCCACTCATCGTGAAAGGCAAACGAGGTAAAGAGCAAGCCATCAAAGTTTGACCGTGTATCTGACGAATGCACATACTGGTAGAGTATATCTCCACCCATCACACGCACATCGGGCCAGCGTGCATGCACATAAGGAACCAGGAAACTTGCATCATCAGGACTGCCCGCCAGATAAATCAGCGTCGGCGCGGGAATAGCACTCATCATATCATCGACACGGCCAGACAGCGTTTCAGCGGCAGAACCAGACGTATACGTATTTCCAGGCAAAATAGTCCCACCGGCAGCCATAAACTGGCTCACAAAAGAATTTCTCAACACAGTATCATAACTACTACTTGGATCGTAAAACACTCCCGCTTGCTTCGAAAACTGAATTGCCTCATTCGCCGCAGCCTGAGCCTCCTGCTGAAGAGATGGAGCCACGCTGAAGAGAGAGGACGTCACTATATTTGAATACAGAGCCGTCGATGAAATCATCAGAATACCGGCCTTATTCAAATCCTGGACCAGGTCGTCGGCACCAGCGAGCTGACCTATCACCCCAACAAACGTTGGATCATTCGCAGCCATCTGGCTAATCAGCTTCGCAACGTCATGTCCATGCAAGGTCGGATCATCAATATTTGCAACCTGCAGGCGAACCGGCAAACCATTCGGCAGCTTGCGCTGGCTATTATATTCTTTTTGGGCCACACACGCCCCCTGCAGAATGCTGCGACCAATGTTAATGGTATCGCGGTCCCCGCCCGTAAGCGTAACCACCACCACAAGAGTAACGTAATCTTTGCTCGCAGACCTCAAAGAAGCTGCTACATTCTGATCCTCCTGATAGATGCACAACTCACCGTCAGTCTCATCCTCGCGCCTGGCAAGCTGCCAGTACCCCCCCGCCTTGTTAGAATCCTTTACCGCAAGCGCCCGCGAAGCCTCAACCTTCAAGTCACCATCCAGGCGACCAACCGTATCAAAATTTACAAGGCCATCGCTCAATCCAACAGACGCGCTATCAGAAACAGGCAACGTATAGGCAGGAGTAGCAGTGAGAGAAAGCGTCAATTTTCGCGGAACAGGTCGGGACAGAACACCGGGAAGAACTATATCCTTGAGGAGAAACCCTATAACGATGAAAGACAGAAGAACCGATACAATGGGTAAGCGCCGCTGCCAGAGCCGACCCACTATATTCGCAAGATGCTGCCAGCGTGTATCCAGGTGATTATATATAGATCTCGCATTCGCCTCGACTCGATCTTCTACAGATCGCATCTGAACCAGACCTAACAGACATGAAAGAACGCTAACAGCCGAAGACACTATTGGTATACGCTGATATTCGACAACGGCAAAAAGTATGCCAGCAACTACGACAATTCGGCAGACGACTGGAAAGAAAGATCTTCTCTCAGGAGCCTGAACCGGGCTCGGCGTAGAGCCAGCCATCTGCCTATCTCCATCCGATAATTCTTCCGACATACTTCCCCTCCTTGCATCTCACTCCAATGTGAGACCAATTGTCAGCACCTTCCAAAGGCACACTTACCATAATAAACGCAAGTTTACAGAGATTATTAAATTATACATATACATGTGTTTACTCATTAAGCACCAATGAAGGTAAAGTAGAAATGACTACTAAGAAACCGCATTTGTTTTTATATACGGTATTCATACATACATACCATTCAACGAAAAGGCGATTGAAAATTAACATTGACGATTGACGATTCGGCGTGTATAAGATACAGTTGAGGCAAAGAACCAAATATACATTGTGATGGTAAAACGATGGCACAGGAACAAAAGGCAAAGCGGCAAACGACGAGCGTCAAAGTCTTTTTTTGCTATTCGCAAGCCAGGGATGGGCTGGTGCGGGACGAGATAGAGAACCACCTGGGCTCATTAAAGCATGCTGGGAAGATTACGATTTTGCAGCGGCGTCAGATGCTAGCCGGCGATACAATCAAGGATGATTATAGTCATCTTCTTGATGCCGATATTATTTTTTTACTGGTGAGCTCGGACTTCATTGGCTCTGATTTTCACTGGCAAAAAGAGGTCCCAATTGCACTGGAGCAGCGGGAGAAAAGGGGCACGCAAGTCATTCCTATTATTGTACGGCCAGTGCTCTGGAAGGATACGACGATCGGAGAGTTACAAGTGCTGCCAGCGAATGGATTAGCGATTAGTAAGTGGCCGGATCGAGACGAGGTATTGGAAGAGGTAGCGAGGGAGATCGGGAAGGTTGTTGATAGTATCCTACTGCGACTGGAAGAGATGAGAAAGCTGAGGGAGAAAAGGGAGAATTTGGAAAAAGAGATAGCAGATTTAAATAAAGATATGCAAGTCAAAAGCGCAGAACTTGTGGTCAGTCTTGATCGGCTCAAATATGTTCGCATTCAGCAAGAGCAGCTTGAAGAAGAGTTGATGAAAGTAAAAGCTGAGGGCAATGAGCTGGCACGGAACATCAATGAATTAACTGCTATTCAGAAACAAAGCAGATATGAGACAACTCGGCTGAAGCTTGAGCTTGCACACATAAATAATGTGGAAACAAATGTACCCGTGATAGCAAATGAATACCAGGGGGAACGTCCTGACGCTTCCAATGGCTCACACTTACATATAAACCTAATCATAGAAAGCGTAGACAAGGCTGGATACCTTATTGTAAACTTGGTATATATCAATTCATGGGGTACTAACTTCTATAGTGGAACAGGAAAGGTATCATTAAATGGAAGTATTAATTTCAAGTATAGATCTCCTTTAGGACGAACAGAAATTGTTTTCAACGGA
>CAXTXB010000488.1:3277-4749 GCA_964247965.1 uncultured Dictyobacter sp. | reverse complement strand
TACTATTGTCATATCGATATTTCTCCTCTTCCACATAATGACCGTCCCTCGTCGTTGCCTTGGTTCATTGTAAGGTGGAAATGTGCGCCGGGCTACGACAACCACAAGGGACGGTCGTTACGTGTACCTTTGCACTGGGCCACGATAATCACGAGAGAGGGTCACTACGCGTTTCGTATTTCTACATGTATCTTGTATGCTATGCAACCACTTGTTGCTTGAAGTCGCCAGAAATTGCTTGATGTCCGCCGTTCTCTTTATATTCTTCCTCGCGGTACTTGTTCATTGCGATCAGCAGGGGTGTATCTCGCAGCGAGAAGAGGATGGCGCGCTGATCGGGTGAGGCATTGTGATGTTCGTGCCAGGCCCAGCTAGGAACCACGAACATATCTCCCTGCTCCCAGGTGAAGCGCGTGCCGTTGATGATCGTCTCGCCGCGGCCCTCGAAGGCGTGATAGACCACGCTGCCCACGTGGCGGTGAGCCTGTGTCTGTACTCCAGGTCGCAGCATCTGAATCCAGGCCGAGAAGGCGGGCATGACCGAGCCGCCGGTATGAGGATTAATATATTCGAGGGCCACATCGTCAAAGGGGCTGGCATCGACCTGCGCCAGGTTGTTAAGCGCTTGCTCTGTGGCAGCCCACTTGTAGGTATGCATGGGCGGATAGATCAGCGAATGCTTCTCCCAGGCGGGCTGCAGTTGTCCAACTCCATATTTCAGGACAGTATTGTTGACTGCCTTAGTGACCTCCTGGGCTTCATGTGGATAAGGCTCAAAGAAGCTAGCGTCCAGGTAGTTATTAAACGGAATGTCCAGGCCATCCATCCAGACTGCCGCCTCGTCTGCCTTGCTGCCGTGGTCGTGCCAGAGCCAGGGAGGGGTCAGGACAAAGTCGCCGCGCTCCAAGAACACCCGGTCCCCCTCAACCGTGCTCCAGGAGCCGTTGCCTTCAATGATAAAGCGCACGGCCTGCGCCGTATGGCGGTGGGCGGGTGCGACCTCTTGCCCGTTGAGCCATTGGACTGCGGCCCAAAGTGTTGGTGTCGCGAATGGCCGTCCTTGTAGACCAGGATTGCTAAGCGCGATCGCCCGGCGATCACCACCACGCTCCACAGGTACCAATCGCCCGGCACGCTTCGCCACATCGTACAGATCCGCCCACTTCCACAACCAGGCGAGCGTAGCTGGCTTTGGCTGGGCTAACATCGTCGCCTCCTCGATGTTCCAGAGAGGGATAAGCGAATGCGCCTTCATATCCGCGTACAACTGATTTGTCTCTTGTTCTGTTGCTGTGACATCATTCTCAATCATAGCTTTTTCATCTTTCTTTCTTTACCCGACTTTATACAATCTGTAGAAAGCGAGCGTGAATAAAAGCTGTAACGTTACTTATGAGTCATCCTAAAATTTTGAAAAATGATGAACAGCGTATTGTGTACACTCTTTGTACTGCCGGAGGCAGTACAAAGAG
>CAXTXB010000488.1:0-3267 GCA_964247965.1 uncultured Dictyobacter sp. | reverse complement strand
CCTCTAAAAAAATTATTATACCAAATTATGCTTTTCATATTTTATAAAATTTTTCGCATGACTCATAAAAGTGTATCGAGCAGCGAAGCTGCGTGGTGCTGAACATACTCAAGAACATAAAAAAAACGAATACAAATCCTCACTACTGGGCAAAACCGGGCGTCGCAGACATATAGGCGTCATAGCTCGCCATAAAGCGTGGCGCTTTCTCGCGCATAACCTGTGCGTCCAGTCGTCCACTGCGTGTCATATAGCTATAAGCTAGCGGTAGCGCATCTAGATCCATTTTTTTGTGGAACGACTCATACCATGTATAGCTCTGTTGCGCGATATCCAGCAGCTTCTCCATGCCTGGCCGGCGTATCTCCTCGAAGGTATGCAGAGCTGTTGGCACATCCTCAGTGGTCGTAAAGGCTTTATAGAGCGTGATGGCATCTTCAAGCGCCATACGCGTGCCGGAGCCGATCGAGAAATGCACCGAACGTAGTGCATCTCCGAGTAGAATGACATTACGATAGCTCCAGCTCTGGTTCGCGACTACTTTAAACTGTAGCCATACCGGTTTGTTTGGCAGCAGAGGGTGGCCACCGAGATCCTCCGCGAAGATGCGCTCGCAGTAGCTGATGCTCTCCTGCTCCGACATCTGCGCGAAGCCCGCGTGCTCCCAGGTTTGCGCATCGCACTCCACAATAAATGTACTGGTATCTTTACTATAGGGGTAGCAGTGGGCCACAAAAGCTCCACCCTGGTAGCGGCGGAAGATCAACGAGAGGGTGTCAAAAAGCTGGTGGGTGCCATACCAGATGTACTTGTTGGAGAGCAGGCTAATCGAAGGCTGAAACTGCTCGGAGTATTGTTGGCGTACCACACTATTCACCCCGTCAGCTCCAACGATCAGATCGTAGTCGGCGAAGGTCGAGGCATCGGGCAAGCGTGTAGTAAAGTGCATCTCTACTCCATGCAGGCGGCAGTGTTCTTGTAGGATCTGGAGCAGGGTCAGACGCGCAATGCCCGCATAGCTGCTGCCATCGATTTTGACCGCCTCGCCCTTTTGAATCATGGTCAGATCATCCCAGGTTTTGAGCTGCGCGGCGATGTCAACATAGGATTCAGGCTCACTCTCTCTAAGGAATGAGAGGGCGCGACCGGAAAAGACCACGCCCCAACCGTAGGTTGCGCCAAGCGGATTTTGCTCAACAATTGTAATCTGATGATCCGGATTGTGCTTTTTCATAAGCAACGCAAAGTAAAGGCCAGCGGGACCACCACCAACGATACCAATCTTCATCGGTTCCCCTCTTTTATTGCGCGTCGTTTTGCCTGAGCTTTTCTACGCGAGTAGAGACATCACCTGCCGCTCATGACCCTGGTCATGCTCAACAACGAAATGCTCGATGAACGCACCTAGCGTCTGAGAACCATACTTGACGTGCTGGACGTTCTTTTGGAGATCCTCGTCATGCATGCGCTTGAATGTCTGAATCATTTGCTCGTAGCTATCCGTCAGTTTCTGCGTGATCACCTCGCGGGAGTCGGAACCATGCTCGGCCACGTTTTGTACCCTGCCCGGGTCAGCGATAGTACGTCCTACCGTTGCGTCTTCCATCGTGAGGGCCTTCTGAACCTCGCCCATAAAAAACTGGCGCGCCTCCGCGACATGCACCAGGTTTTCAGCCATGGTCCATTCCTTTTCATCGGGACGCCAGTAAAGCTTGGAGTCGTTGACTTGATCTAATAATTCGAGGAATGTGTGCTGGCATTGCTCTAAATCTGCCAGCATCTCTACCAGGTTTTGATGCTCAATCATAAGTGGACCTCCTTTGATTCCCAAGATTCCTACTTCAATCGACCCGGCGGATCTTGATCAGGACGCCACAACTGGATTTTCCAGTGTGCCTAGCCCAGAAATCTCTATCTGCACGCTATCGCCAGCTTTCAGAAAGACCGGCGGCTTGCGTGCAGAACCCACACCGCTTGGTGTACCTGTCGCAATAATATCGCCAGGTTCCAACGTCATGATCTGCGAGATGTAGGCAAGAATAGTGGGGATGTCAAAGATAAAATCACTTGTGTTAGCTTGCTGCATCACCTCACCATTCAGGCGTAAGGCCACATCAAAGGCAGCGGGATTGGTGATTTCGTCGCTGGTCACAATGGCAGGACCGATCGGGCCACTACCATCGAAGTTTTTGCCTTGCAGCCACTCTACTGTCCGTCTCTGATAGTCACGCACCGACACATCATTGAAGATCGTATAGCCCGCGAGATACTCAAAAGCCTCTTGTGTCTGCGGAATATCTTTTCCTCGCCGTCCCACCACAAGGGCTAACTCGGCCTCATAGTCCACCATCTGCGAAACCTTTGGCAGCACAATTGGCTGGCGGTGACCTATAAGTGTATTGGAAAATTTGGCGAAGAGAACAGGATACTCTGGTATAGCCTGGCCCATCTCTGCAATGTGGCGGCGATAGTTGTGTCCTAAGCAGACAATTTTGCCGGGGCGAGGAATGGGTGGAAGAAAGCGCACTGCGTTGATCTCATAGACCAGGCCTGCGTGTGTAAACTGTGCCAGGTGTTCCTGATCCACTGCAAATGCAAGCACCTGGGCCGCGCTCGCCTTCGCCGCATCGCCCGCTTGTAGAAACTCAAGGACGCTCTCCGGAAAGCCTGCTTGATTGCTGGTAGAAGTATTCGTGTTCTGGGTCATCTGTTGCCAGGCGGAGTAAGCTCCAGGTAGATCAATAACCTGCTCCCCTATGAGCGCACCCAGATGAACACCGTTGTCAACAGAAAAAGTGACGAGCCGCATAGACAACCTCCGTACAATAGAGCTAAATATGTCTACTAGTCATGTCTACACGACATATAGTACCTGGATATATAGCAAAAGTCAACCTCTTATAGCGAGGAATGATGCAGAGGTTACTCCGCACCGAGACAATTCCTTGCAGCGAGAGACCTGCAAGCTTCAAATTTGGTTTTTTGACCTTGATTACGTTTAATATTATAGAGACTATCTGGAAAAAGTTCAGGAAAGATGAAGAGGAAAACAAATCTTTACAATAGATCAAAGCAGTAACGACTCATCCCAAAATTTTATATAATTTGGGAAAATTTTTTGTTTGGGTTTTTTTTTGTTTTTGGCGGAGGGTTTGTCTCTTCCTTTACCACATTGAGCGAGTTTTTGCGTCGTTGGGCGCGTCGAGCTGGTAGACTGTGTCTTTTCTTTCTCTTCTTATTTGGGAAGTTTGTGGGCGGGGTGTACAT
>CAXTXB010000487.1:1173-4773 GCA_964247965.1 uncultured Dictyobacter sp. | reverse complement strand
GAGAGGGGCTCACGTCAAAGTCAGTAGTCTACCATTATCGAAGGTTATACACGACGATATATGTTATACTCTATGCAGAAAGCGTGCTGTTTATAGGCAAGTGTTATACTAAACCTGAGAAGTATCGCATTGTCTATTTAACAGGCGCAGATAATGACACAGAAATGGAACTGAAGAACAACGACCAGTGCCGCAGGGTCTGTCGCCTCTATGACTTGAGGCTCCGCGCATAATCCCAAATAGAGTATGTAAAATTTTGCGTTCTGCCGGCCTGGTGTTCGACGAGGGTGTCAATGTTTTCCTTCTCCTATTTATTCATAAAGAATGAGGACGACAATCATGAAATTAGACGGAGCAATATCCCCCGCGAACACGCTATTCGTCCTGCTCTGCTTCGAGGGGCCCGATGTCTACTCAACGGCTGGTGGCCTGGGTACACGTGTCTCTGAATTAAGCGAGGCCCTGGCCACACAAGGATATACGACTCACCTTATTTTCATCGGTGATCCCTATAAACCTTCGGTAGAACATCGCGTGGATGGGCGCTTGATCCTTGAGCGCTGGTCGCAATGGGTCAGTAAGTATTATCCCAATGGCGTTTATGACGGTGAAGAGCAGAAGTTATACGATTATAATGACAGTGTACCTTATCATATATTTAATGAGATCGTGCAACCTGCCGTGGAACAGGGGAAGACGGTCGTTGTAATGGGCGAGGATTGGCATACCGCCGAGGTGATGTGGCGCACCTCAGACCTGTTGAACTGGTTCGGTGTACGTCAAAAGGTACTGCTACTCTGGAACCTGAACAGTCTGATGTCTCTCAATCGCGTGAATTGGGACCGCCTCAACTATGTGACCACGCTGTGCACCGTGAGTAAATATATGAAGCACAAGATGTGGAGCCTGGGCGTGAATCCACTGGTCATCCCCAACGGCATTCCATCGCGCCACCTCAATCCAGTTGATCCTGAGGCCGTAGAGCGTTTGCGTTCTATTGCGCGCCGGGGTGATCCCGAGCGGCTCTTCCTATTCAAAATCGGTCGTTTCGATCCGGACAAGCGCTGGATTATGGCTATTGAGGCCGTGGCGCGCTTAAAGGATAGCGGCCATCCCGTGACTTTGTTTGTTCGTGGTGGTATTGAGCCCCATGGGGCTGACGTCTTCCGTCACGCATACAACCGTGGACTGCATATTCAGGATGTTGTCGCGCAGCGTCCCAACCTGCAGCAGTGTATGGATGCGATTGAAAATGCTGGTCAGGCAGATATCTATAATCTGCGTTTCTTCCTGCCAGAAGAGTTTGTGCGCACAACCTACGCCGCCGCCGACGCGACCCTGGCGAACAGTGGTCATGAACCCTTCGGCCTCGTCGCGCTCGAAGTCATGGCTGCTCAAGGCATTGCAGTGACAGGTTCAACGGGCGAGGATTATGCGGTTTCGTTCGAAAACGCCATTGTAACTGAGACGGATGATCCCGATGAGATTGTGGGGTACCTGCTCTACCTGCGCCGCCATCCTGAGCAGCAGGAGCATATGCGTACAGCGGGTCAGTACACCGCCCAGCAATTCTTATGGGATCGTGTCATTGAGAACCTTGTGGGGAAACTAGAGTTTCTGGCGCGTAAGCAAAACATTGTGCTGCCTACTACCAGCGCTGCGGATGCCGTCTCTGACTCATCTTTACAGGAGGATGCAGAGCGGGAAGCAAACGCGACGCCCGATCCAGCAAGTACAAGGCAGAGTGTATAGTGTAAGATAAAACTATAGCACGCACTGAAGCCTCTTGCTATGCATCTACAGTGTACAATGTGCTCTGTAGATGTAGGATGCACACTTTTGTCGTGCTAAGAAAGACTGTCTAGCATTTGGATGCTCCACTTCAATCGCTCGATTGCGGCTTAGCGTGATCGGACGGATGAAAGGCAGACCTCTTCCCTCGCGCCAGGGGGCCGACTTGAAAGTGCGGTCGCATCTCTTTATGTCCGCTTGATGTACAATACAGGAGACAAAGAAATGAACTGGCGGACCGAACAGATAACGTACTACACAAGGCTCTACAGGGTTTCTAACATGAGGAAGAGCTAACTCTAAATGCTAACAGGTTGAGAGGATTAAGAGGATGGTTGCGGATTTAGCAGTTTATACTGTGGTGCATCAGCCTCGTCGCTTGAAACTCCCCGCCCAACCTATACCAAGGGGAGCTTCAGTCGAGGATATTGCCCACTGCCTCTTTGACGAACGTATGAATGAGCGCTACTTCCGAAAAGTAGCTGAATATAGTTATTACCCGGCTGCACATATGTTTCTAGATCTGGTGGAGCAGGGAATGAAGCTTTCGATTGGTTTCTCTCTCTCTTTTATACGCCAGGCGGCGGCCTGGGATGGAGCGCTACTCGATCTCTTCCGAAAGCTAGTAGCGCATGAGAATGTCGAGCTTATCGGCGTCGACTCATATCATAGCTTTCTTTTCCTCCTGGATCTGCCAGCCTTCGTGACCGAAATGAAAGAGATGGTTCAGGACCTGGAGGCTATTTTCGGCAAGCGCCCGGTGGTGACTGACACCACTGAGATGTTTATGTCGGCGACCCTTTATAACGCGCTCGATGCGGCAGGCTTTCAGGGAGCGTTGATGGACGGTCGTCCGTGGGTAATGGACTGGCGCGAGAGCACGCATCTCTACCGCTATGGCAATGAGGCCCCTTTTGCCCTCCCGCTCGATACCCAGTATGCCAAACGGCCTCCACGTAAAAGCGGAGGTGAGGGCGATCAACGCGCAAGTAGTCCGTATTTGCTCACCCGTCACCTGGGCCTGAGCGACGATATTGGCTACCGCTTCTCCAATCAAAGCTGGTCGGGCTATCCACTCTACGCAGATAGCTATGCCAACTGGATTGCCGGTACCAGGGGCGACCTGCTCCTGCTTGGCTGGGACTTCGAGACGTTTGGCGAGCATCATCGCAAGGATAGCGGCATTTTTGACTTTATGCGCGCCCTGCCCGACCAGCTTTCTCACCAGGGAGTATCTTTCTACACGGCTAGCGAGTTAATTGAGCGGCACAGCGCCCAGGTTAACCATTTGCCTCTGCCAATTTTCCCGACGACATGGGCGGGCAGTGGAGGCATAGATTTCTTTCTGGGCAATGACGCGCAAAAGACGGTCTTCCAATTGATGGGCGATGTCTATGGAATGGCAAAGATTACTGGTCATCCAGATCTAATCGATCTTGCCATCTGGTTAGCTCAATCAGACAACCTGCATCTCATCCAATGGTATGGACGCAGCGGACCCGAGGCTGAAGTTTCGGCCTACTTTACACCTTCCGAGTGGTGGTCTCTAGGTTCAAGCCGCGTCATTTATGAGCAACAGCAGGTTTATGTCAACGCGCTGAATGCTATGCAACCCTACCTGCCTGCTCGCCTACTGCGCCAGGCGCAACCACAGCGCAAAACAACGCGGCGTAGGGCAATAGTAACGCAAGAATAAGTATGTATTGTACGCCCCCCTGAGCGCGCTCAGGGGCTGAATAAAAGCACGCGAAATAATGACTAATACCCAATTTTATTATTTTTGAAAAAATTTTTTTTTTTGGTCATTTT
>CAXTXB010000487.1:0-1163 GCA_964247965.1 uncultured Dictyobacter sp. | reverse complement strand
TTTTTCCAACGTTATAAAATTCGGTATGAGTCATTAGTGGCTTGACATGACTTTTGGCCTACTCTCGCACAACTGATTGACGAGCCTTGTTTATTTAGATAGACTCCGCAAGAGTAAGCAGAATCTAAAAAAACAACAATCTGGTAAACGAGGTAGGACGAATGTCACAATTTCACTCTCAACGGTCAAGCGATGGCGCTGAGCCAGCAAGAGAACGCGTATTGAATGCTTCAAGGCTTGTTCCCCTGACAAGTTGGGAGAGAGATCCAGACTTCTACACCGATCAATTTCCTATAGGAATATCAGAACAAGAGAGGCAAGGCAGACTATTTACCGACCCTCTTCCCCCAATCTCTGTACCACTAGAGGCTATACACACGACCCAGTCTCTTGTGGTGACCCTGCAGTCGCCATTGAGGCCCCAGACGGATAAGACTCCACTCGTTATTCCAGGCAGCAGGCGTCTGACTCCTCAGACAGAAAAATTGCCCGTTGCCCGGGGCATGCATCCATCCATTCGTTCAGGCTCCGTAATCATCGTAACCTTTGGTATCCTACTTTTTACGCTATTCTCTTTGACGCCGTTAGGTAGTGGTCAGAGTGGCATCGTGCTCTTTGATGGAGCAATAAAATGGGCCGAGCAGGTAACCTGGGATGGCATGGTGAGTCGTATAAAGCAGGTGGAGCAGCCAGCAACCACCAGCGCAAATACCACAACAACGACTGCTCCTCCGGCTCCAGCCAATCCGCCGGCAACCACCGACCTGCCACGTGGAGCCTATGTCGATGTTGCGCGCCAGGCCGCCATTAGATATGGGATCAATCCAGATAGCTTTGTACGCCAGATCCAGCAAGAGAGCCATTTTGACCCCAACGCACAGTCACCCAGTGGTGCCGTTGGAATCGCGCAGTTCATACCGTCCACGGCCGCTTCAATCGGCGTGAATCCTTATGATCCAGTCTCTGCACTTAACGGGGCTGCGCGTCTTATGTCCAGCCTGGCCGGGCAGTTTGGTGGCGATTATGCTAAAGCGCTTGCCGCATACAATGCTGGCCCCGGCGCTGTTCAATATGCTGTTAATGTTGGTGGTGGAGGCTGGCTGGCCTATATGCCTCTCGAAACCCAGAACTATGTGCGTACTATCATGGGCTAATCTATATAG
>CAXTXB010000486.1:0-4791 GCA_964247965.1 uncultured Dictyobacter sp. | reverse complement strand
ACCTCCTCGCCGAAGTAGCGCAGAAGAATCTGGCGGCGGCAGGTATAGCTCTCGCAGTAATTCTGCACCTCGTTCAGTTGTTGCAAGGCAAGCTGTTGCAAATGCTCTTGAGTATTCTTCGCAATCAGATACTCGGTCTTCATGCGATCGCCATAGCCAAAGAAGAGGATACAGCGAGCCGGCAGACCATCGCGCCCCGCTCGGCCCGATTCCTGGTAATAGCCCTCCAGGTTGCGGGGGAGATCATAATGGATTACTGCACGCACGTCTGGTTTTGCAATGCCCATTCCAAAGGCAATTGTCGCCACCAGGACAGGCACATCATCGCGGATAAAGCGCTCCTGATGCTCAGTACGCTCCGTATTGGTTAAACCAGCATGATAGGGCAGAGAACGGATTCCATCGCTCTGCAAACTCGCATGCAGATTCTCCACACCTTGCCGGCTCTGACAGTAAATAATCACCGACTCATCAGGGTGAGCTCGCAAAAATTGGAGCACCTCGCGGTACATACCAGGGCTCTTGCGCCGCACCTCATAAAAGAGATTCGGGCGATCGAAGCTGGCGATATGAATGTGAGGGGAACGCAATTGAAGCTGAGAGAGGATATCCTCACGCACCCGCTCGGTGGCCGTGGCCGTCAACGCCAGGATGGGCATGGATGGATAGCGCTCTCTCAAGCGGCTCAAATGGCGGTATTCCGGGCGGAAATCATGCCCCCATTCACTCACACAGTGCGCCTCATCAACGGCGAGCAAGGAGACGCCGTCTCGCTCCTCCTCGATACGGTCGAGCAGTGCCAGAAAGCTCTGCTTCAAAAGACGTTCGGGGGCCACATAAAGTAATTTTATCTTCCCCGTCATCACAGCCCGCTCGCGCTCCCAGTTCTCGGCCGAGCTCAAAGAGCTATTCATAAAGGTTGCCGGAACACCGTTTGCCTGCAAGCGATCCACCTGATCCCGCATCAACGCGATCAAGGGAGAGACCACAATAGTGAGCCCCGGCAATAGTAAAGCGGGCAACTGGTAGGTCAGCGACTTACCGCCACCAGTCGGCATCAGCACCAGCATATCCTGCCCCGCCAACACCTCCTCCACAATCTCACGTTGCCCAGCCCGAAACGTCTCAAAACCAAAATTCTGTTTAAGAGTCTGATCAATGAATGACAACAATAGTCGCCTCCCCGTTTCAACCTCACGCAACCATGCAGCAGCACGCTCCAATCCATACCCACCAACGCACCAATTTGTGTGCAGCTTAAAGCATGCCGTATATCGTACGAATAAACCTATTTTGTATTATATAATGCCTTGGGCTAAAGAGCATAGAGCAATCTTTGATGATATACACTACAACATATAGATATTACAATGGAGGGATGAAACATGGACTTAGGACTCAACGAGAAAGTTGCGCTGGTTCTAGCTGCAAGCAAGGGGCTCGGAAGGGCTAGTGCCGCCGCCCTTGCAGCAGAAGGGGCAAATGTGGTGATTGGTGCGCGGAATCAACAGGCATTAGAGCAAACAGCTCGGGAGATTCAGCAGGAGAATGGAAGGCGTGTCCTGGCAGTTCCTACAGATGTCACAAAAGTAGAGGATATTAGCGCGATTGTTGCTGCAACCGTTGACGCGTTTGATCACATTGATATTCTAGTTACCAATGCCGGAGGACCACCCTCAGGAACGTTTGAAACGTTCAACGACGAACAGTGGCAAGCTGCATTCGAGCTGAACCTTCTTAGTACGGTGCGCCTCGTTCGGCTCGTTTTACCACATATGCGCAGAGCTGGAGGTGGACGCATTATTAACATCGAAAGTATCTCTGTGAAGGAGCCGATAGATGACCTTATTCTCTCTAACACTATTCGCCCAGGAGTAATTGGGCTGGCGAAAACATTATCCCTTGAATTGGCTCCAGACAAGATCACAGTGAATAATGTGTGTCCAGGGCGCATGCTTACCGATCGCATCCTCCAGGGATCGATGATAACGAAAAAGATCGCACAAGGAATGAGCGAGCAAGAGGCACTGAGCGAACTTGCAAAGGATATTCCTTTGGGAAGAATCGGCCAACCGGAGGAGCTAGGAGCTCTGGTTGCATTCCTTGCATCTCAGCAGGCAGGATATATCACTGGAACGACACTTCAGATTGATGGCGGTCTTCTACGAACCGTCCTTTAGCGCGTTCCATTTGCTATAGAGGGGGACTATATCATTTTGAAAAAAACATACGCGAACGATGAAGTATAAAGAAAAACTCTCTCTTTGACTACTCTAAGACGCTATGAGTCATCCTTCACTGGACCCTTCAGCCACGGATGCTCCTTGTAGATCCTGGCATCCTGCTCAAGAGAGTTGCGAGGATGCAGGTAGAGAAGATTGAAAATAGTGAAGTGCTACATTGTGTAAATGAAGCTTTCGTGTTATCCTTCCTACTGTGATTTATAATAGGCGTGAAGAGTGGATAAGGCCGGATTTTAATAATGATCAAAAGCTTCGTTTTAAACTAGAGATAATCATGCGACTAAATAATACAGTCGGTGGGAAATGAGTCATTGGAAGGAGGCGGTGTGCATGGAGAGCGACCTCGACCAATGTCTCTTTCATGCAGCCGATTAAGAATGTATGGGTCAGGCAAGAGCCTCACGCATCTGTCAAAACTGTGGCACAGTGAACGGCGCAAATGACGATTTCTGCTCTAACTGTGGATATGCGTTGAATAGTGGACCTCCAGCATATCCAACGGTTCAAGCATCGTCTCAAGCGCCAACGATTCTAGCATCAACACAACCATCCTCGCCAGCACGAAGCTCCAGCCGCCGCATCACTGGCGCGCTTACAGCGGGGAGCCTGCTCGGGAGCCGTTATCGTGTGAGCCAGTTGATTGGGAAGGGCGGATTTGGGGCGGTCTACAAGGCCAACGATGAACGTTTTCAAAAGCGTATCGTCGCTATCAAGGAGATGAGCGACGCCCAATTGACTGCTCAACAAAGGGCGCAGGCCATCCAGGATTTCCGCAATGAGGCCGAGCTGCTCGTCGAACTGAATCACCCCAACCTGCCAAACGTGAGCGACTTCTTTGAAGAGGGCGATAAAGCGTACCTGGTCATGGAATTCGTCGAGGGCAAGACCTTAGAAAAAGTACAGGAGGATGCTGCGGGGCCGCTGGATGAACACAGAGTCATGGGGTGGGCAATGCAGCTCTGTACCGTCTTGCACTACTTGCATACCCGACCGCGGCCAATCATTTTCCGCGACATGAAACCCTCGAACGTGATGGTCACAGCTGATGGCGAGATTAAACTGATCGACTTCGGTATTGCGCGCATTTTCAAAGCAGCCGTGACAAAAGATACAACCCTGCTCGGATCACAGGGGTACGCCCCCTTAGAGCAGTATGGCCGCGGTCAAAGCGATGCCAGGTCGGACATCTATGCACTGGGAGCCACACTTTACGATCTGCTGACAAACAACTTGCCGGCAGACTCGCCATCACGGCGCATCAACCCACAGATATTCGTCAGGCCGCGCCAGCTCAATCCTCGGATCTCCCCGGCAACCGAGGCCATCATACTCAAGGCCATGGCCGATGAACCGAAAGACCGCTATCAATCGGCAGCTGAGATGTACCAGGCAATCGCCTCCAGCGGCATTGTCACAACGGGGAGCACTCTTGGATCAACCATGCCCAACATGCCAACCATCCAGCCCACACCTGCCAGCCCACCAGCCAACCCTCAGTCTTATCCACAGGCGCGACCAAACCAACAGACAGTTGTAGGAACAACGAGCGGGGCACAACAGCCCGGATCACCCACAGCCTGGAGAGGTCCTGTACAAGCGCCGCCGCAGCCGCTACAGTCATCACCCACACCGGGTGGCTATCCTCAACAACCCGCAGGGCAGGGAGGAATGTCACGTCGAACACTTTTGATCGCCGGCGCAACCGTCGTCGGTCTGGCAGTAGTAGGAGGCACTTCGCTCTTTCTTTCTCACCAACAGAGCTCCAGCACTCCAACGGGGCCAGCCAGTAAGCCAGGTTCAGCCGGGACCATCAACCTGAACTTTGTATACAGTACAGAGAAACAGGATTGGATGAGCAAGGCCATCAGCGACTTCAACGCCACCAATACACAGGTGAGTGGAAAGCTCATTCAGGTTACGTCGGATGCGCGCGGCTCAGTCGAGACCAAGGATAGCATCCTGAATGGCAGCATCAAGCCCGTAGCATGGAGTCCGGCCAGCTTTCTAGAGCTAAACCAGCTTAATGCTGCATGGAATAAAGCACATGGGAAGGATATCATCTATACATCGGGCGACCTCATTCCTAAAGCTCTAGTCTTCAGTCCACTTGTGTTTGGCGTGTGGAAAGAGCGCGCCCAGATCCTCCAGCGCAAATATAACAGCATTGATTGGCAGAGCATCAGCCAGGCAGTGGGTCTGCGAAGCTGGAGTGATATCGGTGGACAAAGCGATTGGGGACAGGTGAAATTAGGCCAGACACGGCCTGATCAGTCAAATAGTGGCTTGCTCAGCATCACTCTGCAGGCGTACTCCTTCTATAAGATACAGCGCGGCCTCACTGTCGCACAGATACAAAACAATGATTTTCTCAAGTACTTTCAAAATCTAGAGGGCGCAGTACAACTGTTTGGCCGTAGCAGCGGCACATACCTCAAGAATGAAGTTATTACGCGTGGCCCTGCCTCTTATGATATTATACCCATCTATGAAAATCTGATACTCACCAATGAGCAAGATGCTACAAATCGCTGGAAAATGACATTAGTGC
>CAXTXB010000485.1:4371-4796 GCA_964247965.1 uncultured Dictyobacter sp. | reverse complement strand
GGCTTAGTAAGTAGATTCACTATTATAATTTTTATATATTGCACAGAAATAGAAGTGCCAGAGACACATCTACTAAAGATTGTCATCTTCTTTATATAGAACATCCATGTTGAGGTGAAATTGTGTAGCAGGTATTCAGAAGTAGGTACAAAGAGAAAGGAAGGTTAAGAACTTTTGCCCTCCACAAGTTTTACCTTCATATATAAATGTACAGATGGGACAACCTCTTGCCGACGCTATAAGTGACAGCCACAAAATGTTATGTGTGTAAGCCCATCTGGGCAAAACATCTCTTCTTACATTATAGCACATCTGCAAAGGCGAGTAAGGGTAATAGGCTAACTCCGCGTAGCGGCAAAAACCATGGGGTGTGGTGGTGAGCCCCCCCGGGAAGATGGGGGGCACCACCACCCCCAACGGGTTTT
>CAXTXB010000485.1:3375-4361 GCA_964247965.1 uncultured Dictyobacter sp. | reverse complement strand
GTGCTAGCCAGCCTCTGAAGTAGGGTGAGCACGACAACCGCAAGGGATTGTCGCTACGCGGAGTCAGTCGTTAAATGAAGTGGGTCAGAGCAATACATTGTCCCCTAACACAACGACGTCACAAGAGTCCGTTGTCCAGTTTCTAATGCGCGAATACTGGAGCCTCTTCTTCTTCCGGTTCCTCTTGTTTCGGAGCTGCTGCTTTGTCTTGCACGACTTCTTTGCTCTGCTTTGCAACAGGCACGCTTCCACCTGCTTTGGCACGGCGAGGTGCCTGGATCACGAAGAGAAAGAGGAGAATCGTGAGAATGACCGTAAGGACAGTGAACAAAAAGGCATCATTGATGGCCAACTGGAATGCCTGTTGCTGCACCTGCCGGACCATCTCCTCGATCGCCGCAATCTGCGCCTGTGCCTGTTGGTATCCGCGACCTACAAACAATTGAGTCAGGTCTTGCAGGTATGTTGCGCTAGAAGAATTCGGAGTGACCTGCTCAGCCAGGCGCGTATAGTGTAAGGTGCGGCGACTGGACACCAGGGTGGTCATGGTCGCAACGCCCAGTGCTGAAGAGCACGAGCGGATCACCGAGTTCAAGGAAGATCCTTGCGATAATTGCTTTCCCTGTAGTGTGCTCAAAGCAACCCTGCTGGCCGTTTGGGCGCAGAGTCCCAGGCCAAAGCCACGTAGGACGAGCAAGCCCTGTAGATTCCGCAACGGAGTGTCAAGCGTGAGATGCGACATGCTCCAGAGCGCGAAGCCCAGAATAACCAGCCCCGGAATCGTCACAAGCTTCACTCCTATCTTGTCAGATAGAAACCCTCCTAACGTCACCGCCACCATCGAAGCCAGCGCTTGCGGCAACAGTTCGAGGCCCGATTGATACGCAGTCAAGCCACGCACACCTTGTAGGTAGATAGGCACCAGGTACAGACCGCCAAAGAGTGCAATCGTAGTCATAACCGTCGCCAGATTGCCCCCCGTGAAG
>CAXTXB010000485.1:0-3365 GCA_964247965.1 uncultured Dictyobacter sp. | reverse complement strand
CCACTACTGGCCATCAGCAGTTCCACCACCACAAAGATCGTCAAGGACATCACCGCTAAAATCAGGAAACTCTCGACCTTAGTTGATCCCCAGCCATCAGTACCTGCATCATCGAGCCCGTAGAGCAGCGTGCCTAAACCGATGGCAACAAAGATAAAGCCAAGGAAATCGAAAGAGGCTTTCCGCTGAGGAGGTTTAACATTACGCAAGTAGGTGAGGGCCATGAAGAAGCCGATAATGCCAATCGGCACATTGATATAGAATACCGACTGCCAGCTCCAGTAGGTCACAAGGTAGCCGCCCAGAGTAGGACCAAGGGCCGGAGCGATCAGAATAGGGATGCCCAGCATGCCCATCGCCGCGCCCCGCTCTTCAGGTGGAAACTCACTATAGAGCAAAGTAATGGACATAGGCATCAGGGACGCACCCGCAAGCCCCTGGATGATGCGGAAAACGATCAGCGCGGACAGGCTCCAGGCCAGACCGCAGCAAGCCGAACTGATAGTAAAAAGCGCCAGAAGGATCATATAAAAGCGCTTGAGGCCTAGCCGCGAGGAAAAGAACGGTGCCAGTGTAGCTCCAATCCCTTCTGTCAACGTATAGCCCGTTGAAACCCACGCAACATCAGATAAACTCGCTCCAAATGCGCTTTGCAGTCGCGAGATGGCGTTGTTGACGATAGTGGTGTCCAAAATAACCATGAAGAGCCCAAAAATCACCACTATAGCGACTATCCATTTATAGGGCAGCCCACCAATCTGCCCCGATTGCTTTTGTACAGAAGCTTGCATACACTGTCTCCTTCAGTCAAGCTTATTTGCTCACAAGTGCATCCACAAGCCGCTCGCAAAAGGCCCGTGGCTCAGATATATTCTCATGTCGGATGTTCATGCTCAGCGTAGACAAGAGAGCCTGCGCCACCATCTCGGCATCAAGCATTCTAAACGCCCCTTGCTGAGAAGCACCCTCAAGGAAATCCGCTATCAACTTGAACACCCGACCCTCAAGCTGAAGCAACGCCGCACGCACCTCCGGATTCACTTGCGACTCATGCCGCATAATGCAAGCAAGAGGCTTATGGCGTTGATAAGAAGCGCACAACTCCACACAACACTCAATGAGCGTCGAGCGTGGGTCTGTACTTCCGCTTGCCCGGGCAGCCTCAAAACGGGTCTCGATTTCGGGTAAGAAGGAGCGCTCAGTCAGCAGGCTTACTAAAAGATTATGCTTTGTGCCAAAATGATAGTGAATCAACCCATGTGGAACACCCGCCCGCTGAGCTATCAGCTTGGTCGTGGTCGCTTCAAAGCCACGCTCGGCAAAGAGTTCCAGGGCCGCATCTAGCAAGTGTTCGCAGGCCGCACTCCTCCTTGTCCCGTGTGGAGCAGGAAGGTGAACTCCTTCATCTGTTTCAGAAGCCTGGGGCACTGTTACATCTACCAGGGTCTTGTTAGTCATCGTGCTTCACCTTCCAATAGCATGGCTTCATCGCACTTATAATATGTAGGAGGCAGTGGCAAACTCATAAATACGGCATCATGTTGAGAATTAGTTGGCTGACCAGCCTAAATATGTTACTGAGAGTATAACTACTCTTCACGCCTGCTGTCAAGCCTGCATACTAATAGCATATTTGCTTATCCACAGCCCGCTTTATGTGCTCGTTGCCTCTTATATGTATAAAGTTTTCTCTCTGGGAGCAAAACGTTTGTGGGTAACAGACGCGAATATCTATAGCAAAAGCCATATCCTGCTGCCCGCTCGTCCTTGCGCGTAGTGATACCTGCATAACCGGAGTTAAGTCTGCTGACATCAACTTGAGCTTTCACTTTGTAGTTCGTTGGGAAATTACCGTCGAGCCAGTAAAAAGACACATCACCAACGTAGTGTGCTGATGTTCCTTGCGAGACAGCCAGGCCATTAGAGAGACAACTGGCGGTCACCCATCTTCACTCTCCGAGACAGGCTTCCATTGTCCCGCACCTTTATCACATCCGAAGCCGGGCGCTGGAGATATATAAGGTGTCTGACGAGCTTTTGTAGCCTGAAGCGTAGCTACGGCAGCTTCCGAAATCAAATGCGTATCTGGTGGTAATGGCGTGTAGATAAAATTCAAGAAGCGTACGCTGGGAGCACTCTTCGCGCCAGGGTCGGCGATGCCAAAGTCAATGTTGTAGCCATCTGGATAAGTTGTATCAACCGTTGTTGTCACTTTTTTGCCAGTGAGAGAAAACGTCATAACCGAGCCATCGACCTCTGCCGCCAGGGAGAATGTCCTCGCAGGTTTGATGAAGCCTCTGGCGAAACGAACTTCCGGTAATCCATGCGGATGCGACTACGGACTCAGAGGATGCATGATGTCAGTTACTCCTCCGCTCGAATTTTTATGTGCGAATGGTTGTCACCTTCGAGGTCCGGGGAAACTGTTCTTGCCTGATTACGTTAAAATGCTTTTTACGCTTAAGCGTCATATATTTTTCACCATATTGCCGCTTCCATTTTGCGAGTGTTCAAATGCAGGTAAATCGCGTGGTTCCTGCAATCCTGGAGAGATACATAGCTTATTCAGAAGTGGGATGTAGACGAAATTTGCGTGCTCTGGTCACCTGGCTTCTCGCTGGTCTACTCGTGCAGCCCAAATGTTATACGAGTAGACCAGCGAGAAGTGCAATTTCTAGACCCGTCGCAAGCGAGCCTCTTGAATATCTTCAACGATCAGAAGTATGATAAGCAGAACCTCGACAGGCTTATCGGTATAGCCCAGTGCATTAGGACGGGCACCCGTAATCACGAACCAGGCAATGATTGTGACCAGGGCAAAGGCGATAAGCAACCAGCGAACGATGCGATGAAAACGCCCCAACGCTGGCAGGTAGAGCGCGATCAACAGGACGACGTAGCCAAGGGCATTGAGGTAAAATAGCGGCGTTAATAGTCCGAAAATACCCGGTATCGGACCTGCACCCGGACCTCCACGCCCAGGACCCCCAGGACCTCCGGGACCCCCAGGTCTACGTCCACCACCGCCACCTGCTCCTGGACCCGGACCTCGGAGCAAACTCATCGACAAGGCGCGATAGAGGTGAATCGCCGCCGTAATCAAAGTTAATAAAATAATACCAATTTGAAGTGGACCAATATGGATGCGTCTGATTGTCCGCTCTGCCCGATTCGAACTGAGCTCACTCATCTTTTAGTGTCTCCTTCACAAAATAAATCATCTACAGAATCATCACGCTCATCGATGAGATGATACACCAATGGACGCGATAATCTAGCATTGTACAACTTCCGTCTATGCTGTACAAGCTAGCATATCCGTCGTACTTCTGCATTAGAAGCAAAAACATAGATACGTCTCTAAC
>CAXTXB010000484.1:0-4799 GCA_964247965.1 uncultured Dictyobacter sp. | reverse complement strand
ATTGTTGGTATATAGAACTATATCTATAATAGAATCTATGTACCTTATTACTTTTGTACTGTCTCTACAGAAGATGTTAAAAAAAATGCTAAGATGAGAAGAGAATGGAGATATAGTTATCCTCTATAGCGCGCTTCAGTGTATCTCATAATGGTTTACAGTGTATGGTGCTGAAGTGTCGGCTTTGATAACAAAGAAATATGTCTGATAGTAGTAACAATCGCGTAGGACAAAGGATAAGCAATTATCAGCTTGTACGCCTCGTAGGGCATGGCGGGTTTGCCGATGTGTACCTGGGAGAGCATATTTATTTGAAGACGCTGGCGGCGGTGAAGGTTCTGCATGCACGGACTGACGATGCCGACCAGGCTGATATTTTGAATGAGGCGCGGGCGATTGCTCAGTTAGAGCATCCAAATATTATCCGTCTGTTTGAGTACGGGATTGCGGATGGCTATCCCTTCCTGATCATGAGCTATGCGGCCCGTGGCTCGCTTCGTAATTATTATCCCAGGGGCTCGCGTTTACCTGCAGCGCTCATTGTGAGTTATGTGCGGCAGCTTGCCTCGGCGCTAGACTATGCACATCAAAACAGGCTGATACACCGTGACGTAAAGCCGGAGAATATGTTGCTCGGTCAGAACGAGCAGTTGCTGCTAACAGATTTTGGTCTGGTGGTGATGGCTCAGACATCGCGCTCACAGTCTTCGGATGACCTGGCGGGAACGGTGGCGTATATGGCTCCGGAACAGTTGCGCGGGCGGCCGCGTTTTGCCAGTGACCAGTATGCGCTGGGCGTGGTGATCTACGAATGGCTATGCGGCAAGCGCCCCTTCAGTGGCTCTTTCGCGGAGGTGGCGAGCCAGCAGGTGCTGGAGTCTCCGCCCTCGTTGTGCGCGCTGGTGCCAGGTCTCGCGTCCGAGGTGGAGCAGGTGGTGTTCAAGGCGATGGCAAAGAATGCGGCCGATCGCTTTGAGAGTGTTGGGGAGTTTGCATGCGCTCTAGGCGAGGCCTACGGGAGTTCAAGCGAGCTTACACAGCAGCGGCCCACGCGGCCACCGCTGGTGTCGGTGAGCAATCAGGTACTTCAATCTCAGCCATTCCGCGCTACTAATAGTGCAAATCAATCACTCTCTTCAAGTAGACTTGATTCCAGGCGGACGGTAGAGATACCCATCGATGAGGCGATGACCTCGATTTATGATGTAGGAGCCGCTGATCAGCGAAACACTATACAAGCACAGAGACAGTCAAGCATACAGATCCTTTCTACTGCGGCAGAAACTATTACGCCTGATACCGCGCTGCAAACATTCCAGCCCGTCATCGAGACCGTCCAGACTCTACCAGTGCGACATAGACGGGCTCCGAAGAAGATACTTATCCTGATTAGCTTGCTCTTCCTCATTGGTGGCAGCAGCATCCTGGGCTTTCATCAGCTTACAGATGTGCAAAAGACACAGGTTGAGCCAGGAATTATCCCTCTTTCGACCGAGACGACCAACGGACCAAACGAGGGAACGAGCACAGCCGGAGCCACTGGAACCACTAGAACTGCTGGAAATGCCGCCGCCAGCCCAACCGCTACCTCCATAGCAAGCACACCTACTTTGGCCCCCGTCTCCACAAAACCGTCGCTTCTCCAGAGGATGGCTCCTGTTGCCACGCCAACGAGCATACCCCAGGCCGCCGCGCCAACTCCAGAGCCTCCCACACCAACATCCGCACCGATTCAAGATACGCCACCACCCGCGCCCACCCCTGATCCGAACGCAACACCCACACCTGAACTCGACACATTGCCCACTCCCGACTCAAACATAACAGTGCCCACCCCTGACACCAATCTCATTCCAGGCTTAATGCCTTAGCTCCCTATAAGGAAGTGCCGGAATCCCATCGTGATATGCATATAGTTCTTTTCACTTGTGCAAGAGAACGGGCGAGCCGCTTCAGAACGCTTTGTACGATCACACAAAGCGATAACTGGAGGCAAGGGGGCAAAGCAAACACTCGCAACTGTAGCACAACATGCCAGCATAATCACTTCACGCGACTTCGCCATCTTCCAAAATCACGGCTATAAAGGTGTCTAGACGATGAGAGACGCCCATCATGATGGGCGTCTAGCACTCTCTAAAAATCTATACGAGAATTGTTCGGCGCGGTTTTCTCACGTATGGCAGCACGCCGCTTTAACTTTTCTAAACAACGCACACAACAATCATCCAACGTCGGACTTGCTGGCCCATTACACCATCGACATACTTCAAGGCTGGTAGGATATAAATTGGACGTATCTAAACCTTCTGATACATTTAGCGCATCTAGCGGAACATCTTCAAATGAGACAACGGTAAGCTCTACATCCTGCTCAATCAAGCCACTTGACCTACGATTCGGCCAGAAGTTGAACCGGCTCACTGCTCACCTCCCTGCTCAATCTCCCGCTGCAAGGGGACGCAATGTATTTCAATATATCATTCTTATTGGGAGGTAGATATCCGGCTACTGTAAGCTTAACCGGTGAGCTTCTGTAACAATTTGTTTCGTGGAGGGGTGGACCTATGAACTTATATCCTTCAGCATCTAGCTGATAAACTTAACCTGTAAGTTTCTGTAGCAATTTGTTCCCTCGATTCTTCACTGCTGGACTGCCTATCTTCGTCTGCACTTCCAGCAGCTCGATGACATCCTGACGTAGAGTACTATCCTGCTCCGCCAGGTCTGCCAGCGCCTGCAGTGAGAACGTCTTCACGATATTGCTTGCATCGGCCAGATATCCGCGTAATACCTCAAAAAGCGTCCTCCGCTCCTGCTCGTTCAGTTGCAAACGAGGAATAAGCTGTGCCACATGCCAGCGAACCTCCTGCAGCTCGCTCCCGGCTACCTGCTCAATGAGCATCTCTTTATAGGGCTGCAGATACTCAGGATGCCTCGTCGTTACCTTCTCAATCACATCAGCCGCACGCATCCTGATCAAAGGATCATCACTCAGCATCCCCTCAAACACTCCACCAAACAAAGAAGGGTCGTCAAATATATCTCCAACCACCTCATTCGCCCTCCCAATCGAACGACGATCACCACCCTCCAACTTATTCAGAATCTCATGCATATTTGTTCTCCAGCAGTACCGTCCACACCCTCTCTACACTCTCCCTACATTCCACTCATATCCATTTTCATAATTTTCTCATCCCACTTTCGCAAAGCAAAATATGTCGTGAGGAGACGACTTGCGGCTAAAGAGTCCCCACCTTTCTACCTAAATAAGTTGAAATCATGACTATCATATTTCCGTATGTTCCACCCCTATCCTCCTCTCTATTACGTCAATCCGCGCCTGTATTTCCGTTGCCTTTCTACTTCTCTTCGCATTTACTTAGCAGTTTGCTTCGCCGCAGTTGGTAGCGTTCTATGTAGCCAGCCAGGCCACAGCGCCTTCTTTCGATGTAGGCTCCTGCTTGTGCCAGGGCAAGCGGGAGAGCGCCGAGCAGAGCGACGATTTCGCCGGCTTTGTTTCTTTGATCTTCTGAGGCGTTGTCAAGGGGGGTATCTAGTGCCAGAATTTTGGCTTGCCGGAGCAGGAAGGTGATGCCTTCTTTCTGCGTCATATTCTCTAGTTGAATGTCCTGAATCTCGCTGCCGTTTGCAAGGGTACGGGTGGTGAGTATGCTGTGGCCTTTAGAGGTTTGCGGGAGGAATTTGTAGGCGGTTTCGAGGTTGTCGGCATTGTCGAATATTAGGAGCCAGCCGGTGTTTCTTTGGAGCCAGGTTTTGACGGCGGCCACGGCGAGGTTCTGATCTTTGTCGTCTTTGACGGGGAGATCTAGCAGGATAGCTATGGCGGCGAAGTCTGAGGTGAGGAGTTCGTGGGTGTCGGCTTTGACCCAGAAGATGTAGCGGTAGTCTTTCAGGTGGCGGTAGGCGTATTCGAGTGCGGTCTGGGTCTTGCCGATACCGCCCAGGCCGCTAATGACCTGGGTGAGCGAGGCTGTTTTGCCCTGCAGCAGGACAGCGCGCAACCGCTCCAGCACGTCTTCGCGGCCTGTGAAGTAGGGGTTGCGCGGGAAGGGGACATTCATTATTTCTGGCACCAGTTCCTCTTTGCCTACTGATGGGGTGCGGTCACTGGATATCGGTAGGCTTAGCGAGGGTTTGGGTTTGTGTCGCCTCCAGTAGATTTATCGGGTAAATTCTGGGTATAGGAAGATTGTGCTGATGATAGATTTTCGGCTTTACTCTGTGTATTCGAGTTAGCATTTGTGCTTGCCTGGAGATCCTGTACGACTCTTTTGATACCCGCCACAACGTCGATGTATGCGGAGTCGCGGTCAGACCATGTGCTGATGGCTCTGGCATCTGATGGAAGTATCTGTAGTTCTGCGAAGGGTGCATCCTGCCAGATCGTTGGGCGTACGAGAATGGGGATGACGCGGGCCTCGCCGGCTTCGTGTCTTTTCAGGGCTTCGTTCATCTCGATACTGTAGCAGAAGTCCGAGGCTATGAAATCGGCGCTGATGAGCAGCAGGACGATCTGGTCCGTGCGCACATGCTTCATAATCTGGCTACGCCACTCGGTTCCTGGAAGAATATCGCTATCGGACCATTTGCTGATAAGCCCCTGCTTGAGCAAGATGCTGAGATGCTTGAGTAAGCCGGCGAGAAAAGGTTTATCCTCATGTGCATATGAGATGAAGACGGTGTACGCCACGATACCAACCCTCCTTACAAAGCTGACCATGAGATTCCCCTCCAGGCAGCCCCTCTTTCCTTTCTGTAGTATACATCTACAT